>NZ_JBNXVP010000052.1:0-41878 GCF_050565645.1 Leptolyngbya sp. AN10
CTGGTCGCAGATTCTCCGAAAGGAGCCGTTCGGTTGGGATTTCCGACACTTGCAGCAGAGCAATGGTTGCCCCGCTTATGGGCGGATTAAGCCTATGCGACGGAAATGTATAAGCCGTTTTACCCTTACAATTTCCAATTCTTGATCGCTGAGATCGCTTGCTTTACCTGCTTTGAAGTGACCTTGGGTAATCGGTTTGTCACATATTCCTCAGTCAATCCCGTTGTCTCACTGAATGACTTTTCAATGCCGTCTAGTAGTTCGGGCGCGAATGAGCTGACCATCCAGTCCCGATCCCAAAAGATTCGATTTGCCATTTGATCGATGATTGATTTCCAGAGCGTCAAGTTAGTAGAATGCTGATGGAAGGCTTTTTCCTCCTCGTCTTCGCCAAACTCTTCGCTAGCTTCGCTCCACGCAGTGTTCGCGGATTGCCAGCACGGGTAGACGAATTCATCAAACACTTGCCAGGCAATGTTTCGGTAGTAGTATTTAAATTCCTCATTCTCAAAAATCTCGTCTTCTTCTGATTCAAGCTCCATCTTCAATTCCAGCCTGGGAAAAGCGAAAGGAAAATACGCGGCAGCTTCTAGAACGCTGGTCAGCTCTGGAGGGTCAATTTTTGGGTCTAACAAAGCCTGGAGACAAGTGTGCAATAAGACGACTTTCTGATTAAAGCTGGCAGAGTCGAAGATGCGGTCACCTTCGGTGAAGCGAAGCTAGCGCCTGTTACCACATCTATCTCCTCTTCGATGTCTTGCAACTCTTGGAGATGCTCGATCGCGTGCTGCACTGCGGTGAGATAAAAAGCAGCTTCTGATCCTTCCAAGACTCGATCTCCACATGAGGTGTGCCAAGACATCGTTGTTATTCCCTCAATCGTTATCCTCAACGGTATAGCCTCAGATTTGCACTGATGAACGGCTTTCTTCACCATTCTTTGTCGAAGCCAGGGTTATTGGCTTCAATTTGTGCTTTCGCCCATTCGATTTCGGATTTTGGGATGGGTGGAATCGCAGGTTGTTGGTAGTTGATGGCTTGATGATATCGTCCTCGGCGATACACCAGTTCTAAGATAGACTGCATCGCCAAGGTAGGTTCTTCGTCTTCAGGGAGCAAAGGAACAGCGATCTTGGGTAAAGGTTGCCGCAATCCAAATGGGTAGAGTTCTGCTTTCGGTCGGTGTTGGCTGCGACTGACAATGATTCTGTACAGAGAAGAGATCGCACCCACCATCGGTAATGGCTCCCCAGTCCGTAACAAATCAACCTCAACCAGGTGGGTTTGGCTCGCCAGAATGCGCTGCCGCTTGCTGAGATACGCCTGTCGTCCTTCTCCCGCTCGCTTGTTCTTAGGAGATAACACTTCAATTACGGTAACGACTTGACCTGAGCCAACTTCCCGCACTTCCAGATATCGCTCCTGAACCTCTTCCAACATTGGGAGTTCAATCGTCATCGGTTCAGCAACTGCCGTTGTGGAGGAGGTGGAGTCAGACGGGGGCGATTGACCGATCACGGCGATATCTGGGATACCGATTGTAAGGCTGTCATCGGGTGTCGTTTGGTAAACCCGTTTTTCGATCGCGATTCGGTAGCGATCGCTGAGTTGGTCGTCGAGGGCATCAGAAATTGCCACAATCAACCGACTGTGGACCTCTGACCACAGATCAGGGTTTTCCAAATACGGGTCCATTCCTGGAAACGGAGACGGCATTGACGAAACCTCAGATTCGACCTGACTTCTATCGTAACGTTGATCTAGGATCAGGTTTGCCCTTCCGTTCAATGGTTCTGCCCCTTTAAGATTTAACGCTAGACGAGCCGAACTCAGTCCTCGATCGCCTCAATACCCAATTGCTTCAGCTGCTCAAGGTTCTCCTTCATGGTCTTGAGTGCTTCTGGAGAGTGCCCTTGCCAATCGATGACCTCGCCTATGACCAGCAGCGGCTCTCGCGATCGATAGGACTTCGTTGGATTCCCTGGGAATTTCTGGTTCGTCACATTGGGGTCATCCTCAATGAGTCCCGTCGGTTCCACGATGTAGATTCTGGCGCGTCCTTCGCCGAGAGCGAGTTCAGCGCCCCAGGTTGCCGCATCCAAGGTGGCAGCTAAATAAACGTAGGTCGCCTGCTTCTGCTGACCGTAGTTAACGTCAGTTCGGGTTAAGCGGGAAGCAGCAAATTGTGGTCGATGGCAATGGACGGCTTCTTGGGTTGATGGCAATAAGCAATCAATCCACCCAGAATATTGACAAAACAATTGACTGGAGAACGATGACGCGAATGCTCGATTTGAGAAATGTTCTTCAACTGGTCAATAATGGTTTCGATAATGGAGCGCTTGCGGAGGAGTAAACGGTCATTGAGCGGCATCAATCGCTGTTTCATGTTGCGCTTGAGCTTGGTAATGAGTTGAATGCCTGCGGTTTTGAGCAGTTGTTTGGCGAGCTTTTGTGAGACATAGCCCTTGTCTGCAAACACTTTGCCAAATAACTGTTGCAGCAACTGGGGAACTGGAGTGCGGTCATCGGTGTTGCCCGGAGTCAGCATGATGTTGAGCAGTTCGCCTCGGTCATTCACCACCAGATGCAACTTGAAGCCAAAGAACCAATCGACCGAGGTTTTGCCGCGTGCGGCGATGTCTTCAAATACTCTGTGCTGCTTGATACGGCGGTTGTGGCAGACTCGGAGCGAGGTGAAATCCATAAAGCTGATGCCGCTACACTTGCCAAAGCATGAACGCAGGTAGGCACACATCGGCACTAAAGTCCCTGGAACCCATTCGATGAAGCGTTGATAGCTGACGAGTCCGGGAAAGGCATCTGCCCACTCGGTCTGCACCTTCTCTTGATAATAGGTTTTGAAATTTTCGCAAAGACGCGAAGGTCAAACTCCCGATCTTTTTGACTTTCGTGCGTCAGCCATTCTGTGCAAGTTTCAAAATCGCAGGTCATCCGGGCACTCGATCGTATGAAATGATGGCGGTCAACGCTCACCTTTACTTTGGAGAAGGGATTGAAGACCGACGGCAGGAGTTTGATGCTCTCATGGAGTGGTTGCTGGCGCGAACGAAGGAAAAATCGAGTAACTTCCCAAACTACATTTTGATGGGAGATCTAAATTTAGATTTCGATGACCCAGAAAAAGATAGACCCTGCATTGAAGCGCATATTAAGACATTCAATCAAGCGATGGGAAAGCGGGCAAATGTGAATTTCCCATTCCTAGATGTCCATCCCAATGAGCAGAAACCTTTTCGGACGAACGCGAGGGCAAGCGAAACCTTTGACCAGATTGGCTTATTTAGTCGGGATGATCGGCTCCCGACCTACAAGGACAACGCCACAATGGGCAGTCAGTCTCGTGGACCTGATTACGGAATTGTGAATTTCGTGGAGCTATTCCGAGAAGCGTTGGAGTTGCCACCCCTTGAGAAGATGACGGCGACACAGGAAAAAGCGTTTTTCAGCAAGTTCGAGCATGAGGTGAGCGACCATCTTCCACTCTGGCTCAGGTTGCCCTTGCCGGAAACTTAATTGCAGAAGTTCAGCGTGATTTTTGGGTTGGTTGGGTCATGCTGGCACTTCTTTCATAGTCGCCCATCGCCTGAACACTTCATCGTTCTAAACAAATCCGCTGCAAGAGAATGACGGTCTATCCTCGATACCGAACTGATTCCTCAGTTTGGTAGGCTGAAAGCAGATGCTCAGAGAAGTCAGTGCCCTATGCAATTTCCATCGATTTCTGAAGGCGTAATTCGCCAAAATTCAACGGAGAATTCGTTTAGCCGAGGCAAAGAGTACGATCGCGCTGGCTCAGTCGTTGATGTGGTGCAGCGTGGCGCGATTTTGCAAGCTGAAGTCGAAGGAACAGAAGTCAAGCCTTATCGCGTGACGCTTGAGTTTGATGCTGGTGGTGTGACGGCTGTACGTTGCACTTGTCCCTACGAGTACGAGGGTTGGTGTAAGCACGTCATCGCGACTCTGCTTACCTGTAATCGCCTTCCCGACAAAATTGAAGCGCGTCCGACCTTGGTGCAATTGCTCGATCGCTTAAACCCGAATCAGACTCAACGCCTAGTGCAGGAAATGGTAGCAGAGCAACCAGAGCTAATTGAACTGGTGGATCGGCAGGTGCATTTGATGACCAATCCTCAACCCGTTGCGGCGACTCGTAAGCCTCGGCGCAGTCCGATCGATGTCACACCCTTCCGGCGACAAGTGCGGTAGATTCTTCGAGAGGGAATCCGAGAATTAGAGGATGGCTGCGAGGATGATCCGTTTGGGGAAGAACTTTTGGAGTTGGTTGATCAAGCGCGATCGTTTTCCGAAAATGGCGACGGAGAAAGTGCGATCGCAATTCTCGAAGCCATCACCCAAAGCTATAGCCAGGAATGGGACGAATTGAATGAGTACGGCGGTGAGGTCTATGGCATCAATGATGAGTTGAATTCAGCCTGGACAGAAGCGATCCTATCCGCAGAACTGGATGCCACCCAAATCACAGATATCCAGGGAATGCTGATGGCTTGGCAAGATGAACTGAGTGACGACTTTAGCATGAGTCTCGCCGCACTTGAACAGGGATGGACTGATCCAACCTTGCAAGAAATGTTAGCTGGAACAATCTCAGAAGCTGAGTTCTGGCTAGAGGAACGCCCCGATTTTACACGAGACTTAGCTTTGATTCGGCTCCAAATCCTCGATCGACAAGATCGAGGATCAGAGTACCTCAATCTAGCGCGAGTCGCAGGACTGACTCAGCAATATCTCACTCGATTAGCAGAATCCGGTGACATCGAGAACGCTGTAGCACTCGCAAGAACAGAGCTATCTACGATCGGCGAAGCCTCTGCCTTAGCAAAAACGTTGCGGGAATCGAATCACTTAACGGAAGCATTGGAGATTGCTGAACAAGGATTAGGTTATTCAGGCAATGGGCTATATGACTTTGCGATCTGGACTGGAGAGTTTGCTGAAGGACTGAACAATTCTGAAATTGCACTTCGCGCTTATCAAACGGCATTCTCGGTACGTCCATCTTTCAGCTTGTATCAGCGATCGCAACTCCTCGCAGGCAAAGCGTGGAATCGAGTGAAGCCCGTTCTGCTCGACGCATTGCGCCAATCGAATGAATGGGGCAATGATGAGGCGAGGGTCAATATTTTCCTACATGAGAACTTGCTGGATGAGGCGATCTCAACGGTCAACAAACGCTACATTTACAAAATTGAGTGGGTCTATCAGGTGATGGATGCTGTCCTTGATCATCGACCGGATTGGGTGATAGAAACTGCGACTCGGAATGCAGACGAGATTATGAATGCTGGAAAGAGCGATAAATATGCCACTGCGATCGAGTGGTTGAAACGTGCCAAAGCCGCTTACACCGCATCCAATCGCCAATCAGAATGGCGAACTTACCGCGATCACTTAGGGCTAGTACACAGCAAGAAACGCAAGCTGATAGGACTGCTGGCTTCTGTTAGTTGATTGTCAAGGCAAAGCTTTTCCGATCGCTATTTGCTCAATCTGGCTTGCTTGAGACGCGACGTAAAACCTGTCAGATTTGCATACTCCGCCCAAAGTTGCTGCACCTGTTGAGTAAACTCGGTTGAGCGTCCTTGATAATCGGCTAAATCTCGCAAATCGATGAGTAATTTAATGGCATCGTCATACGGCTTAACCCGTTTCAGCGCAACTAATTCCCACACTTTCTTCCACATTTCGGCTTCTTTAGGCGCAAGGATTTCTAGCTCTTTGAGTCGTTTTTTATGAGCAGCATCTCGTTCCTTCTGCTCTCGCTGCGATCGCAACTTGACAGCGATTTTCGTCAACTCTGATAATCGACGCTGACCCACTGGAGCGGTCTGACCTGAACTGGAGGATTTCGCCAATTCTTTCAGGCGTTGAATGAACTGCAAATCAGTATGCGGTTCTTGTCGAGCAAACTTGATCAGAAACTCTCGCTGCTCAGCCGCCGAGAGCGAGGAGATCCAAGTTTCGAGCGGAGGTTCTGCTGCTGATTTTTGGGTGGAGCTTGCCTGAGCCGCAGCCGTGACTAAATCTGGATCAAGTCCAACGAGTTCAATGAATGCCTGAAGCGGCGCGGATAGCTTGTGTAGATTGGATGGAACCGGAGGTTCGATCGGGTCATCCTCAAGATCAATCTCAACCGAATTCGTTGCGCGTAACCAAGCGAGGTAGAGCAAGCGCATATCGCCCTGTAATAACGTCGATCGTAAAGGCATAAGTTGGGACAACCAGCCTTCTCCGTCTACCCAATCGCCCGCTTCATCGTTGATATCAATGTCGAGAATGACCCACTTAGAAGTGGTCGAAACCGAGATGACGTGAGGGATACAGTAAGGCTGAAACACAACAGGATCAATCAGCGACTTCGGAAAGCGCCAAATCAGTTGCCAACTTCCCCAGTTCGCAACGTAGAACATGACATCAAAGTACTGGGTCAGCACTTTTTTGGGATCGCCTGGAAAGTCGGAGTAGTTGTAGACAAAACTTGCCCGTGTCGAAGTGAGGTTGACGCGACTGGACAATTTTTGGATCTGCGATCGTTCCGCAGCGGTTAACGGACGATCGATCGCTTGAAATTCATAGTACTGATATTCACTCATACTCAATGTGAGCTAGGGCAACTCTCTCTACCGTAACGCTCAGAGGCTCTCTAGGTGAACTTTTTTGTCTGATTGTCTCTACTAGAGTCAAAGAATTGCGATCGGAAAATGAGCTTGCAAAGCTCAATAGCTTGACTCCTAATCCTGACTAAACCAGTATCGACAGCTTGAGTGATGAGCTTCCGAGGCTCAATGGATCAGCTTTCAACACTCACGATCTGAGCTTCAAAAGCTCAATGGATTAGCAGCAAAAGTTCGGGTAGTGAGCTTCTGAAGCTCCATAAGTGGGCTTCTGAGGCTCAATGGATCAGCTTTCAAAGCTCATAATTTGAGTTCTCAGGGTTCGCTATCCTAGATTCAAAGGCTTGGGTAGTAAGCTTCTGAGGCTCGTAATACAGCTTTGAAAGTTCAGCTTAGCTGCTGCTAGGTGATCGCTTAGTCAAAGCGGGGAACATTAAACCATAGGGCACCCCGAAAAATTAGATTAAGCCGAGAGATTTTGGCGAGAAAGGATGACAGGCTAGAAGCAGAATACTTGGAGAGCGACACCAATGGGGCAAGGATTCGGTAAAGACAACATCGAACAGCGTCACGCCAAACTGGAACAGAAGAAAGACTTGCTGGTGCGCTTAGGCGAAGTGATTGAGTGGGAGAGCTTTCGGGCGAGTTTAGAAAGCGTGCATGAGAAGCCGCGAAAGAGTAAAGCGGGACGCAAAACGCATGATGTGGTCTTGATGTTCAAGCTGTTGATTTTGCAGCAGTTGTACAACATCAGTCTCTTACCCAGTCCCCTACGGAGGGAAACCCTCCTCCAGGGCTGTGCGCCGACGACGAACTAGAGTATCAAGTGAATGACCGACTGTCGTTCATGCGGTTTCTGGGATTGGGGATTGGGGATGTTGTTCCAGATGCGACGAGTGTGTGGCTGTTCCGCAAACAGTTGCGGGAATTGGGCTTGATTGACCGATTGTTTGAGCAGTTCGATAGCTACCTCAGAACGCATGGGTATCAAGCCAAAGGGGGACAGATTGTGGATGCGACGTTAATCCCGGTTCCGAAACAGCACAACCGCAAGGAGGATACCGAGCAGCTAGAGCAAGGAGAAATTCCGACGGGATGGACGCAGAACCCAAAACGGTTTGAGCAGCGGGACTTGGATGCGCGATGGACAAAGAAGCATGGCAAGAGCTACTTCGGCTACAAGAGTCACATCAGCATTGATGTGGAGCATGGTTTTATTCGACGCTATGCCGTTACAGATGCGTCAGTGCATGATTCTCAGACGTTAGGACAACTGTTGGATGATGAGAACGAAGCTGATGCGGTGTGGGCGGATAGCGCCTATCGCTCAGAGACGATTGAAGCCGTTCTCGAACTGTTGCAGTTTGAGAGCCACATTCACGAACGGGCATACCGCAATCATCCGCTCACCGAACAACAGCAAGCCGACAACCGCGACCGTTCCAGCACCCGTGCCAAAATCGAACACGTTTTCGGCAACTGGGTCATGACGATGGGCGGCAAACTCGTGCGCTCGATTGGACTGGATGCAGTCAGCGCGATGTTGGGACTGAAGCATCTGACTTACAATCTCAAGCGATTCGTGTATCATCAAGCCCAGATTGCAGTCCAAATCGAGTGAGTAAACACGGTTTTTAGAGCATCTGAGAATGAAAGTTGCAACACTCTCGCTGCAACTCGAACACCTGTTCTCAAAGACTTAATTTTTCGAGGTTCCCAGTAGCTATAGCCGACTGGACTCCAGCAACAAAAGCCTGCTTCATCCAAGTATTTCAAGCAGATCTCCCCATCGGCTGCCGCCCATTCCAGCATGTCTAGATCATTTTGTTTGAGATGCCGTTGGATCGGGTCTTGTCGTTCCCGGTGACTGGTTCGAGTTCGCTTCCAAATCACCCCCTTTGACGCAGAATTTGTCGCACTTGTTCTGGACTCAGGTGGACATCACGTTCTTGAGCTAATTTCTCTGCCAATTGCTTTGCACTATAGCGGCGCGGGTCTTGCCGCAGGCAGTTTTCGAGATAAGCGAAGTCTGCTTCCTCCCATCTTCGCTGCCCTCCGGGTTTCGGTGCATCCCAAAGTCCTCCTAATCCTTGCTTCTGCCAGCGATGCAGTGTCTCGCGCACCGTTTGAGGTTGCCAATCGAAGTAGTCCGCAATTCGCTCCACAACCCAGCCATGAGAATTCAATCGGATGACTTCAGCACGATCGCGAACTCGTTGCGGGAGATGTTGAGCGGTTCGTAATTCTCGCAAGGTGCGATCTTGTTCAGGAGTGAGGAAGACGCGAAGACGGTAACCCATATTGGTTTGAGTCAGTTAGCAATAGCTTTCTTTACTCATCTTTACACAGTTACCTTTTTCCACCACTACCTACTTATATGGAGTTTCGATACCAGAACCCTCAGTAATTTACAACGATTCTAAAAGCAGAACACAAGCGCTGGGCTTGTATCTTCAAGACCAACTTGCATTAGCAGAAAACCTAAAGCTACTTTTAGGTGGACGCTTTGACATTGCCAGTCAAACTTCTGAAGATGTTAATTTCTTTGGGTCAACTAACCAATCACAGCAGGATGAAGCATTTAGTCCTCGTATAGGCATCGTTTATAACCCTATTAAGACAGTATCCCTCTACGTCAGCTACAGTCGTTCCTTTAACCCAGTCACCGGAACTACGCGCGATGGGGCGCAATTCAAACCTGAGTGAGGCACACAATATGAGATAGGCTTGAAAGCAGATTTGAGCAGCACAATCTCTGCAACGATCGCATTTTTCGACTTGATCCGTTCCAATGTCACTACAGAAGACCCAGATAATCCTGGCTTCTCTATCCAGACTGGTGAACAGCGTAGCAAAGGCATTGAGATGGATGTATCTGGTGAGATTTTACCGGGATGGAACATAATCGCTGGCTATGCATTAACAAACGCAGAAATCACGAAAGACAATACTTTTACAGTGGGAAATCAATTAATCAATGTACCGAGACATGCTCTAAACTTGTGGACAACCTACGAAATCCAATCCGGCAGGTTGCAGGGTTTAGGTATTGGTGCAGGAGTCTTTTGAAAACTGCCGAGTGGTTCAGCATATGATCAACACAACTTGCATTCCCGCAACTCCACAACGCATTGCCACCCTCTCATTTCCTGCTTTTGTTAATTCGCTGATTCTGGGGTTCCAACCGATTGCAAGTACTAACTTCAATATTCGACTTCATGGCAAAAGCACTAGGAAAAGAAGAGATTGCAAAGAAAGCTTGGGATGACTATTACGATCGAGTAAAAGCACTTCAAACCGCATTAGGCGATCGCTATAAAGATAAAACAATTTCTTTTGTCTACTTCTGCTGTAATGGTATTGGCAGTCAATCTCTGGATTCTTTTGCAGGTTCCATTCTAGAAGATATTGGACTCAAATGCCCCGCAGCACAAGCAGTGAATGCTCAATACGGAGAAATTTATCTATCTGAAGAAGAACTAAGCAAAGCAGATGGTGACGTAATCTTTGTTGCAGCCTACACTGATAGTGACAAAGCCAACCTCGAACAAATGCAGAAAAAACCGCTCTGGAGAACCCTAAAAGCTGTTCAACAAAATCGCGTTTACGTGGTCGATGCAGAAACTTGACGAGATGGTAACTTGATGGCAGCGAACGCTGTGATTGATGATCTTTATAAGTATCTCGTCAACATTCCTTAGTTTTGTAATTGCCAGTATCTACTTCTTGGTGCAGGCTACTTGCAGCTTGAAGAAAAGTTCGTGATTGTGTTCATGATAGTCTATGGGTTCTATGTGAGACGCGATCGCATTTCCGAAAGTTCAGAGATCGCTCTGTCTTGTTTGCTGTAAGAGATCACGTTGCTCTTTATAACTTAACCGACGATCACGGCGGTCGTGGTTGAGTTCGATCGAGCAGCTTTGAATACAGCTTAGAAAGCCGATATGATATTTTATTGAGAATTAATACCATTAATAATCCCCTCTGCCATGACCGCAATTACGATTTCTGAGTCAGCCTATGATGCGCTGTGGGATGAGACAAACGCTGTTTCACAAACGCTTGATCCGACTGATTCACTCGATACGTTGTTCAAGGTTCCAGCTGAATTAGGGCAAGGATTTCGGCGAGAAATTGAATGGCGAGAAGGATTGCATCTGTCGATCGACGATTATCAGCTTCATGGCGATCTGAAGCGGCGATTTGAGGAGCATGAACATCCGATTCAGATGGGGTTTCTTCTGTTGGGACACTGCCGGAGCCGGGAAATCGATGAAGCGAGTGCGGGGATGAACTGGTTGTGTGGGAGCGGGTTGGCAGTAGGTGGACTATATGAAGTATTCGCACAACGGCTGGTGGAGGTGAATATTCATATTGCACCCAGTATTTATCAGGCATTTGTGGCAAACCCAGAGGGCGAAATTCCTGAATCGTTTGAACACTTGTTTCGAGAGTTGGAGCAGGCTTATTTCTATCGCTATGGTGTGGTGACTTCTGAGATGCAGCTTGCACTGCGGCAACTATTGGGCTGCCCATTTCAAGGGGCGACAAAGCGGATGTATTTGGAAAGTAAGATTTTGGAGCTGTTGGCGTTGATGACCGCACAGGAACAATCCAGAATGATTGCAGCACCGTTGCAGATGGATGAGGTCGATCGCATTCATGAAGCTCGGAAAATTTTACTGCAACGGATCAATCAACCCCCTTCATTGATTGAGTTAGCGCGATTGGTGGGATTGAATGACAATGCACTGAAACGGGGATTTCGACGGGTGTTTGGTACTACGGTCTTTGGATATTTGCATGACTATCGACTGGAGCAGGCACAGCAGTTACTTGCAAGTGGAGAGATGAAAGTAACTGAAGTGGCAGCCGCAATCGGGTTTGAGAGTCGCAGCTATTTCTCGATCGCGTTTCGCAAAAAATTCGGCATGAATCCTAAAGAGTATCAGTTGCACTGTAAGCGAATAGGAAGATCTCACGAGGCTAATCGTTGTTTGAATGCTTGATGTTCAGGCGAGTTTAAGCCGAGTTGTAGCGTTGAGAGAACAGTCTGCATTTCACCGGATAGCATGGCATCGATCGCTAACCACAAGCCTGGAAAAACTTGGCTTCTGGCAATTCCTTGATCATCCACTGGCAAGGATACATAGTCTCCGGTTTGGAGTCGGAACCAGTCGATCGCGCGATCGTAGACTCTCCAAACGATGTACTCTTGCACTCCATTGCGACGATAAGCGCGTTTTTTGTCGCCTAAGTCGATGGCGGCGCTACTTGCGGCAATTTCGGCTAAAAGTTCTGGTGCCCCTTCGATGTAGTCGTCTTCGCTTAAGCGCGATCGACCGCCTGCGGATTCGCTGATGAGCAAAGCTGCATCGGGTTGGGGGGAGTTGTCTAAATCTAGACGGATGGTCGGTTCGATGCCGAGTTCTAGACCAGGGGTGGCAATTTTATAATTTCCGAGCCAAATGATGAGATTGCTGTGGGGATCGGCATGGCTTTTGAAGCGGAGGGCAGCGGGCACGTAAACGACTCCTTCAATCAGTTCGGCTTTTTTCAGGTGAGGTGTGGCGTTGTAGCGGCGCTCGAATTCGGGACGAGTTAAGCGATCGCCATTTTCCAGCGGAGGAATTGCCAGGGGTAAAGGTTGTGGATTCATAAAACGGTTTGGAGTGTGATCAAGCGTCATTAGAATCTGCTCTCAGTCTATCTATGCAAGCGGCGAGGATTACCTGATCGGTTGAATCGTATCCAATTCAGTCAATTCGGCTTGATGAGCGTGGTACAAATCCCAACAAAGCTGACTGTTGAGCCAGAAATCAGGAGACATCTGAAAATATTTAGCGAGTCTGAGGGCTGTACTGGGCGTAATCCCTTGACGACCATTAACAATTTCGTCAATCTGTTGAACTGGAACATGGATCGCGTCTGCGAGTTGATGCTGAGTGATGCCCATTGGCTGTAAGAACTCTTGAGAGAGCAGTTCTCCGGGGTGCGTTGGTGGGCGATCGGTGGGAAAAGCAGTCTGTCTCGGTTTTACCTCGATCGTCTGTTCTGTGCCGTTTTCTAAAACGCGAATTAACGATCCTTGAAACCCACGATGCCGACCAGGTTTGGCTTTACTGAAGTCATATCCCTGTGACATCGCGTCTGCTTCGGTTGCATCCTGTTTAGGATTGTGATTCATAAGTTCGTCGCTCATTGTTGGTTGCTAGTCTAGAGCTAATAATCCGTATTCTATCGACTCGTTGACTGTAAGTGACAACTAATAAACGCCCACGGTCTGATATGCCAATGACTTTGAATCGCTCTTCCTGATCAGAATGGGCTTCATCGTAATCCTCAAGATAGAGAGGATCATAAGTAGATGGGTGAGATTAATTGTAAGATGCGTTTCGACTCCGCTCAACGCGCAACACCCGATTCTTCGAGGGTTGAGCGCAGTCGAAACCCAAACCCAACGAGCGGTTTAATTTGGCTCTCCTACTTAGAAAATCGTTGCCGCTTCATCAAAAGAAATCCCGTGTTTTTTGACATTTAACTGGGCTTTTTGGTCGTCTCACTCAAATCGTAATGAATCCATGAAGGATAAGACACTCCAAAACCAGATGCCTATCCTACATTGCGAGTTAAGTCGATCGCTCAAAGAAATTCCGTCTAGCGAACAAAATGATTCCGCCGAGCGTTCAAAATCGCTTTCTTTTCGCAAGGCTTACCCTGTAGTCTCTTGAGAGAGATTCTTAATTGGTGTGGATGATGAGAGTGCAGTTGTGGCTTTTGGGATGTCTATGCTCGGTTGGAATGGGGCTGCCTGCTGCGGCTGAAACTGAGGCGAAATCGACCGCGATCGCTGTGCCGCAACTGAGTCAAATCGATCGACCTGCCACAACGGTGAAAGAATGGATGGCGCAGGTGGAAGCGGCGATCGTTCGGGTGACAGGGGTGAGGGTCGATCGAACGGATCAAGGGCTGCAAGTGATTCTCGAAACGGAAGCGGGGCAAGCATTGGCGGCGACGCAACAAGCTGAGGGGAATACGCTGATTTTGACGGTTCCGAATGCGGTGTTGGGCGAGGAGCGATCGTTTGAGAAGCCTGCGGAGGGTATCGATCGGGTTTCTGTGAGCCAAGCAGATGCAACAACGATTCGCATTAGTATCACTGGATTGAATGATTTACCGATCGCTGAGATAGTTCCGGGACAGGGGTTAGTGTTAGCAGTGACACCAGAGGAAGGAACTGAAGAAGAGATTACTGTAACGGGAGAAGGGCAACGAGGTTATCGAGTGCCGAATGCGAGTACAGCGACTCGGACAGATACACCGATTCGGGATATTCCTCAATCGATTCAGGTTGTGCCGCAGGAGGTGATTCGCGATCGTAATGTGAGAACGGTGACTGAGGCAGTAGAAACAGTGAGCGGTGTGCTTGATGCCTCAAATAGCTACGGTGCGCCGGGTGGAACTTTCCTCATTAGAGGATTTAACCTCGGTGAGTTTTCAGGAGGAAACCTAAGAAACGGCTTCCGAGATTATGATTACTACTCTGTGTCATCAATTGGAACGATCGAGCAAATAGAAGTGCTTAAAGGACCCGCTTCAGTTCTATTCAGCGCTCAGGAACCCGGTGGAGTAATTAATACTGTTACTAAAAGACCCCTCAACACTCCTTATTACAATGCTACATTTCAAGCAGGAAACTATGGATTTTATCAACCTAGTATTGACTTTTCTGGTCCATTGACAGCAGACCGTAATGTACTGTATAGGTTCATTGCTAGCTATCGAGGTGCTAGAAGTTATCAGGATTTTGTTAGTTCTGGTACAACAACAATCGCTCCTTCAATTACTTTGAGATTGGGAGAGCGGACAGATCTCAACCTATCCTATGAGTACGTCCGGTATTTTGCAGATAATCCAATTTTTGAAGTTCCTCTACTTAGCGATGGCAGCTTACCGCCTCGAAATTTCTATCCTGCCTATCCTAGTGTAGTCTTGCAAGATGTCACAACGAATAGAATTGGCTTGAATCTAAATCACAGGTTCAGTGAAAATTTGCAGGTGCGTAGCAATCTTGCGATCGTTCTAAATCAGCGAACTCTTAACCGAAATTTCTTTGAGACACTCATTGATGATCGCATTTTGACAGACCCATCTGTTAGCGAATCTAGCGAGTGGGCAAATGGCTACTTCGGGCAGATTGACTTACTTGCAAAATTTAACACTGGCTCAATCACTCACCAACTTCTAGCAGGTTTTGATGCCAACTTCCTTGATCTTGATTTTCGAGAAGTTAGAGCTACAGTTCCTGATTTAGATATTCTCAACCCAAATTACAATATTGCAAGACCTGAATACTCTCCCGGTTTTGCATACGGTCAATCGAATAGAAGCTATGGAGTTTACCTCCAAGATCAAATTGCTTTAAGCAATAACGTAAAGCTTCTGATTGGCGGTCGCTATGACTGGACATCTTCCGATTTAGAAATCCGAAGCAATGACATTAATGAGCCAGTGATCAATGATGGAGCCTTTAGCCCTCGTGTTGGTTTAGTGTATCAACCCAGCGATACTATTTCTCTCTACACGAGCTACAGCACTTCTTTCAAACCAAGTAGCGGGTTCAGCATTAATCCAGATGGAGGGGCATTTCAGCCAACGCGGGGAACTCAATATGAAGTGGGGGTCAAAACAGACTTCTTAGACCGTAGACTTTCTGCAACTGTTGCTGCCTATCACATTACTAAGACGAATGTGATTACGCCTGATCCGAACAATCCCGGCTTTTCAATTCAGACTGGAGAAGTCAGAAGCCAAGGAATTGAGTTAGATGTTGCGGGTGAGCTTTTGCCGGGTTGGAAAATTATTGCTTCTTATGCCTACACGGATGCAGAAGTGACGAAAGACAATGCGACTCCGATTGGAAATCGCTTGGACAACGTGCCGTTTAATCAAGCCAGCCTTTGGACAACCTATGAAATTCAGAAAGGAAACTTGAGAGGTTTAGGAATTGGATTCGGATTGTTCTACGTTGGCTCAAGACAGGTTGATCTAGCAAACTCCACCGAATTGCCAAGTTTTTTACGAACCGATGCAGCAATCTACTACCGCCGAGATGGATTGAATGCAGCAATTAATATTCGCAACCTGTTCGACATTGATTATGGTAGTTATGCCTTCGGTAGAAACTTTATTCAGAGAGGTGCGCCACTTACCATTACTGGTTCGATTGGCTGGACGTTCTAACGTTTTGATGTGATAGTTCAAAACTATGCTAAGAACAGAAAATTTGCAGTCAGGAAAACCAAGTGTGATCAAAAGGCAGTCGTATCGTTTCATCAAGCTATTTCTACTCATGGCTTTTTCCCTGCTTCTGAGTACTGCTTGTTATCGATCTGTCATGCCAAAGCCTCATCCTCCCTTGCAGACTTTTGTAGAGTGCCGAGTCATTCAGCATAGATTCGGCGAAACCTGTGTTCCACTGAATCCGCAGCGCATTATTGCGTTAGACTCCACAACGACGCTTGATCCTCTGATCGCTCTCGGTATCAAGCCGATCGGTTTTTCATCTTATAATCTTGGTGGGAAAGAAGGTCTTCTGGGTGTATTGCCTCATGAGGTTTCAGAAGCTCAGAATGTTGGAGATGCGAGTCAATCTTCATTAGAAAAAATTCTGTTGCTTAAACCCGACTTGATTTTGACAACAGACTACAGCAATGCGTACCAAAAATATCGATTGCTATCAGCGATCGCTCCTACTGTTCCAGTCGCTCCTCCAGATGACAAACCAGCTACTAACTCGGAGAATGAGCCTTACTTCAAAGAAAATCTTCGATTTGTTGCTAAATCACTAGGTCAAGAAACAAAAGCAGAGGAAGTTTTAAACCAGTACCAGAAACGAGTTGAAGAATTGAAGAAACGCTTAGGAAATCAGATACAGCAAATAGAAATTTCTGTACTCTTTTACGGTGAGGGATACATTTGGACAATTAGTAAAGGCTCCTATCCAATTTCCCATGTCTTCGATGATGTTGGGCTACGTTATAAATTCGTTCCTCATGGTGAGTGGAATCTTAGCATTGAAACCATCGATAAATACGATTCTGACATCCTATTTATTGTTGATGTTGACGAACGATCACCAAGTTTTTACTTTCAAAATCCCATATTTAACAGTCTAGAAGTCGTCAAAAACAAGCGAACTTACGTCGTTGATCAAGAAGCTTGGCGAGTACAGGGTATTTCAGGAGCTAATAAGATACTAGACGACCTTTACAAATATCTGGTTAACACTCCTTGACTGTCTGCTGCTCTGCCAAGCCCCTTCAAATCCGCCAAGACAACGCATCGATCGTCATGACTCCACCCGTCGCTATGTCGATCGCTCGATTCTTGAAGGTACGATCGTCGTTTGTCGATTAGCGCAAAGCGCAACTCCGCAGGAACCGCTCGATTCTTGAAGGTGCGATCGTTGTTTGTCGATCGCGCTCATGATAGTATGCGGATTTCACATGGAATCCGCGATCGTACCTTGGAACAGGGATCGCGCCTCTCATTCTACGACCCTTGCGGTATCTGCGTAGCAGCGCGCGCTCGTGATAGTATCTGAGTTCTATGTCAGACGCGATCGCATGAAAACCGATTCCATCTTCTTCAGAATCTTTAAATTCGCTCCCAATGCTTTCTTCGACTTGATTGGTGAAACTGACCCACGCACTGCCACCTACGCTTTCACTTCCCAAGCCGTCAAACAAACGAGCTTCAGCATTGACGGTATCTTCATGCCGCCCCCACGCTTACGCCAATTTCCGATCTACTTCGTCGAAGCCCAAGCCTATCGGGAAGAGGACAACTTCTACTACCGATTCTTTGGTGAGATTAACCTGTATCTCAAAGACTACCAACCTGCTCATCCCTGGCAAGCCGTGGTGATCTTCACCAAGAAAGGCTTTGATCCTGGACTGCCGCATCATTACGCAGAATACGAGAACAATCCTAGACTGCAACGGATTTACCTCGATCGACTACCACCAGAGGCAGGAGAGCGCACTCTCGGTTTAGGACTGCTGCAACTGCTAGGCATGAAGCAAAAACAGGCTCCAGCGAGCATGACGGGCACTGATTGAGCGCGCTCGACAAGAGCTTACGGATGTGACAATTCAGCGGAATTTTATAGAATTGATTGAGACCGTGTTCGTGTATAAATTTCCGCAGTTAAACTTTCAGGAGGTTGGGCAGATGTTGGGACTTGGCGATCTGAAACAAACTCGCGCCTACCAAGAGGCTGAACAGGCAGGAGAAGAGAAAGAACGAGAAAAGATGCTACAAATGACAGTCCCTCTACTTCTACAGAAAGGAATGACCGTAGCAGAAATCGCCCAGTATTACGGGTTGTCGATCGAGCTAATCCAACGATTTGTGCCCCAATAGTTGCTGTAAACGCGACTCGCCTGTAGCAGTATCTGAGTCCTGTGAGAAGAGCGATCGCACTTTAGGAACGCGATTGCATTCTGATGTCGCTCTATCCTCGAAAGTGCGATCGTCGTTTGTCGATCGCCTGATTTATCCCTTGTCCAATTCCCTTCAACATCACGAAAGCGTTTGAACATGGGGATAGTTTAGAACCTTAGTATCAACTGTTAATGGTGGAATTTCATAGCGTCTCGCGATCGCAATCAAAATTCGATCTGCTGGATCTTTATGAAACTCTCCTGGAAGTTGTGTACTCGCGATCGCATCACGTGGGTCTAACGCCTCAATCACAGTCCCTGGATAGGTTTGAGCGAGGGCATACCATTCCTCGATCGGCAACGGCAACCCTAACTTTCCGAGGCTAAACTTGACTGCAATCTCCCAAACCGAAATCGCAGACACCAAAATCCCATTGTTTGATTCCTCGGATGCGATCGCCCTCTGCATCTGTTGAGACAGTCGATTTTGATCGTGAAGCCACCACAGCCAAACATGCGTATCCAGTAAAATCATTGGCTCAACGATTCCCAAAGTTCTGGCATCGGCTCATCAAAATCCTCCGCAACCACGATCGGCAATCCCCGCAGTGGATAACTTACGCTTTCAGATGAATGGATAGCCTTGGGCGAATTTTGAGATTGCAACACTTTAAGCAATTCCAACAACGCCTGAACCACATTATCTGGCGATTGCTCAACGGCTTGAATCAGTTCTTCTTTGGGTGTCATCATGATCGATTCAGTCAATTGAATACTTCATTTTAGCAAGAGAACATTAGGATCTCGATCGCGCGATTCTTGGAGGTGCGATCGTAGACTGCCGATCACCTAGTTCCTGCACTGCATCAATCACAGCATCTCCATTGCGAAAGTACGATCGTCGTTTATCGATCGCTCGATTCTTGAAGGTACGATCGTTGTTTGTCGATTAGCGCAAAGCGCAACTCCGCAGGAACCGCTCGATTCTTGAAGGTGCGATCGTTGTTTGTCGATCGCGCTATTCATGTGCTGCTAACCAAGCTTCCAAATCAGACAGTCCTGTGAAATCGAGCAAGGCTTCACTGAGGTCTTCCAAAACTGGGAGCGGGAGAGCCGAGAGACGCGATTTCATGTCTTCCGAAAGTTCCTGTTTGAGTCGGCGGGTGAGGAGGCGCGTGACAAGGGCGATCACCCCTTGCTCTCGCCCTTGCTCTCGCCCTTGCTCCATTGCTTCCTGCCGTGCCGTCATCTCGATCGCATACCAATCTCGGTACGCCTTCAAACTACTCTGATAACTCCGCTGCTCATCCGGGGAGAAGTTCGCAATCTCCGTCACCTCAAACAGTTCCTCAAACACCTCCTCCTGCAACGTTGGCGGCGGCGCATCTAACTGAGCTAGATGCCGAAATAGAAACAACCGTTTGTCAAAATGACTGTCCAGTTGCTCTAACGATTTCTTGAACTTCGGCAACTCGATGTAAATAAACTTGAGCTTCTCGTAGAACACCCGGCAGTGCTGATCCTTGAGTTCCACAATATGCAGCAAGGTCTCTTCATGCTTGTGATCATCAAAGACAAAATCTAGGATGCCGACCGTGTAGACCGAGGTGAGTTCGTAGTTCCATTCGCCTTTTTCCGCTTGTTCTTGAATCGGAAAGCTGGCATAGTACACACTGCGGTCTTTGAAGAAATTCTGCTTTGCCTTTTGGATCTCGACGATGAAGCGATCGCCGTTCTGCGCTTCACAGTAGATATCAAAAATCGCTTTACGGTCGATCGACGTATTGCCTAGCTTCTCTGAATTCTTGAAGGTCAGATCCCGAATCTGATGGTACTGAGGCAGCAGCGTATTGAGAAAATCGATCAGCAGGTGCTTATTTGGCTCCGTACCAAAGACCCGCTTGAAGCCAAAG
Source organism: Leptolyngbya sp. AN10 (assembly GCF_050565645.1). NCBI lineage: Bacteria > Bacillati > Cyanobacteriota > Cyanophyceae > Leptolyngbyales > Leptolyngbyaceae > Leptolyngbya > Leptolyngbya sp. AN10. The sequence goes on from NZ_JBNXVP010000052.1 coordinate 20,017, forward strand.
TCGGTCAGCAAGCTGATGTATCGGTCTGGCAGGGAAAATACCATGAGATCAGTTAGTGACGGGTCGATAGTCTTAATTATAGAACCGATCGTTGTTTATCGATCGCCTAGTTCCTGCACTGCATCAATCACAGCATCTCCATTGCGAAAGTGTGATCGACAAACGGCGATCGCTCGATTCTTGAAGGTGCGATCGTCGTTTGTCGATCGCTCTACCCATGCTCCACTACCCAACTCTCTAAATCAGACAGCACCGTGAAATCTAGCAAAGCTTCACTAAGGTCTTCCAAAACTGGGAGCGGGAGAGTCGAGAGACGCGATCGCATTTCCTCTGAAAGTCCTTGTCCCAATCGCCGAGTTAAGAGCCGGGTCACTAATGAGATCGTCTGATCTTCCCGTCCCGCTTCGTGCCCTTCCTGCAATATCGCTTGGTACGTCACAGACTCTCGCATCACATCTCTCCTAATGACTTGTGCAATCACCGCTACCTCAAATCTTAGCCCAGATAACACATAAGCCGCCGCCATCGCTTCATGTTGCTGTGACTCATCTTCAATATCCAAAATTCCTCGAACTGCCCGCCGCAAAGCGCGGATTGGATCATTGCTACGACTCAAACCCACAAACGGCAACAAGCCCGGAAATGGCAGCAGCTCCTCAGCAGCAACCTCCCAGATTCGGATCACATTAAATTCGGCATACATCCCCGCAATCTCAAAGTAGTTCTGGAATACTCGCGCAGACGTGGTTTCTCGGAGGTAGATGACAACTTGGTGAATCGTTTTCTCTGGAAACTTACGATGTAGACGTAAGCGATAGTCTGCCAACCGCATGGGAATATCGTCCTTTGGCTCGGTTTGAAACTCAATATGAACGATTTCGGCTTGTCCCTGAAGCAGAATCACACTATCAGCGCGAATTGGCTCGATCGAGAGTTCAGTCGGACTCAGTTCAGTCAGCGGAACTCGGTAGCCGAGCAGCCAGCTTGCAAAGTCTTCGGGAAATTGTTCAGCCAGTCGCCGACAGGTCGTATCAAAGCTCATGCCATACCGTCTTCAAAAGAATTCATTCGATTCTACTACTGGCGATCGCTCTCTGCTCTGCCAAGTCCCTTGCAACTCTGTAACGCCTCAGTCATCACGAGTTCACCCATCGCTATATCGATCGCTCGATTCTCGAAGGTGCGATCGCCGTTTGTCGATCGCGCTCATGGTAGTGTCTGGGTTCTATGTGAAGCGTGACCGCCCCTCTGATTCTACGATCGCCCCCTGAAGTCATTGCCAAGTGTTAACTCAAACTTACGAAGGCACTTGCACGATCGATGCGATCTCATCCCCTAATCGTGTGAAATCTTTGGGGTTAAACGTCAAAAGCTGCTCCACTTCAGCCTTCAGAGCAGCCTGAGCAATCACTGCGTCAAAGATTCCACCTCCGACAAGCTTCAATGTCACCATCCGTCGAATCGCCTGCTGATACTCGTCAGCAAACAAAGGCACAGGCTCCAAGTAGTCTAATAAATCCACGATCGCAGCTTCTGCCTCATCCGGTAAAACTCGCAAAGGCAGCGGTAAACGAGTCATGACCGAGTAAAGCTCTGCTAAACTGTGCGTCGAAACATATCCCTTCACTACACCTTGACGCGCCATCTCAAGTCGAGACAGAGCAAGATTATGATTCTCATGTTCAATCAACAGTGCCGCAATCAGCACAGAAGCATCATACAAAACGTTCACAAATCGACCTGCTCAATCTGATTTTGAATGCGTTCCTCTCTCATTTCTCCAATGAACGCATTCATATCAAACCCTTCTAACCGCCCCGTTTCAATCACAAGAACTCCTTGCTTGCGATGCAACCTGGGTGAGATTGTCTCATGGTTCGAGTTCGCCACTTGCCTAGATTGATGGTCTGCCAGCATCGACTGACGCTGCAAAACTCTCAGAATCTCTAAAAGAGTAAGCACAATTTGATCAGGGGATTTATCAATGGCTTGAATCAGTTCTTCTTTGGGAGTCATCATACTGAGACTGACGGGGGGATTGACTTTATGTTAGCAAACGAGTGTCAGAATCTCGATCGCGGCTATCACGAACACGCTATGCTCAGAAGTACGATCGAGCTTCTCATTCTACAATCGTTCTATTATCGAATTCACGATCGCGCTCATGGTGGCATCTAGGTTTTATGTGCAATCTGCGACCCTTGCGGTATCTACAAAGCATCGCGCACCTTGGAACAGCGATCGTTCTATTATCGAATTCACGATCGCGCCTCTGATTCTACGATCACATTCTGATGTCGCTCGATTCTTGAAGGTGCGGTCGTAGATTGTCGATCGCCTAGTTCCTGCACTGCATCAATCACAGCATCTCCATTGCGAAAGTGCGATTGTGTCAGACTGTCGATCGCTTCGCCAGATAGTGTTCATCTAGGGCACGTCTCAGCATCATCTTGATCACCGCATCCCGACTGATATTGAGTTCGATCGCCATCTGATCAAGCTCATTCAGCATCAAGTCAGGAATCTCTAAATCGCTGCCTCTCTCCTCCTGCCCTCTGCGCGAAGTCATCAAGCGGGGAGTGCCCACTCGTGTAATCTCAGGATCAAAATAGCGATCGATCACTTCTTCATCTGCTGCAATTTTCTGCTCAAGTTCCTCGGTCGAAATAGCGTGTTTCCTAAATACCCAATTGCAATAAACTGCTCAGGCTCATCCCGCTTTATCTGCTCCACATAGTCCCTTGCCAGAATTCTAGAAACCTCCTCAAGAGAATACCCACGCTGTTGTTGAAGCAGTTGACTTTTGCGATTGTTATTCGCTTGTTTCTGTTTGGTAGTTCCTCGTTAACAGTTTATGCGGGAGTTGCATTTTTAGGAGCCGCGATCGCAGCGTTGCTCGTTTGATCTCGCTGCACACTATGGGCTTGAACTATGGGCTTGAACTATGGGCTTGAACTATGGGCTTGAACTATGGGCTTGAAATCATTGTTCAATCTAGCTTATTGAGAGTGGTGCAAGATCTAAGTTATACCTTCAAAGCCTCTCAAATTTGGGGGATTTAGGGGGCTTTAGCCGATTCAACCGAAGCGAAAACAACTTGTGTACATACAGTAGGCTTTAGCATTAGAACCCCCTTTATCGATCGTAGAAATAAAGGGGTTTTTGCTTTAATTGCCCGTATCGGTTCGTTCTGGATTGTCTACGCCTCTCAAGCGATTCCACAGCGGATACTCAATTTCACTCTTTGGCACGTACCAGTTATTCGAGGTTGCCTCCATATTTCCCATTACAGTAATTTCCTTACGCTCCGGGTCTTTCAGGTCAATGTACTTTGCACCTTGCTCTAGACGAGAACCTTCAGGCAGAATCACGATTTGCGTTAGTTCATCCGTCGTGTAGTCTTCCAGATAGCTGTGAAGCTCCTTGATCTGTTCTGCCGTTAGGTAGTCATTGACTGCATCGGATTGCTGAAGCCCATGATTTTGACCTGCCATCGGATTCGGATTGAGATCCTGTTGCCACTCATCCGCTTTTTGATCATTGGGTCGTCCTACTTTTTGCTGTTGTGCCATTGTCTTGTTCCTTTTGACTTCACTGAGCTTATTCTGAATGCAACAGATCAACGATGAATGTCTCAAAGGGCTTATTTCAGTGCAAATGATCACAGCTAAAATCTACCTCACGTATCTTTAAAGCTGCTGCTGAAATTGTTGTACTAGAGCATGGCACTAACAATCAGAGACGGGAGAAAGTTACTGTGAAAATTCCACCAGAGATTACTTATCGCGGAATTGAAAAATCGAATGCGATCGAGACTTTGATCCAGGAAAAGATCGCGAAGCTAGAACGCGCCTGCGACCATATCAATAGTTGTCATATCGTGCTGGAAAAAGAGCAGGATCGTCCCCGCGATCGCTCTCCTTACCGAGTTCGGCTCGATATCACGGTTCCTCCAAATCATGAACTTGCGGCAGAAAGCACGATGAACAATCAAAGCCGCCATGCTGAGTTGGATACGGTGGTTCGAGATGCGTTTGACAAAGCATGGCGACAACTGAGAGATCTGTCAAAACAACAGCACGAGTTTGATCAAGGTAGGGATAATAGTTAGAGTACGGTAAAGTACGCTCACAAGACAGAATTCGCAGTTAAGCAAAGCCGAGTCCGTCCAAAATTTTGCGCCGATGAACATTTGTCACTGCGATTGAGTCCGCCCGGAGGTAAACGCTCCGGGCTAATGGGGGAAAGGAGGCTGAAGCCCCCTCGGACAGTAGTTTCAGCCCTCTTTAGAGGGGTTCCCTCCATTAGCCCGGAGATTCATTTCCGGGCGAGATAGCGGGTAAACAAATTCGCTAAAATCCACAAGTTCGCAAACTCTGTAAAATCTAACTGCGAATTCTATCCAATCACTAACCCACCAGACCCGATCGCAATGCTCTGACCGCTGCCTGTGTTCGATCGTCGGCACACAGCTTATTCAAAATGTTCCGAACGTGAGTTTTGACGGTTCCCACTGTAATATAGAGTTTTTCTGCGATCGCGGCATTGCTACATCCATCTACAATCAATTGCAGCACTTCTAACTCCCGCTCAGTCAACGGATACGCTTCAATGATTTGGTTGTATTCTGGTTCAGTCGCAGTAATCGCCACTTGTTGCGCTTCAGAGATAGCATCCATTCGAGGCGCAGCGGATTGAGTCTGACGCAGTACCACACGTGCGATCGCAGGATCAATCCATGAGTTGCCTTCTTTGGTTACACGTAACGCATCGACAAGTTGATCTAAACTAACATCTTTCATGCAGTAAGAGTCTGCACCCGCCGCGAATGCTGCTAGAACCGTATCTTCTTGATCTTGTAGCGTTAAGATTAAAACTTTTGTGTTGGGCTGATCTTCCATCTCGGCTTGTGCCTGCCGAAATCTGCGAGTGAGTTCAATGCCATCGATATCCGGTAATCCAATATCTACGATCGCGACATCCGGTCTGAGGTTCGTCAGCATCTTTAAACCATCCGTTCCATTTGCCGCTTCTCCGACAACTTGGAAACCGGGTCTTTGCTGCAACGCTGTTTTCATACCGACTCTAGTTAAGTCGTGATCTTCAATTAGCGTGATCCGAATGTCATTTGTCATATCAAAGAACTCCCACAGTGTTTAGAAAATATCAGAATTGCATAGGAATATGTCGATACGCCGTACAGTTTTGTAAGCGACCACTATTAGAAATCCATACGGAGATAGTCAATTTTAGGCTCTTTTAAACATAGTCGTAAAACCACTGTTCTAATGTATAACCAGTGGCATACAACTTAGGTGGGATTTTCTCAGTTTTAGTCGTTAAACTGTTAGGAATTAAGACGAAAATTCTAATAATTCACCTCAGATTTTTCACAAACTGTAACCTTGATAAAAAAATGGCATCTGTGTACTAATTCCAGATGCCATTCGCACAAATGTTAAGCGAGATCAAACACAAGAATCTCTGCATCTTCTTGTCCAATCAGTTCTAAGGCGGGTTCTGCCTCGATCGCGGCAGCATCTCCAGCACTCAAAACTTCACCGTTTACGATCGCGCTTCCTCGCGCAATTTGTACCCACAGGTGACGCTGCGGAGCAATGTCATGCGTGACCTTTTCACCGTTGCCTAACACCGTTGCATACAGACTCAGATCTTGATGCACTGTCACAGAGCCGTCCCGTCCATCTTGCGAGGCGATTAAACGGAGTTTTCCTTGCTTCTCTTCTGGGGTGTAGAACTTCTGCTCATATCCAGGCGTTAAGTTCGATCGCTCTGGCAGCACCCAGATTTGCAGAAAGTGAGCCGTATCGGTTTTGGAAGCGTTGTATTCGCTGTGGGTGACTCCGGTTCCTGCGGTCATGCGCTGAACTTCACCGGGACGAATGACGGATTGATTGCCCATGCTGTCTTGGTGTTCTAATCCTCCTTCCAGGACATAAGAAATGATTTCCATGTCTCGGTGCGAATGGGGCGCAAATCCGCCGCCGCCAGCAACCCGATCTTCATTAATCACGCGCAGTTTGCGGAATCCCATGTGCGCCGGATCATAATAGCTTGCAAAAGAAAAAGTGTGATACGAGTTCAGCCATCCGTGATCTGCATGTCCACGATCGTTCGCTTTACGAAGAGTCAACATAAAAACCTCCTTGGGATGTGATTGTTTGGATTCGTACCTTATGAGAATAAAGATAACACACGAACAGTTCAAATGCAAACAATTGGGCTAGGATTTCTCTAAGTCCGTAAGAATTCAGAAAGACTTACAAAACTTTTACAAATTTGCTCTAGATAGAACTCCGTACAAGTCCATGAAGCTACAGAATTCCAGCCCCGTAGAACGGTTTAAGCTGTTTTACGACTGCGTAACTTACCTGGCGAAATATAAAGTTTTCGTGAGGCAACCGTAATATAACGGAAAGATTTCAAGTAGTTTTGCAGGAAATCACGAAGTCTATAAAGAAATTTTGTGATTAAATACCAGTGACTAACCGCACTGCGCTCTGAGTGTCGCTCCCAGAGTTCGGTGTGAGTTTAGTAGGTTTGCGTCTGCCAACACTCTTCACACACAAGGAGAACTGAATGCGGCAATTATGGAGGTCATTCGTGATTCGATCGCGCTTTACCCTGAAGCGATTTTTGGTCGTGATGGCGCTTGGGATACTGGGTGCGATCGCGCTTTCTTGGGGACAGCACGGATTACTCGCGATCGAAGCTAATTTACAGGCTACCGGAAGCGCTTGGCGGGGGGCATCCTTCCCAGTGGAGAACTTCCAGGGCTATACTTCTCCGTTTGGCTATCGGACATCACCAGATGGGGGATATACGAGAGAGTTTCATCGCGGGTTGGACTTGGCAGCCCCAGAAGGGAGCTATATCCGCAACTGGTGGGCGGGAAGAGTGGTTGAAGTGTCCGACGGTAGCGCTTGCGGAACCTCGGTCGTGATTCAATCGGGTGACTGGGAGCATGTCTATTGCCACATGCAGGGATCAGCGGGTCGCGACGGTCAAGGGAAGTTTATTCGATCGGGCGATGTCAAAATTTACGAAGGTCAAACGATCGGGGCAGGCGATCGAATTGGTCGCGTTGGAATGACCGGACGAACTACGGGTCCACACTTGCACTGGGGATTGAAATATTCCAGTCAGTGGGTCGATCCGGCTTTGGTGCTTCGAGCGATGTACGCTGAACAGACTGGGCAACCCGTTTCGAGCCGCCCACAGTAAAGCCAATTACAGTAAAGCCAATTATTGTGCTTCTTTTAATTCATCGATCAACTGTTCGAGTTGGTCGATGTTTGCTTTATAGACCTCTCCACAGAAGTGGCAAGTTGCTTCTGCGCCTTTGTCGGTTTCGATCATGTCTTGCAGTTCGGCTTCTCCTAGAAGTTTGAGCGCACCAAGAACTCGATCGAATGAACATCCACAGTGGAAGCGCACGATCTGAGACGGAAAGATTTCTAATCCCAAATCTCCGAGTAATTCCTCGAAAATGCTCGGCAATGTTTTACCCGCTTGGAGCAAGGGCGTAAATCCTTGAAGCGTTGATAACCGAGACTCTAGAAGTTCAACCAATGCTGGATCACTCGCAGCTTTCGGCAGAATTTGAATCAAGAGACCGCCTGATGCTTGTACTCCATTCGGATCAACAAATACACCTAAGAATAAGGCAGAGGGCGTTTGTTCTGAAGTCACCAAATAGTTTGTGATATCGTCCCCAATTTCGCCTGAAACGAGTTCTACAGTGGAGCTATACGGGTATCCGTAGCCAACATCGCGAACGACGTAAACATATCCATCGGTTCCGATCGCACCTCCAACATCGAGCTTTCCTTTCGCATTCGGGGGCAATTCGACATCAGGATTATCTACATATCCGCGCACCGTTCCATCTGTGCCTGCATCAACCATTAATCCGCCCATTGGTCCATTGCCTCGGATGCGGATATTCACGCGAGATTCCGATCGCTTCATACTGGATGCCAGCAAGAGTCCAGCGGACATCGTTCTACCAAGTGCAGCGGTCGCAACATAGGATAATTTGTGGCGCTGTCTTGCTTCTTCAGTGAGACGGGTCGTGATCACTCCGACTGCCCGGATTCCACCCTCAGCGGCAGTGGCTCGAATTAACTGGTCTGCCATGAAAAATCTTGTTCCAATTCCGATACGCTTTCTCTAATTGTAACGATTCTTGTAGAGACCATCCGATTCAATCCGAGCATTGAGTTGGGATAAGGTCGCGTAACAGTTTAAACAGAAGGACGATTACAATACAGTCAATTCCCCCACCAAAAAATCGTTTGAATGTCACGATCGATAAAGTTATTTTTCTCGTACTCGCATCGAGATGAGGAACTGCGTGATCAGTTAGCGGCTCATTTGGCGACGTTGCAGCGCAAAAAGGTGATTGAGTCTTGGCACGATCGCAGAATTGTCGCGGGCGCAAAATGGGCGCAAGATATTGATGACAATCTCAATTTGGCGGATATCATTCTGCTGCTGATTAGTCCAGATTTTCTCAATTCTGACTATTGTTCAGTCACAGAACTCAATCAAGCAATGGAGCGTCATAACACGGGGAAAGCTTGTGTGATTCCGGTGATTTTGCGCCATGCGGATTGGCATGATGAACCCTTTGCGGCATTACAGGCGTTACCGAAGAATGCGAAACCGATCGTCACTTGGAGCGATCGAGACGAAGCTTTTTTGGATGTGGTGCGTGGAATTCGTGGGGCTGTCACTGCTTTATTAAACCAACGCGCAGAGACGACAACGCCAGAAACCGCACCAGCGGAAGCCGAAAGCCTTGATGCTCAAAGTATTCGAGAAACAGAAGCGATTACGACCGAGATTAAGCAATCGGGGAAGGGGGAGGAGCAGTATCGTGATGAAGTCTTGTTTTGTCTAAAGCAGGATGGCGGGGAAATTTCGGATATTAGCCGAGTCATTCTCAATGGATTACAGGAAAGTTTGGAACTTCCAGTCGATCGAGCAACGCAAATCGAAAATGAAATTGCTCGTCCGTTCAAGATTTTCCGCAAAGCTGTGATTGATCTGAAAATTCAAGCTGTGACACCTGAAATTCAGGCGCGACTCGATCGATTACAGCAAACCTTAAAACTCAGCAACGAGGATGCAGCGGCGATCGTCAAAAGCGTTTTATCTGCGATCGCACCTCCAGAACCAGCGATCGTTGTTCCATCACAGCCATCGTTGCCAACCTTCAGCTTTGAAATTATTACGGTGAACGATCGAGGAAAAGAAATCGATCGTCGTCCAGATCAAGCAAGCTATCTCAGAGAAGAACTGGCAAAAGGCGTTTTTCTCAATATGGTTTCGATTCCAGGTGGAACGTTTTGGATGGGAGCCGCAGAGGGAGAATTAGAAGCAAGAGATAACGAAAAACCTCGGCATCAAGTGACGATCGAGCCGTTTTACATGGGCAAGTTTGCCGTCACTCAGGCGCAATGGACGGCGATCTCGACTCTGCCAAAAATTAATCGTGATCTCAAACCAGATCCTTCTAATTTCAAAGGGGTAAATCGACCTGTTGAGTGTGTGACTTGGGATGATGCGATCGAGTGTTGCGATCGCTTGTCTCGTAAAACTGGAAATCAATATCGCTTACCCAGCGAAGCGGAATGGGAATATGCTTGTCGGGCTGGAACAAAGACACCTTTTCATTTCGGGGAAACGATTACGCCTGAATTGGTGAATTATGACGGCAATCAAACTTATGCGAATGCTGCGAAAGGAACTTACCGGGGGCAGACGATCGACGTAGAGAGTTTCTCACTGAATGCGTTTGGTTTGTATCAGATGCACGGAAATGTCTGGGAATGGTGTGCAGACTCTTGGCATGAGAGCTACGAAAACGCGCCTGCTGATGGTCGCATATGGGAAACCGAGAGCGATCAAGAAAATGCTGCAAGAGTACTGCGTGGCGGCTCCTGGTTCAACTATCCGTGGCTCTGTCGTTCTGCGTTTCGCAACGTGTTCAGGCGCGGCTATTCTGACTACTGGATTGGGTTTCGCCTCGCTCTTTCTTGCCCCAGTACTTCTAATCGCCAGAACTTGTCAGTGAGAGATTGACAAGGTGTGCATGAGGAGTCCAGTCGTCGTCCTGCGATGCTGGCAACAGTTTCCGAAAATCAACCGGAGCTAGGCAGCTTAGTAGGATGTTGAGCAGTTGTCTAGTTCCGTTTTCGCGATCGTTCTTCCGTAATTCGATTCCCACCAAGATTCCTGCATTCCCAACCAGATTCTTCTATTCCCGCTTTGATTTCTCAGTTCCCGACTTGATTTCTCGATTCCGCAGTTAAGAATCGCGATCGCTGTCCCTGTTTGGCTTCTACCGGGAATATTGAAGAGACAAAACTTAAGGAGCAAACTAATGCCCTCTGTAGATACGACTAAACGACTACGAGAAGCCGTCCTTCAAGACGACATCAAAGCACTTCGAGGCGCAAAAGGCTTCGAGAATTACGTCGCGTTTCGTCCCGAAGCCAGAATTTCATTCATGTGCGAACTCGAAGAAAAAATGCGAATCGCACAAGAAGCGGAAATCCAAGCCAAAGCGCAATACCGCGCTCTACTTGATACGGCTCAACAAGCCGAATGGGATTTTCATAACGCTGTTCTGAGCATGAAAAAATCGGTACTGGCTCAATATGGCGACGACAGCAATGAAGCGGAAGCGGTCGGCTACGTCAAAAAATCAGCCCGTAAACGACCCCAGCGATCGACTCCGGTTGAGTCTGCCTCCGCCTAAGAATTGGAACCCAAAAAGCGCGATCGCGTTATTCCTTATCGAGAAATGCGATCTCGCTTTTACGGAATTAGAGGTTGAGCAATTGCCCGAAGTAAAATGAGAGGCAAGCACTGTAAACGGAATCAAGCCTATGACTGCTCGACAACCTCGCTATCCGAAAGAAGAATTTGCTCGACGAGGCGACGAGATCTATGAAACTCAAGTACGCCCTCAAGTTGAGGAAGGCAATCACGGCAAAATTGTTGCAATCGACATTGAAACCGGAGCGTTTGAGGTTGCAGACGAAATTTTGACCGCTACCGATCGCTTATTCGAGCGGATTCCTGATGCCCAACCTTGGATCGTTCGCATTGGTCATCGTGCTGTGCATCGTTTTGGTGCGCGGAGTTTGAGAAAGTCCGTATGATGCAAGGTGTCGTCAATTTAAGCTGTGAAGCAACAATTTCGCTGGTCATCCGCAACGCAAACCGTCAAACCCAATTGATTAATGCTGTGATTGATACAGGGTATACAGGTTTTTTAAGCTTACCGCGTGAAATCATTGTTGCTCTGGATTTGCCTTGGACGGGTATCGATCGTGGAACATTGGGCGATGGCAGTGAAGTCACGTTTGAGGTTTATGTCGCAACCATCATTTGGGATGGGCAATATCGAAACATCCCCGTAAATGAAGCGGAGACTGATCCGCTCGTTGGGATGAGTCTTCTGTACGGTTACGATTTGTTTATTCGAGCAGTCGAAGGCGGAAACGTCACTATCAAGATTATCGAATCTGCCTCGATCTAAACGATTCACAAAAAAGCGCGATCGCACTCTCTCATCAAGAAGCACGATCGCGCTTTTTATCATCCGACCTACAGATTATCCAACTGCTTCTTGAGATCTTCGAGTTCCGAATCGATCGCGGCATCTTTCGGAGCCTGCGTCGTCTGCGATTGCGGTGCTGCCGTTCCCGGTAAGGTCTGTTGCGGTTGCGCCGAACCTGCCAACATTTGCTGCTTCATCGCTTCGAGTTCCAGATCCACATCGCCCGACTCTAATGATCGAAACTGCGCTTCGAGATCGGCTCCTGCCAATTCTGCTGCGGCTTGCGATCGCGCTTCAAGCTGTAAGACTTTATCCTCCATCCGCTCGAAGGCTGCCATCGCAGTACTGGTTCCCATATTGTTCACCATCCCTTGAAGTTGCTCTTGTGCCTTCGCTGCACTCGCACGTGCTTTGAGCATATCCTTCTTGGTCTTGGCTTCCGAGATCTTACCCTCAAGAGCGATGAGGCTGCGCTTGAGCGTGTCTACCTGGCTGGATTGGGTATCCAGTTGCGTTTTGAGCGCGGTTGCCGTCTCGGTGTGGGTTTTCTTGCGGGTCAGCGCTTCACGTGCCAGAGTTTCGTCGCCCTTCGTCAGTGCCAATTGTGCCCGTTGCTGCCAGTTATTCGATTCAGTTTGTGCTTGATTGTACTGCTGTTGGGTGCGTTTTTGAGACGCGATCGCTTGCGCCACGGCTTGACGAAGCTGCACCAAATCTTCCTGCATATCGATGACAGCTTGTTCCAGAATCTTTTCTGGATCTTCTGCCTTGCTTACCATGTCATTCACGTTGGAGCGGACAACGCGGCTGATGCGGTCAAATAATCCCATAGTTCTTTCCTTCTGGCGTTTCTTAGAGGTTCAGTTGCCGTTGCTTTATACGTTAGCCCACACCGCTGAGTTTGCAGTAGGTTTGGCTCATTTTCCCTTTAAAGTAGGGTTCGGAGCCACGTCAGATATGCAAATCGGGCAGCTTCCTTATAGTTTAAAAACTTCACGGGCAAATCGGTAACTTTCGCAGAATTTTTTTGGAGTTTGTTCATGGTTCCGGCTGTGTTTCTCGATAAAGATGGGACGCTAATCCCTGATATTCCCTACAATGTGGAGCCGAGCAAGATTACGCTTTCCGATTTTGCTGAGGTGGCGTTGGGGAAATTACGCGATCGTGGTTTTAAACTCATCGTCGTATCAAATCAGTCCGGAGTGGCTCGCGGCTATTTTCCTGAATCGGCTCTGATTGGGGTCGAGCAGCGCTTACAAGAATTGCTCAGTCCGATTCGATTGGATGGTTTTTACCACTGTCCCCATCATCCGCAGGGGAAACTTGCTGAATATCGGATCGAGTGTGAGTGCCGGAAGCCGAAAGCAGGAATGTTGCTGAAAGCGGCGAAAGAGCATGAGATTGATTTAGCTCGATCGTGGATGATTGGCGATATTTTGAATGATGTGGAAGCGGGGAGAACGGCAGGATGTCGATCGATTCTGATTGAAAACGGCAATGAGACGGAATGGATTTTGAATGACACACGAGAGCCGCATTTTCGAGTAGCGAATCTTGCAGAAGCGGCGGAAATTATTTTGAATGGATGAATTTCAAAATCTGCGCTGCTACAAATTCCGGTTCGTCAAAATGCGGGACGTGACCGGAATTTTCAGCCCAAATTAGTTCACTTCCAGCGATCGCGCTTTGAAATCGAGTCGCGTCTTTTATGCCCAAAATATCATCCCGCTTTCCCCAAATAATTAAAGTCGGTTGTTGAATTTGGTCGATCGATAACTCTTCATATCCGCCGCTTTGAGAAAAAGAAACGATCGCGTTTTTCCATCCCGCCATTTCTTGATGAAGTAACGAACAGCGAATCGTGTCAATGAGCGATCGATTAATCCAAGGTGCTGCACTCAGAGCCGCTTGTTTCCGAAAATGCAGCCAATCGGCTCCTAATGCTAACAATGATTCTGGAAGCCATTGACCGACGGGAAAACTTCCAGAGAATCCCACACTATCGATCAAGACCAGCGATCGCACCCATTCTGGATGATGCAGCGCAAAATCGATCGAGATTGCACCTCCCAATGATGCACCGATTAACACGATAGGTTGAGCAATCAAGGTTTGAATGACTTTTAGAAGATGTTGCCGAATTGATCGGGGTTCAACGGTTGAAATTGTTTCGGTAAATCCAAACCCTAACGGATCGATCGTCCAAGTCTCATTCTGAGCGGCGAGATGGGGAAACAATCGTCTGAACTCTAACACTGAGCTATCGAATCCGGGGATTAGCACGATCGGAGTTGTATTCGATCGTGCCGAATGAACATAAGCCGTTGCGACTTGATCAATGATTTGCCGTTCAATTTTTTGGAGAAGTGCGATCGCGTTCCTATCTTCGATCTGATTGACTGAAGCAGGAAGAAACTTAGGAAACATCTAATGCACCACAGCTAAAGAGATCGAGGTTCCTGAAAATCTTAATTCGACATCAGCGCAGGCAAGACTTTCTCTCCAAATACTTCAATAAATTGCTCTTGGTCGCGAGTAACATTATGCAGCAGCAATTCATCAAATCCAAGCTCAATATCTTGCTGCAACCATTCAAGATGTTGCTCTGGCTCAGATGAAACGCGAACCGACTCAGTAAGAGCCTCAGGAGTGACAGTTTCCCCCACTGAATCAAATTGCTGAGGCATTCTTAACTCAGTCATCACCGAATTTTTGAAAATGTTATTTCGCCATTGTTCATGCGCTTTTTGCAGTGCAGTCTCCGAATCTCGATCGTATCCCAATTGCACTTTCAACAGCATCGGTTTTCCGTCACCGCCACCCCGTCGAAACGCATCCACAACTTTCTTAAGTTCTTCTGGAGGTCGCGAAGTCGTAATCAACCCATCCGCCCAACTCCCAAGCCATTCGGCTGTTTCTGCGGTGACTGCCGCTCCAATGATCAAAGGTTGCACTTCAGGACGACTGTAGAGTTTCGCATCTTCAACCGTGACAAATCCTCTGTGAGTCACAGTTTCACCCGCCCAAAGTGCCCGCATGATTTCTACACACTCTTTCAGGCGAGAATTACGATCGCGTTTCGCCAACCACTTCTCGCCCGTGATATGTTCGTTCAAATTCTGTCCGCTCCCAACTGTGATCCAGAATCGACTGGGAAACATTTCGGCAAGAGTCGCAGCAGCTTGAGCAATGATTGTCGGGTGATATCGCTGTCCAGGTGCATTCACAATTCGATAATTCAGCGTTGGAGTCGCTTGCATGGCTGCTCCTAACCAAGACCAAGCAAATCCACTTTGTCCTTGCATCTCGCCCCAAGGATGAAAATGATCCGAAGATAAAGCGGCATTGAATCCTGCTTGTTCTGCGAATTGTACGTATCGGAGTAGTTCACTGGGTTTGAATTGCTCGTGGGAAGCGTGATAACCGATCTTTACCATAGTGATATGACTGAAAGGCGAGACTTCCTGGTTCTATCAAACACTTCTCTTTATTGCTTCGATCGACAGAAAGATTCGTCGATCGCACCTTTCACAATCCGCCTACAGTCAGAGGGACTTTCTCCTAGCCAGAACTAACTTGAAAACATTGCCGCCGCGAATGAGGAAACCGCACATGTCCGACACCACTGTTCAAAAAGTCGATTCTGGATCTTCACCGATCGGAGAGATGGGACAAAAGTATCTCGCCTCTGGAAAGACCGTTTCGATGCGCCTTTGGGAGAATGAGTCGCCAGGGGATGCGAAACCACCCACTCAGCGCGAGTATGAAACAGTTGGATATGTGCTGAGCGGTAAAGCAGAATTGCATCTTGAGGGACAAATGATTCTGCTTGAGTCAGGCGATTCTTGGGTCGTGCCGAAAGGAGCATCGCATACTTACAAAATTTTGGAATCGTTTAGCGCGATCGAAGCAACCAGTCCGCCTGCTCAAGTCCACGGACGCGACGAGTAGGGTTTACCGCCAAAGCATTATTGTTCTGAAAACCCGGAAACATGGAATGCTGAGTTGTAGTACTTAGCGACTTCAGCATGTCCGTCTATGACGCATTCCTCAGACCGTCAATTCGTTTGGCAGCGAACCTGGGATCATTCGATCGATTTACTGCTCGAACAGATCTATCAAGCGCTCCTGCCTTCTGTTGAAATTCATAGCGTCGATCCTCACGATCCCGTGGAAGTTACTCATGTTCCTTCTCCTTGGCAAGTATTGGGCACAGGGAACTATGCGGCAGTGTTCACTCACCCTGATTTTCCAGAGCAAGTCGTCAAGATTTATGCCTCAAATCGCCCTGGATTTGACGAAGAACAGGAAGTGTACCGTCGCTTAGGTTCGCATCCAGCGTTTTCAGAATGTTTCTATGCTCATGAGAATCTGTTAGTGCTGAAACGACTGTATGGGATGACACTCTATGATTGTCTGCACTATGGCAAACGAATTCCGCCTTCTGTGATTCGAGATATCGATCGGGCACTGATCTATGCTCAAAGCCAAGGATTATTTCCCCATGATGTTCATGCCCGCAATGTGATGATGGCAGAGGGACAGGGATTAGTTGTCGATGTTTCGGACTTTCTGCACCCTGATTATTGTGCGAAGTGGGATCACTTCAAACGTGCTTACTACTGGTTGTATCTTCCGATCGTTGCTCCGTTACGATTGCGAGTACCTCATTCATGGCTCAACAGGATTCGTAAAACTTACCGTCGCCTAGACAAGAAACTTCTCAATCTTCGTGAAGCTATCAAAATTAGAACTATTCAGCGTTGAGCAGCGTAATTTGATCGACTGCGGCTCGGTATCGTTCTACGTTGCTCATTCGAGAGAAGAACCTTGCCGCCTGTTTAAAGTCCGCGATCGCAGCCTTGGAATTACCGAGTTGACTGTAAACTCGACCACGATCGTAAAATCCCTCACCAAGATTGCCCTCACCCCATTCTCGATTGATCCTAATCGCCTCAGTTAGCGCTTTCAGTGCCTGTTGAGGTTGTTTTAGCACAGCATAGATTCTAGCTTGATTCGAGTACGTGAGCGAGGTTGGTCTAAGCTGAATTGACCGCACATAGTCATTCAGTGCACCTTGATAATCTCTCATCATACTTTTCACTGCACCTCGATTGGAGTACAAACCTTCATCGTTTGGATAGCGCCGAATTGCTTCGTTCAAAATTGCCAATGCTTTTTGATAGTTACCCTGTCGAATTTGAAGATTGCTTGCCAGGAAATAGTTTTGAACCTGTTGACGCTGTTGAGCAACAGTGCTTCGTCGTCCTGGAAGACGATTGACAGCCGCGATCGGGATCGCAAAATTGAGATTTGTTCCAGGGTATCCTCCTCGCACAACGCCAATGACATTGCCCTCATCATCAAGCAAAGGTCCGCCAGATCCTCCGAAGCTAGAGGTTGCAGTGAATTGAATCTGACCCGATTGATCGATGCGGCTGACGATTCCATCACTGAGGGTTCGCGTTAAGCCTCTCGGATTACCGATCGCAAAAGCTCTCTGCCCAACTTTAGGCGGGACGGGTTGAAATCTCAAACTTGGAAGCCGCCGCTTGGAACGGATTTGGATGAGTGCTAAGTCTACCTGAGGATTGCGAGACACAACCACTCCTGGGTAAGTCGATCCATCTGCTAACCGAACAATGACTTGTCGGCTCGTTCCAACCACATGACTGTTTGTCAAAATCATCCCTTGAGCATTGGCAATAAATCCGCTTCCACTACCGACCTTTGGAACCTCGATCGAGACGACCGCAGGACTCGATCGTTGATAGAGAACTTCTGGATCAAGGGCAAGCGCCGAGTAGGTCAATCCTAGAGAAACCGCTAACGTATTTAGGGCGGTCACAAGCATAGATAGTGATTTCATCGATTACTCTCCTTTACAAACATCATGCAAGAGAAACTGCTGAAACTACAGATACCAAGCTTCTAATCGGGTTTTTGCAAAATTGCTTTTCTATTATCATGATTACTTTCCGACAATATTGTTCAGTTCTTCTCCGATCGTAGGTAAGTGGTGCTCAAAAACTATTCGCTTTACATACAGACTCGATTGGTCGATGAGCGCAAGCTGAATTGCCGGAAGGTGCAACAGGACTCAATAGCAACCGTGTTCTTTTAGAACTGATCTGGGTCGATCGGCTCCTGAGTCATATTGCCTTCTGCGCCGCAGGGAAACAAGGCAATGTCCCAATTCTGTTGTGAAAGCTTGACCTTGAGCGGTTGTTCCGATGAGTCTTTCTCCATGAGCTGAGTGTAGCGAGTTTCTTCCCCAAATAAATGTTTTTCTCCATACCATTCAATTCCCGTAGCATATCGAATCTTATAGCTGTCAGATGGAAGCTTCAGGTCTACTTTTTCACCCGCTCGGATAAATGCGGTCAGCACCATCTGATTTGAGTTCCACTCTACGACTCTGACAAAGTAATGCTGCTTTTTAAGCAGCGCGCTATTCTCTGTTTCAGGGCATTCTTTGTGAAATCCAGATCCATCTGGCGCTTTGGAAGGAGCAGAATAGATTCTCAGTTTTCCTGAACCTGCATCTATGGAGGAAGCAGTTTCTTTCGTGTTACTTGCTGTGCTAGTGGCGTAGTTTTCAAGAACACCAGTCGGCGGCACAGCGACAGGGGGAAGTGAGGGAGTCGATCGAGGCGAGGGTGCATCAACAGTCGTTCCCATGAGATTGTTGAGCGGTTCCTTGATCACTTTGCCGAGTCCTACTCCAGCAACGACAACAGGTACAACGATTCCAAGTGTTTTAAGCATATTGATATCCTCCTAGAAAGTTGAAGTTCGCGGTTTAGTCCGCTTCGCCAATCAGCGTAAAAGCTGCCCAATAGTAAGGAGAAGCAAAGTCTGGATGCTTCATCGTCGTTAGCATTGCTTGTCGGAGTGCCCTAGCACGATCGTTTCGTTGAGTGTTCTGCAAATTGCGATAAAACTCGCTCATCAACACTGAGGTAGACACATCGCTAATGCTCCATAAGCTCACCACTACACTCGGTACTCCTGCTGCAACCAGCGATCGCGATAAGCCAACGATGCCATCGCTCGTGACATCTCCTTGAGCCGTATCACAAGCACTTAAGACGACGAGTTCTGCGGTCAGATTCATCCCAAGAATTTCAGTCGGGGTGAGTAAGCCATCATCGACCTGATTGGGGCGATTCGGAGCAAGGACGATCGCGCCAGGTGCTTCGCCGTTGTTGCGCGTCAGTAAACCATGCGTTGCTAGATGAATGAATCGGGCTTGTGGCATCTGTTTGACCACTGCGGCTTCGGTAGCAGCAGACCCAATCATGGGTGTGGTTCTGAACAACTGGGCGATCGTTCGGGCTTCTTGTTCGGCTGCGGGTAAAGGACTGAGATTGACTTCGGATAGCTTCGGTAAGGTGGGATTGCCGACAACTAAGGCAGTGCGATCGCGGCGGGAATTGAGGCGTTGTTGGTTTTGCTGGGTGAGGCTCAAGACTTGAATCGAGGGGGCACTGAGGAGAGTGTGCTGCTCGATCAGATAGTTCCCTTTGGCATCCATGAGAGCAGGGAAGGGGACTAAAAAGAGTTCGTTTTGGGGGATGAAGATGACGCGATCGTTGGGATTTTTGGGGAGTAAATCTGCGATCGGTTCAATTAACAATTGGTGCAACTTTCGGAGTTGATAGCTGCCAAATCGGTTCAATCGATCGTTGTTCGTTTGGGGGAGAGGAGTGCTAGAGCGACGAGCACCACGCTGGAGTTCGCCACGAGTGACAGACACTAACTCTTGCAGTTCTACCCTTGAGAATTGGTATGGCGTTTTGCGGAACTGAATCTGTCCGGTGGGACGAACAAGCCAAATGTATAACTCTTTCCCAAGCACTGAATACTCTACTAGCGTGGCGTTCTGTTGTTTAGCAACCCGCTGAATTTGGGCAATAGTGGGAGGTTGACTTAGACGTTGAATTGTTTGAACCTCATTAGGATTGCCTGCTAGTCGAGTTGCGAGTAATTCGACGAGAGCACGAGTCCGTCCGCGCTCTGCAACTTCAAGCGCAGCCGTCGTTTTGTTTTGAGCAACGAGCGCAATTTGCAGCCAGTCGTAGGGATTTCTTTGAGTTTCGTTCAGACTAATTTTGTCGGGATCTTGGAGTCCAGGTCGAAGCTGTTCATAAGCAGCGATCGCTTGGTAGAGAGACTGTTCTGCGGCACGATACTGTTTCAATTTAATTAAGAGCGCTCCCATAATGCTAAGCGTTTTTCCTTCGCCTGATCGATCCCGCACAGTTCGCTGAATCTGCAACGCCTGCTGATAGAAATCCAATGCCTTCGGGTACTGTCCAATGTTACTGTAGCCCCTTCCGATACCGCTGAGTGTTGCGCCTTCGCTTAGTCGATCCCGCACAGTTCGGTGAATTTGCAGTGCTTGCTGACGGAAATCTAATGCTTTCGAGTCCTGTCCAAGTCCTTGATAGACTGCTGCGATGTTGCTGAGCGTTGCACCTTCGCCTCTGCGATCCTGCATCGTTCGCTGAACCTGCAATGCTTGCTGAAGGAAATCTAATGCTTTCGAGTCCTGTCCAAGACTCAAGTAGACTAATCCGATGCTGCTGAGTGTCGTGCCTTCGCTTGGTCGATCCTGCACAGTTCGCTGAATCTGCAATGCTTGCTGAAGGAAATCTAATGCCTTTGGGTACTGTCCAAGTTGCCAGTAGAGCGTTCCTATGCCAGTCAGCGCTCCTCCTTCACCTCTTCGATCTTGCACCGTTTGCTGAATCTTCAATGCCTGCTGATAAGAGCCTAATGCCTTTGAATACTGCCCAAGACTCCAGTAGAGCGTTCCCATACCGATGAGCGTTAGGCTTTCGCCTCTGCGATCGCGCATCGTTTGCTGAACCTTCAATGCCTGCTGATAAGAGACCAATGCTTTCGGGTACTGTCCAAGGCTCAAGTAGACCGCTCCGATGCCGCTGAGTGACGCGCCTTCGCCTCTTCGATCTTCAATCTGCTGATACAGTTTCAACGCCTGCTGATACACATTGAGTGCTTCGTTGAATCGGGAAACAGCGAAAAGTTGATTGCCTTGTTTGCGTAACTGATCTGCTTGTGTCTTTCTAGAATCACTGATCGTTGTTTGAGCGAGAACACGCGGAGGCATCGACAGCGCAGCGGGAAAACTACTGAGCAGAGCGATCAAGAGTAGGAAACGAGCAGCAATCTGAGTGGGGGGCATGGATTTCTCTGATGAAGATAAGACGCTGTAACTATTGTTATTGTTCTTAGTTGTTTAAGCGATGCAGATTGACCCCTGGGAATCGATTCGTCTGTGAGCAGCGATCGCAATTTTTTCCCTTTTGCAATTTTTTCACCTTTAAAGTGTGGAGTGGGAAAAATTGGTAGCCTCGTTAGCGCTAATTCGCGGAGACCGTAATAGCTGCTTCGATCTGCTTGAGGCGATCGCTCCAGCTTTTTTGCGATCGAGCTTCCGAACTAGCAAGAGAATTCAGCAAATTCAGTACCGCAGGTCGAGAACTTTTTCGGGCTTCTGCGATCGCGTCATACCACAGCCCCGACTCTGCATATCGCTCACTGCGCTGTTGTGGATTCTGAACAGTCTCCAGTTGCGATCGCAATGCTGCTGTTAGTTGAACGATCTCAACTTTTGCCGTTGCGACCACATTGAGCGATGGTGTGTTCGGATCGCAAATCAATGCGACTTGCCAAACGTAAGATTGTCCAACCTCTAACTCAGGCTGCTCTTTCGGTAGAGAAAACTGCATGAGTCCAGATTGACTCCGCATCTGAGTTCGGTATAACAGTTGTCCGTTGTTGCGGAACAGTCGAAATTGCAGCAGATAAGGTTGTCGATCGGGCACAAACCAGATAAATGTGGGGCGTAGAGAAATCGTTCGCCCTACATGGCTCAGGGGAGCGAGCGGAGTCAATCCAATGGACTCACTACTACAACTGCCTCCACGAGTGGTATTTGTCCCTGTGTCTCTGGGTGCAGAAGGCGTTTTGGGGGGACGATATTTTGCGGTTCCTACGGAGTTGCGCGGAGCGCAAACTGCAACTGGAGCTAATAGAAGTACTACACTCAGAACACATCCAGCCCTCAGTGCATGGTGTCGGGTTCGACGCTTGGATATCTCAGTCATCGATCAATAGACCTCCTGCACGAATCAAATTGGATGAGCAAGCTCATAGTTCAGCAAGCCTGCGATCAAGTTGAACCGTAGCCCAAATCGCCTGCGACGGTTACGGTAGCGCTCCGATAAGATGCGAAAA
>NZ_JBNXVP010000053.1:0-40702 GCF_050565645.1 Leptolyngbya sp. AN10
CCGATCCAATACACGACAGATATCTGTTGAGATTTTTGGCGTGTCGCCCAGGTTGATTGATTTACTCAACCGTCTATCTGACAAGCGTTCTGAGTCCTCTTAATGCACTGGTTGCGTATCTCGTGGGCACACCCCAACCTTGTGCATGGCGCTATGTCGCACTTGCTGCACGATCATTTCTGCAAAGCGGTCGGTATACTCCCGCCGCTTGCCCACAAACTCAAACGCCTCACTGAAGGGCTTTCGACACGTTTGGCATTTGAACTGTCGTCGATTCAGATTCAGATACACCCGATGTTGACTGATACTCAGGTCTCGTACCCGATGTCGGTGATTTTGATGCAACTGCAAACTCTTTTGCCCACAGCCCGAACAGATGGCACTCGTATCCTGTGCTTTCACCTCCAGAATCAGCGCCTCATCTGTCTCGGAGTAGTCTTCGACTGCTATGCCTGGAATGTTCAGTCGTTGAGTCAGAAGCGGTTGCATAGATCGCAGGATAAAGGATTTCACTCCCTAGCATGACTCAGGCGATAGATCCAGGTTGCGGCATCAACCAGCGTCAAGATCGAATCAATGCGAGTAAAGTCGCGGAGTTCTGTTCCTAAGAAAGTGAGTGCGATCGGTAACGGATCAGCGAGTCCTGTCGTCTCGACAATGAGATAGTCAATACGATCGCGTCGTTCTAAAATTGAATAAACTGCATCTACTAAATTGCCATTAATCGTACAGCAGATACAGCCATTTGAAAGCTCGGTCATGTCTTCGTCGATCGAGATGAGTAACTGACTATCAATGTTAATACTCCCAAACTCGTTTACTAAAACCGCAACTTTGACATCATGATAGTTCTTCAGGATTTGATTGAGCAGCGTTGTCTTTCCGCTCCCCAAAAATCCCGTAATGATGGTTACAGGTAGTCGAGTTTCTGGAATGGACAGTTCTTCAGGCATTGCAGGTACACTCAAATGATGAAGAAAGAGCAATCCAACCGGACTTGAACATGGATTGCTCTACAAAGCAATTAGTTAAACTTTGGACTATGGCGGATCAGATCCATAAATTCCTGCCGCGTCTTCGCATCATCCGCAAACACACCTTTCATTGCGCTGGTAACCGTCCATGATCCAGGCTTCTGTACCCCTCGCATGACCATACACATATGTGATGCTTCCACGACGACTGCAACGCCTTGTGGCTTGAGTAAGCCTTGCAACGCATCCGCAATCTGGGTTGTTAATCGCTCTTGAACTTGTAAGCGCCGAGCATACATCTCACAAATTCGCGCGATTTTTGACAGTCCGATCACTTTGCCATTGGGAATGTAAGCAACATGAGCGCGTCCGAGAATCGGCAAGATATGATGTTCGCAGGAGCTAAACAAATCGATGTCACGAACTAAAACCATCTCATTGGCATTCTCGTGAAAGACTGCACCATTGAGCAATTCATCTAGCGATTGATTGTAGCCTTGGGTCAAGAACTTCAAAGCTTTCACAACTCGTTTCGGCGTATCACGTAAGCCTTCTCGATCGGGATCTTCTCCCAATCCCAGCAGCAAGGTTCTGACGGCTTGCATCATTTCGGCATCGGAAACGGGTGGCTTTGATTGAGTCTTAAGCGCAGCAAACGTTTCAACTGAATCAGGCAGGACAAGATCAGACGAAGATTGTGGGGTCATGTTGCTATTTTTAGAAGGGTAGACAGCGGACAATGCGCCAGTTCAGAACTGGCGGTTTTCACCTCTAATCAGGAGCATGAAAGCTGAAATTACTGAGCAACTAGCTTAGATGAATTGGCTCTAAGCATTGATCAAGCTGTTGTCGCAGTTGCTCAGTATCTAAATTTCGACCAATTAGCACAAGCTGATTTGAGGGTGGCTTTTGCCATTCTTCGGTTTGAATGTCGTACCGTTTTCCGCTCAGTTGAAAGATGTGTTTCAGGTAGCTTTCTTTAAACCAGAGCAGTCCTTTTGCTCGGAAAATCTCGATCGGTAATTCATCCAGAAAGTTCTGAAACTTCTGAACCGAAAAAGGTCGATCGCTTTGATACGACATTGAAACAAAGCCGTCATTTGCTAAGTGATCGGAATGGTGGTGATGGTGTTCATGATCGTGGCTCTCGGTATGCTCGTTCTCATAGGTTTCTGGCTGGAAGTAGCCAACATCCAAAATCAGAGGCAGTGGAACCTTGCCATATTGAGTCTGTAGAATTCGTGCACTTGTTTTAGTTGTGCGAATCCAATGGTCTAGTTCAGCAACTTTCTCTTGTCCTGCCAAATCTGTTTTGTTGAGCAGAATGATATCGCCATATATAATCTGGCTGATTGCAGCTTGACTCTCAAAATGTTCTGTCGTGAATGTTTCTGCATCAACAACCGTCAAAATTGAGTCGAGATGCGTTAAATCTCTTAGCTCAGAGCCAGCAAAGGTAAGCACGATCGGTAAAGGGTCAGCAACTCCGGTTGTCTCAATCACCATGTAATCGATTCGATCTTCTCGTTCCAGAATTCGATAAACCGCATTGATCAAATCGTCATTGATCGTGCAGCAAATACAACCGTTACTCAGTTCCATCATGTCTTCATCGAGTGAAACGAGTAGCTGTGAATCAATGTTGATGTCTCCAAATTCATTCACTAGCACTGCAACTTTGAGATCGTCGCGATTTTTCAGGATTTGATTCAGTAGTGTTGTTTTGCCACTACCTAAGAATCCGGTGATGATCGTGACAGGCATTCCCCGTTTCGGGATCTCGATGTGGGATTGAGTTGCTGAGTGCATGACGTGAGAAAGTTTTGAGAACGATTATCATTCTACATTAATTTGAGAGAAATCTACGTCACAGGTGGAATTTTTGCTAAGATGCCTTTCTGTAAAAGCTCTGGACGATCTCTTCTCGGTACAATTCCGTCAGCACTGTGGAAATACTGCTGACAAAGTTCTCGAATAGCGATCGCACTTTCAAACGGCGGTAAGTCTCCAAACATCAGAGTCGTTTTACCTGGAGCCGAAAGCGCAACGACACAAGGACGATTACAGGCGCTTAAACACTCGACTTCTCGAATTAAAAAGGGTGTATTCGGCTTCCAAGTTTCAAACTCCTGCTTGAGTTGTTCTAGCAGATGAAATCCTCCAGGATGACCGAGATGTTCTCGCTGGTGCTTGGAAACAGAACACGATCGACAAACAAACAAAACATGATGCGTCATCTCTTAAAGCCTCGTGAAATGCAAAACAGTTCGATGTTTGCCTGGGCGAGAAATCATACCTTCATCTTCTAGCTCGTTGAACAATCGCGTCACAGTTACGCGAGTTGTCCCGATGAGTTCTGCAATCACTTGATGCGTGAGCCGGACTTGGAGCAGATAGCCTTGCTCGATTTTTTCTCCAAATCGGCAGGCGAATAGATGCAGTAGATTTAGCAGTCGATCGCGAATCCGTTTGATATGAGCAATACTCAGCAAAGCTTCTACGTTTTGAAGGTGAGATTGCAGGGCTTCAAAAGAACATTGTTCTGGATAGGCTAAGGCAATGGCTTCGACAGGGGTTAAGCATTCAAGCTGATAGACTTCTAACCGCGAGAGAGTTCGTCCTACAATGTCACCTTTGCCCCAGATGCCCAGGGTAATCACCTCGCCCTCAGCGCTCCAAGTTAGCGATCGCACAAAACCACTTTCAATCTGCCAAAATACGTTACTTTGAAGCGGTAGCAGCTTTTGCTTTTCAAATCTGTGGGGTTGCTGAACAAAGGTGATGGTTGATGTTTCTACAGTTCCAGACATTGAACGAAGAAAGGTTGTCATTGCACTGTGCCTCTTAATGCAATGTTTACAGGGTTGAGTGGTTTAAGACAGCTTGCTGGAGTCGATCGCAGAGTTCTAAGAGCGTTAATGCTCCTAATTCTCCTTTGTGTCGAGTCCGAATGCTCAAAGTTTGAGACTCAACTTCTTTTTTGCCAACCACCGAGACAACTGGGATTTTTTCAAGTTCGGCAGTACGAATTTGCTTACCTAGTCGTTCATTGGTACGATCGACTTCAGCCCGAAATCCAGCTTGCTTCAGTTGAAGCGCGATCGCTTCTGCATAGTCTCGTTGATCCTGGCTCACAGGGAGTAATCGAACTTGAATCGGTGCAAGCCACAGCGGAAAGTCACCCGCATAGTTCTCGATGAGAATACCGAAGAAGCGCTCTAACGATCCGAAGATTGCTCGGTGAATCATGATCGGACGTTGGCGAGTACCATCTGCCGCCACATATTCCATTTCAAAGCGTTCTGGTAGATTGAAATCGACTTGAATCGTAGAACATTGCCAACGACGTGCGATCGCATCCTCAATCTTCAAATCGATTTTAGGTCCATAGAATGCGCCGCCACCCTCATCGATCACATAGTTCCAACCTTTTCGATCTAGCGCTTGTTGAAGTGCGATCGTTGCTTTTTCCCAAATCTCATCACTCCCAACCGATTTAGGTGGACGAGTGGAAAGATTAACCTCATAGTTCGAGAAACCAAAGTCTGACAAAATCTTTTCTGTGAGATTTAGAACGCCGAGAATTTCATCTTCAATCTGTTCCGGCAGGCAAAAGATATGAGCATCATCTTGAGTAAATCCACGCACCCGCATCAAACCATGCAATGCTCCTGAACGCTCATATCGATACACAGTTCCAAGCTCTGCCCATCGAATCGGAAACTCTCGGTAGGAATGGAGTTCATGCTTGTAGGTCAACACATGAAACGGACAGTTCATTGGCTTAATTTGATACTGCTGTTCTTCGATTTCCATCTGATCAAACATACTATCCCGATAGAAATCGAAATGACCTGACGTTTTCCAAAGATCTAAGTTCGCAATGTGCGGAGTGTAGAGCAACTCATAGCCTGCATCAATGTGTGACTGTCTCCAATAGTCTTCGATGATGTGTCGCATTCTTGCCCCGCGTGGATGCCAGAAGACTAATCCACCGCCTGCATCTTCCTCAATACTGAATAGCTTTAAGGCTTGTCCGAGCTTACGATGGTCGCGCCGTTTTGCTTCTTCTCGTTGCTGTAAGTAGGCTTGTAACTGTTCTGAAGTTTCCCAGGCTGTGCCATAAATGCGTTGGAGTTGTGCTTTAGTTTCATCCCCGCACCAGTAAGCACCCGCAACACTTTCTAATGCGATCGCATTAGGGTTAATTTGACCTGTGAATTCTAAGTGAGGTCCGGCACAGAGATCCCACCAATATTCGTCAGGCGGTAGCACGATCGCATCAATCAACGAGGGTTCGACCTGATCTGCACGCCCACTGTCGGGATTGCCAATAAAGTAACGGGTAATCGGCTCCCCAGCAGGAATACGATCGAGAATTTCCAACTTATATGGCTCATTCAACTGCTCGATCTCGGCTCGAATCGAGTCATACTCTACTACTTCTCGAATGATGGGCAGATTGGCTCGAATGATTCGCCGCATTTCTGCTTCAATCTGCACTAAGTCGTCTGGCGTGAAGGGAATGGCTCGATCAAAGTCGTAATAAAACCCGGTGTCTGTCCAAGGTCCGATCGTGACTTTCGTCTCAGGAAACAGCGCTTGCACTGCCATCGCCAAAATGTGAGCACAAGTATGGCGAATTTTCAGCAATTGTTGCGGATCGCTCTGCTGCAAGGCATCTCTGGAGGAGGGGCGAGAAAGTTGACTGACCATAGAAATAGAAATAATGATAATCGTTCTCAGTTTAGCGTAAACTGAGAAGTTGGATTAGACATACAGCAAAGTCGTTCATTCTGAGTCTGCTCAACTGTGAGTGCTTTTCCCAAGAAACTGCCGTTCTGGATCTGGCTCATCGCCTCGATCGGGATTCATGCTCTGCTCCTGCGGATTCCTCTACAGTTCGACGCGCCGATTCAGAAGGTTGAACGTGACCTCATTCAGATCGTCAAATTACCCCCGGTTCCATCTTCTCCCCCAAAAGCTTCGATTCAACCTGCCGAGCGTCCATCTCCTGAACCTTCCCCCACTCCCGATCCAGTTCAATCTTCTTTCTCCACTCCCACTCCAGTGTCATCTCCGATTCTCGACTCACCGCGAGCAGGCAATTCTCCACCTGGCTCTCCCAATCCAATTGCTTCACCTGCTCAATCTTCTCCACGATTCACACCTTCCAGTCCTTCACCTCCAAACAATTCATCGCCTAGCCCAAAAGTTACTCCCAAGCCTCAACAAGCAGAAGCAGCCTTTGACCTGACCATGCAGAACCTCAGCAAGCTCAAAGCATCCAGCATTGATGTCCCTGAATTTTACTTTGAGCAACCTGATTTGTTTTATCAAAAGTCAGCCACAGATCCAAACAGCTACGATATCGAAAAGCCATTAGCTGGCTTCGATGGGAACTTTACGTTGATTTTGGAGCAGACTCCGGAGCAAGTTTTTACGACATTTTTCCAGAGCAAACTCGATTCAACTGTGTTTCGAGTTGTGTCTCAACCGAACTATGGAGGCGGGTTAGTGTACGAAATTCGGCAAGGTGATTTTGTGCGCTATCTCAACTTAATTCCAACAAAGGATCAGACAGGAACGATCGTAGTAATCTGGAACAAACGACCCAACTGAGTCTCATTTCAACTTGAATGGGGTGTACTTTCCGCCCAATCCTTCTACGATCGTACGAGTATTCGCAATCAGCATTTTTGGATAGCTATCTGCTTCACTGTTTGGCGTTCCAATTCCATCTGCATAAAGCTTGCGTTCTGAGACTTTTACTTTAGCTTCTCGTGCGACTGCCTCAATCAGTTTCGGATTCACAGTCATTTCTGCAAAGATCGTTGGCACTCCCAAAGTTTTAATGTCTTTCACAAGCTGTGCAACCCGTAGTGCTGTCGGTTTCTCATCGGTGCTAATTCCTTGTAAGGTCGCGGCAACTCCCAGATTGTAAGTTCGAGCATAGTACTCAAAAGCATCATGAGTAGTAATTAGCCAACGCTGACTCATGGGAATCGTCTGAATCTGCGATCGTATCCAGGTGTGAATCTGAGAAAGCTCATTCGTTAGCTTCTTTGTATTGTTCGTGTAAGTGCTGGCTTGATTCGGCTGAATCTTAGTCAAGCTCTGATTGATTACATTTGCAATTTTGATGCCATTATCTGCTGTGTGAAAGACGTGCGGATCAGTTTGTTCACTCGATTTACTGTGATTGTGTCCACTATGGTCATGTCCATCTCCTTTGATTGGATTTGGTACTGCAACTTCATTCACAGCAACCTTGGAAACTGAGTTAGGAGCAGCTTGAATCACGCTCATGAGATTCTCTTCAAAGTTATAGCCTGCATAGAGAATCAGTTTGGCAGATTCGATCGCTTTACGATCGTCAGGCTTCGGTTGATACTCATGCGGATCAGACCCCGCATCAATCAGACATTTCAGGTTAATCGTTTCTTCAGCAATCTGTTTCGCTAAATCACACAAAACGCTGGTTGTCGCAACTACAGTCGGTTTATCTTGAGCAGTAGCGCGTGAACTCAAACTACTGAATAGACTGAATGCGATCGCTGTCGCGAGTAGGTACTGGAATCGCGATCGTTTGAACTGAGAAAAAATCATGATACGATTTTTGAAATGATAATCATTATCACGTTTGAGCGGAATACCGTCAATATTTGATGTAAGACAGCAAGCAACTCGGAAGAATTATCAATTAAAGCTGATAACATTCTTAAATTCTCTAGAGATTTGAAGCTGCAAAATGAGAATGATTATTATTTCATAACTTTTTCACTGTGCTGAGGAGGGCTGAATTGAACCTGAAAATTACGGTGCAAGATTTGTCAGAGATGTTTGAAGAGATCCACTCTCAAACAGGAATTCCTTTTCACAGCAATGAGTACGAAACTCATCTCAACCTTCCTCGTCAACTTGGGAACGGCTCAATTCAGAATTGGCATCTGCGAGAAGGATTAGAGCTATATGTCCAAACCTATGAATTGGGAGAAGAGTTAACAATCTTTTCTCATAATCAATACGCCCTGTTCGGACTGTGCTACGGGATCTCTGGAACAGCTAATATGTCAGCCACTCACTCTTCTGCGGAAACAAGGATTTCTCCAGGAACTTGTCTAACTGTTGGCATGACTGAGGCACAGACGATCGGGCGACTTCCCGCGAATCAAGCAATCAGGTTTATAGAAATTGCGATCGCACCTGAGCTTTTACGAACCTTACTCACAGATGAGCTAGATACTTTACCGCTAAACTTAAGGCAGTGCTTACAGAAGACCGATTACTTTTACTGGCAGCAAAGCGCGATCGTTCCAGCCATGATGACCGCGCTTCATCAAATCCTGCACTGTCCATACCAAGGCGCGACTCAGCGTGTCTATTTAGAAGGCAAGGTACTAGAACTACTCGCGCTACAGATCCATCAATTTGCAGAACGTCGTCCCCATCGAACACCGCGCCGACTGCGATCAGACGAAGTAGAGCGAATCTACCAGGCGCGTGATATTTTAATCCAGCAATTGCACAATCCGCCTTCACTACTTGCATTAGCCCGACAGGTAGGACTGAACGACTACAAACTCAAGCAAGGATTTCATCAGGTGTTTGGCACAACGGCATTCGGTTGTTTACATCAACACCGCATGGAACAGGCACGATTTTTGTTGGAAGCACAAAACATCCAAGTCGAAATCGCAGCACAAACAGTCGGATACAACAGCTTAAGTTCGTTTCACAAAGCTTATAAAAAGTACTTCGGGGTGAATCCGAGCGTTCATCGAAATCGCCGCTAAAAGATCCGTCTGGGACATCTGAAAAATCCGTTTGAGACAAAAATCATCGAATCGATCGACTTACAATTTCTCATAACTACGAATGAGAATCAGTTGCAATAGACGATCAGCTTTTAATAAAAAATTTAAGGAGTATGCAATGTTTCGAGTTTCTCAACTCTCTGTGATTGGCGCTTTAGCGATCGCCTCTCCAGCTTTAGCAAATCCACTTCAACCAGAGCAATCACAGCCCACCAAAGAGCCTCAACAGTTGCAAGACATTCAGCGTCCTGCAACCACGATCGGAGAATGGCTCTCCCAAGCTCTGATCCCCACAGTGATTACTAATATTCGACTCAAGCCGAGTGAAGGTGAGCTAGAAATTATACTAGAAACAGCAGATGGCAAGACTCTACAAGGTACTCTAAAGCGCGAGAGTGCAACTTCGCAGCAGCCCAATCAGCGCTTGATCATTACGATTCCCAATGCTCAACTACAAACCGAAGTTCGACAAGATAAGCCGACCCCAGACATTACAAGCTTGATCGCAACAAATAGCACTGCAAGCAGTGTCCAGCTTATGATCACGGCAGCAAAGGGAATCCCGATCGAAGGAGACATCATCGCAAGTGGGACAGGTTTAGCGGTGAATGTTTTTACCGAATCAGAAGACGAGATTACGGTTACAGCAGAAAAGCGAGAAGACACACTACAAAATGTTCCGATCAGTATTACTGCTTTTCCCAGACAAGAGCTAGAAGATGCTCAAATCGACTCACTACAGAGCATTGCGAACAGTACTCCTAACTTTACGTTTTTGAAAGGTTCAACAGGTGCTTCTTACTTCGACTACTACAGCATTCGCGGGTTAAGTAACTTTAACTTTCTAGCATCCCAAGACAATGTAGCTTTCTATATTGATGATGTTCCCTATGACTACGGTGGTTTTTTGGATGGAACATTGTTCGATCTAGAACGGGTCGAAGTGTTGCGGGGTCCTCAAAGTACGCTCTATGGCAGAAGTTCTCAGGCTGGCGTGGTGAATATCATCTCCCGCCCTCCTAGCAATCAGCCAGAAATTAGAACCTCTGCAAGCTATGGGAACTATAACGCTCGTAACCTGCAACTCTCGCTGAGTGATGCCATTATTCAAGATCAACTCTTCTTTCGATTAGCAGGGGTCTATAGAGCGCGAGATGGCATTGTAGAGAATACTTTTCTCGATCGTAATGTGGGCGAAAAGAACGGTCTAGCAGGTCGCGCTCAGATTCTCTGGACTCCTTCTAGAGAATGGAATATCTCATTCAATGGAACAGTGAATTCAGATCAAGATGGTAGTCCCATTTTCGCCCCGCGAGATACCTCGAATCCCTTTAAAGTTGCACAGGATTTTAATGGGTTCCATCGGTTAGACAACAATACTCAAGCCCTGAAAATTGCCTATGATGGCGCAGGATTTCAGGCAGTTTCCACTACCACTCGTCGATCGACAAGGCAAGACTTTGCCACCGAAGCAGACTATACCCCTGCGGATCTCTTTACTGGGGTTGGCGCATTCGATTCAACGGTATGGGCGCAGGAAGTTCGGTTTCAGTCTCCGAAACAAGCCGATCGCATTCGTTGGACAGTGGGGGGCTATTTTGAATCGCGTGAGTTCAATACCATTCGCGATGGCATTTCGCTGAGTAGCCAGGGAGCCGCAGCATTTGGAGCGCCTTCGGCTGGGACAAATAATGTTTCAGCCGAACAGCAACGCTATACCTATGCCGCATTTGGACAGATGGATTTTAAGCCGATCGAGCCTTTGACTCTGTTTGCAGGGTTGCGCTACGAAACTTCGAGCGTTGAGATGGCACGACGACGCATTTTTACAATTTCAGGTGTGGGTGATGTGCCTCTCAGTCCTACTGAGAGTGGATTAGAAGAAAAAAGTGATGCCATTATTCCTCGGTTTGGAGCGCAGTATCGCTTTAGTCCAAATGTGATGGCGTATGGCACGATCGCGAAAGGATATCGCCCTAGTGGATTTAACTATCGCTCTGACACCGAAGCAACTCGCCGCTTTGCAGAAGAATTTTCTTGGAACTATGAGCTTGGAGTTAAAACCTCATGGCTGAACAATCGTCTCACAGCAAATCTGGCATTCTTCCAAATTGATGCCAGTAACTATCAAGTTGCTCTAGCTGATACAACCGGATTTTTTAGCAATATTGCCAATGCTGACATTAAAAGCACTGGATTTGAGCTAGAGATGAGAGCCGAGCCAATCAGAGGATTAAATCTCATCGCTGGAGTTGGCTACACGAATGCTCGATTTGAGCGATATTCCAACCCATTTACAGGACAAAATTTTAATGGTAACAAAGTCCCAGTTGCACCCAATTTCACTTATAACTTAGCAGCGCAGTATCGCAGTCCCGGCGGAATCTTTGCCCGTGTCGATCTAGTTGGTTCAGGCACAACTTTCTTTGATGATGCGAATCAAATCAGGCAAAAGCCGTATGCTTTAGTCAATGCCCGATTGGGATACGAATCAAATAACTGGGGAGTGTATGTCTTTGCAAACAATCTCTTTAACACTCGCTACATTACTCAAGGATTTGTCTTTCCGCCACCCAATGTGATTGCGGCTTTTGGTGATCCGGTGACTTATGGATTTCAGATTCGAGCTAGTTTCTAAGGAGCGATCGCACAATGAATCAACTAGAACCCACTCAACAATTAACAGGTGTCGCTGAAACGTTAATGATTACACTCTATGCCAGAGTGGTCGAAACAAAACGCTCAGACGGATTGCTTCAAGATCCGAAAGCTGTTGAGATTGCTGAACGAACAGATTATGACTTTAGGAAGTACGAGAAAGGTTGGGCATCACAGCTAGGGGTGATCATTCGGGTAAGAGAATACGATCGCATTGTGCAATCTTTTCTCACAGCGCATCCGAATGCCATTGTGATCAATCTGGGATGTGGTTTGTGTACTCGGTTCAACCGTGTCGATAACGGAACAGTCAAATGGTACGAAGTCGATTTTTCTGAAGTAATTGATCTGCGGCGAAAGTTCTTTGAAGAAAGCGATCGCTATCGATTCATTGCTCGATCGATTCTAGATTTTGCTTGGATCGATCAGATTCAACGAGAGCCGAATCAGCCATTGATGGTCATTATGGAAGGCGTTTCGCCGTATCTGAGCGAAGCAGAAAATCAGAGCATTGTTTTAGCATTGCGCGATCGCCTTGCTCCGCTTCATCTTGTCCTAGACATCCTCAATCGTAGTACGGCAAGCAAATCTAAGCAGCATGATACCGTTTCCAAAACTACGGCTGAATTTAAGTCAGGCTTCGACTCTGGGCAAGAACTAGAAACTTGGGGAGAAGGCATTCGGCTTGAAAATGAAATCTATTCGTTGACCCAGTTTGCTGACCACCCCAATCGTCTACCTCTCTGGGCAAGATACATTCGATTTTTGCTTGTCCCAGTCTTCAAAAATTCTGCTCGTATCTTGCAACTCAATCTCATACAGCTATGAACATTCTAATTTCAGGTGGCGGAATTGCTGGGCTAACTTTAGCGTATTGGCTACGTGAGTATGGCTTTCAACCGATCGTCATCGACAAAGCAACAGAATTTAGGCGAATTGGGTATCCATTAGGAACTTATGGCGCGAGTGTGCAAATTCTAGAAAAAATGGGACTCTTAGACACACTCGCAGCGAAAAGCATTCCAATGACTGAATCTGCATTCGTGGACGGTAACGGGCAGATCATTCGCAAGTTAGATATGGGCAAATTTTTCACAGTTGGAGAGCGCAATTTAGCTTTGAGTCGTGCTGATCTACATCTCACAATCTATGATGCAGTCAAAGACCAAGTGGAGATCCGGTTTGGGCGATCGATCGAGTCGATCGAGCAACAGAGCGATCGAGTGATTGCTACGTTTGACTCTGGCAAAACTGAATCATTTAACTTGCTCATTGGTGCAGACGGTGTACATTCTCGAACCCGCAGACAAGTGTTTGGAAGCGGTTTTGAGAAGTTTTTCAATGTTGCTTACATGGCTTTT
This sequence comes from Leptolyngbya sp. AN10, assembly GCF_050565645.1. Taxonomy (NCBI): domain Bacteria; kingdom Bacillati; phylum Cyanobacteriota; class Cyanophyceae; order Leptolyngbyales; family Leptolyngbyaceae; genus Leptolyngbya; species Leptolyngbya sp. AN10. The sequence goes on from NZ_JBNXVP010000053.1 coordinate 12,811, forward strand.
TTCAGCCAGCACATCCCCTCAAATTTAGGAGACTGTAACTATAACATCACCCTGCCTCGCCGCTTTGCTGGAATTGGGAAGTATGGCTCATTAGGCGTTGGCGCGTTTCTGCTCTATCAATCCTTACCAAACTGCAAAATTCCACCCTCTGAGCGAGTTGCACATCTGCTCAAAGAGTTTAGTGACACAGAATGGCTGATTCCAGAAGTGATTCGCAGTGTTGAAGACCCAAACACAATTTTTTACGATGATATGCTGCAAATTGTGATGCCGCAGTGGTCAAAGGGGAGAGTGTGCTTACTAGGCGATGCTGCTTACACACTCACACTAATGTCTGGGCGCGGAGCAGGCATGGCAATTTTAGGAGCGTACCTATTAGCAAAAGAACTTGCTCAACAGAGCTATGAGACAGCGTTTGCAGCCTATGAAAATCAGCTTAGACGGGGTGTAGATGAGTTACAGAAAGATGCGTTTAAGATGACTCAGATGATGCTGCCGGATCATCAATGGGCGATCGCACTCACGAATCTGTACATAAAATATATTCCTGAATCGTGGCTCCTGAAGCGCTTTACCAAGTCCCCTGCACTGATCGAAGCTTTATAACCTCATGTCTCAATCCTTCAAGAAATTCGGCTTATTAGGTAGTCTGTATGTTGCTCAGTACATCCCGATCGCTTTCTTCTATCAAGCCTTACCAACGTTTCTAAGGCAACAAGGTGCATCTCTAGAAGTCATTGGCATGATTGGATTTCTTGCTGTTCCCTGGATGCTAAAGTTTCTCTGGTCGCCTTATATCGATCGCATTCGTTTTCGTTGGGGGCACTATCGGATTTGGATTCTCTTGTTCCAGAGCTTGCTAATTTTGAACCTGATCCTTTGTGCATTTCTGAACTTGCAACAGCAACTCCCTGTAATGCTATTTTGTATGTTGCTGATTTGCTTTTTTGCAGCGAGTCAAGACATTGCGACTGATGCGCTTGCGATCGGGCTACTGAATCAAAATGAGCGAGGCATCGGGAACGGAATTCAGTCAGGCGGAAATTTTCTGGGTTCAATCATTGGAGGAGGGATTCTTTTAATTTTGCTCGATCGCTTGGGGTGGACAGTGAGCATCTTGCTTCTAGCAGGGTTTATGCTGCTTTCATTGATTCCAATCATGTTTCATCGAGAAGTCTTACTGCCTTTACCCGCCCAACTGCCGGGATTTAGTACATTGATTCAGTTTTTCCGTTGTTCTGGTCATTGGCAGTGGCTCTTATTGTTATCGCTCTACATGACAGGCGGAAGTATGGCAAGTGGAATGATTCGCCCGTTGATGGTCGATCGCGGATTTTCGCTCAGTGATATTGGTTGGATTTTAGGAGTAGTCAGCTTCAGTGCTGGACTGGTTGGATCGTTGATTGCAGGATGGCTGATCACGCGATGGGGCTATAAGCGATCGCTGATTGTGTTTGGTCTGATTTCAACGATTGCGATCGCAACTTATTTCCCGATCGCACTGGGTTCATCAGAGCAGATCTTAGTTTATGGCTCTAATATTTTGGTTGCGATCGCGGGAGGAATGACATTTACAGCAACGTTAGCCATGATGATGAACTATAGTCGTCTGGAAACGGCTGGAACAGATTATACGATCCAAGTCTCCGTCGTTTACTTCAGTGGCATTCTTGCGATGGTTCTTGGCGGATTTTTGGCACAATCCTGTGGGTATGCTGCCATGTTCTCAATTAGTATCGGCTTGACTTTGATCAGCATCATCTTGATTGCAAGAGGGATTTTGAAATATCCAGCATTAAGCGAACTATCTAACCAAGATGCTTGCACGATCGAGAACTAAGGAGATTTATCGAAAACAAATTACCCGATGTCTTCAGCTTCGCTCAGTCAGCTAGAGATCGCGCCCTGAGCGAAGCCGAAGGGCAGTCTTTCAAGCGGTAAGCTCTTTCGTAGAAATCTCCTAAACCAGTTTAGATCAGTGACAGAAACGGCAAGCTGACAATTCCCAAAGCTACGCACGTCCAGATACAAAAGTCTTCTAGATTAAAATTACTCCAGGCATTCACCATCTGAGCCATTGAACCGAATAGCACAACAATCAAAACCTGAATCAGAATGACATTCGCTAGTAGTGCTGTCATCGATCGTCTCCCGCAATTCATACTGTTGGTTTTATTGTTAAGATCGCTTCGTTTCCTCTGCTTTGTGGACTGTCTTCGGATTGAAAATAGTCTATCGGCAGGGAGAATCAGTACACTCTCGATCGAGTTCTCATCATGCAGCGAAGATTTGTCAGAGTTCTGGAATTGAGTTTAATTGTGCTATTCATTGCAGGCACGATCTGGTTTGTAAATCGGGTGGGGATCGATCAAATTCGTGCCAACATTGCTCAGTATGGGATCTGGTCGCCACTCATTGTTCTGCTGCTGAGATTGAGTAGTATTGTCATCCCAGTGCTGCCTGGAACTGCTTACGCTGTGCTATCGGGCGCAGTTTTTGGGTTTGGACAAGGATTGCTGGTGATTGCGATCGCTGATTTTCTCGCGTGTAGTGCAAACTTTTGGGTTGCTCGGCGTTATGGTCGTGGCACAGTTCAAAGAATGGTAGGAGAGCGATTTATGGCAAGGCTCGATCGCTGGAGCCAGAAATACCTTGAAAGCAATTTCTTTCTGCTGACTGGCGCATTGATGTCTGGCTTTTTTGACTACATTTGCTATGCAGTCGGGCTGAGTCGAATGTCAGGAAAGCGGTTTTTAAGTGCTTTGGGGTTGAGTATTGCGATCGCAAAACCTCCTGTCGTTGCCGCAGGTGCAGGGCTGCTTCAGGGAGATCGATTGCTGATTGGGGCTTCTTTGGTTGGCGTGTTTGGACTTGCGATCGTGTCCGCTTGGATGCGACGGAAGGATGCTCAGAGCGAATAGCTACAATTGTATGGGTATCGAACGGCTGGCTTTTTGTTGACAGGAATTCTCACTAGGCTTTATGCTACAGCAATCCTTGCTCTGAAATTGTCATCGATCGCTATGGCTATCACAATCACAGAACAAACCTTGATTGAGCTATTCGATGCCACGAAGGTCGAATGGCTTGATCCGTCTGACCATAGAGATGAAACTCGATCTCAGCCGCAAGAAATTGGGCAGGGTTATTTTCGCACGATTGAATTACGGGAAGGCTTGACGCTGGAGATTGTAAAATTTCAACTGCTGGATCGCCTCATCATTCATCATGGCGAAAGACCTGCTTGGCTCGAATTTCATTTCCGCAACTCAGTCATAACCTGCTCAACACTGCCACGAACTACTTTTCCTGTCGCATACTCTGTTTTTGCTTGAGCAATATTAGCTGCAATTTCTGCCCGTCGCCGCTCCGCCAAACGCCGCTGCACAATTTGAATCAGCGATTCCTGCTCCTCAAATGATAGCGCATCTATTTCACTTAGAGTCTGCTCAAACTTAGAACTCTGACTCATAACGACCTCACAACTAACCATGCGTGAATTCATTATAAGACGTATTCAAAGATTAAATTAAGCAGAAAAAAGATGGTAGAACAGAATTTTTACCGCTCACCATCCATGAAAAACTTGTTCCATTATATCCAGACTTCTCCGCATCGCAGTCGCTTACTTTTGGGCATTGAATATGAACAACTGTCGCCATTAATTACGTATCTCCAACAGTTAGAAGCAGACTACATTGCCCAACACAATGCCCGCAAGATTCGACTCAATGCGCCTGGAGCAGGTCGTCCAACCGCATTGAGTGCCGAAACCGAGATTTTGTTGTGCTTATACTACTTGCGACACTATCCAACGTTTGAGATTTTAGGCTTAACGTTTGAGGTGAGTGCCAGCCAAGCTCATGCGGTGACGCATTATTGGGTGCAGTTTTTGCGCCAAGCCTTACCCGCAAGTCTGGTGGAGGAATCTGAGGATTGTGAGGCAGCCTGGTCAGTCGTCACAGAACTGCTCGTGGACTGGGAGTTGATTGTTGATAGCACCGAGCAGGTGCGTCAACGCCCCAACTCGGATTCAGAAGCAACACTACTCCGACAAAAAGAAGCAAACAACCTACAAACAATCGGTGATTGGCTTGCCCGATGGCAGCGATATTGTCGATGTCACCGTTGTGCAGACCCTGAGTGCGCGTCCCTTGGCAGAAATCGTGGTGTGTTTAGGAGATGGACATGATGGCATTTGGAACCTGCATGAAGCGGTTGTGCCGATGCCAGAACAACGCATTGAGAGTCTGGATTGGTACCATCTGAAAGAAAACTTGTACAAGCTATCGAGTGCTGAAGTAGACCGAGAGCAGATTGAAGCGGACTTATGGCGGGGGGATGTCGTTGCATGTACCCAAAGTACTCGCACAACGCTGTGCTCTAAGTACAGGACAAAAGATTTAGAACTTGTTGGCATTGCTGGTTTCGATTGTGTAAGTTCAGAAGAATCCGCCGAAGGAAGTCAAACCTAGGCAGTGCTGGATCATCTTCTGCAACTAGAATTCGCATTCTGCCACCTCAACAGCGATCGCTTTCTGATGCTACGAATGCGCGTGCAAGTCATGTGCGGGTCTTCGATTTTCTAAGTCCCTAGTTGCGCCAACAATCGTCGAATCTCATAGAGCGGTAGTGCAATTACAGCCAACGCTTGTGCCTGAATGTGTAGAATTGCTTCCGGTTTTGCCCCTTTTTTTTCAACTTCATCAGTTCTTTAGAGTTTAGGAGTAGGGTTTGATTATTGTCATTATTGTGTTCGGCTGTAAGTACTATGACTACAATTTTGCAGCGTCAAGTTGGACTGCGCGATCGCTGGGAGCAGTTTTGTAATTGGGTGACGAGTACGGAAAATCGGCTTTATATCGGTTGGTTTGGGGTTTTGATGATTCCATTGCTGTCCATTTCTGCGATCGTGTTTACGATCGCGTTTATCGCCGCGCCACCTGTGGATATTGATGGCATTCGAGAACCGATCGCGGGATCGCTTTTGTACGGTAACAATCTGATTACGGCGGCTGTCGTTCCGTCTTCTAATGCGATCGGGCTGCATTTTTACCCGATCTGGGAAGCTGCCAGCATGGATGAGTGGCTGTACAATGGCGGTCCTTATCAGATGATTGCAGCACATTATATTCCAGCTTTGTGCTGTTATATGGGGCGGGAATGGGAGTTGAGCTATCGATTGGGAATGCGTCCTTGGATTGCAGTGGCGTATTCGGCTCCGTTAGCTGCAACTGCTTCAGTGTTCTTGATTTATCCGATCGGACAAGGTAGCTTTTCGGATGGTTTACCGATGGGCATCAGTGGCACGTTTAATTTCATGTTTGTGTTTCAGGCAGAACATAACATTTTGATGCACCCGTTGCATATGTTGGGGGTTGCAGGTGTGTTTGGGGGTTCGCTCTTTTGCGCCATGCACGGGAGTTTGGTGACTTCTAGCTTAGTTCGAGAGACGACAGAGATTGAGTCTCAGAACTATGGTTATCGGTTTGGACAGGAAGGAGAAACTTACAACATTGTGGCAGCACATGGTTATTTTGGGCGATTGATTTTTCAGTACGCCAGCTTTACGAATAGTCGATCGCTGCATTTCTTTCTTGCTGCATTTCCCGTGATTTGTATTTGGTGTACGGCTTTGGGAATTAGCACCATGGCGTTTAATCTCAATGGTTTTAACTTCAATCATTCGGTGCTGGATTCTCAAGGAAAAGTGGTGAATACTTGGGCGGATTTGATCAATCGCGCCAATCTGGGATTTGAAGTGATGCACGAGCGGAATGCTCATAATTTTCCGTTAGATTTGGCGATGGGAGAACCGTTTGAAGTCACTGTTCTGGAAGCACCTTCGATTAGCTGAAGATGACTCGAATCGAGGCTTGATGTGATAGTATCAAGCCTTATTTTTTGATCGGTCGATCAGTCCCGATGGTCTTCATCAGTTCTTCAGCTTTTTCATCTATCTTTTTAACATCGGCAACAGCGCTACTCACGCCTAATCCCCATGATGTTGCAGAACCTCTTGGGTCATGGGGAGTTTTTCTTAAAACACTTTGGAGAACAGTATGAGCCTTGTGACAGAGTTGATTCTGAATGCGGATAGTGAATCTCGCTATCCTGCACCCAAAGAGTTACGCATCTTTCAAGACTTTCTCAAATCGGGAGAGCAACGGATTCGGATTGCATCGGTGTTAGCTCAAAATGAACAGAACATTGTGCAAACCGCGAGTGCTAAGTTCTGGGAGCGGTGTCCGGTTACCCCAAGTAACAGCGGCAATCCTCGCAAGACCGCATCTTGTCAACGTGATCAAGGCTGGTATGTGCGATTGGTGGCTTATTGTATTTTGGCGGGCAGTGAACAACCTCTGGTTGAGATTGGAACTCTGGGCATCAAGGAAATGTATACCTCGCTGGAAATTCCACTGCGGAACATTGTCGAATGTATGAAATGCGTGAAAGAAGAATCGATCGCTGTTCTTGAGCCTGAAGATGCGATCGAGGTTGCGCCTTACTTTGACTACATCATTCGGGCTTTATCTTAGGAGTTCATCATGCAAGATGCAATTACAGCATTGATCAATACATCTGATGTGCAAGGTCGGTATCTCGATGATTCTGGACTGGAACGGCTGAGTGCTTATTTTCGCAGTGGTGAACTGAGAGCGCGATCGGCGTTGGCAGTCAGCGCGAATGCAAGTACGTTGGTGACTCAGGCGGTGGCAAAATCGCTGATGTATACCGATATCACGGCTCCGGGTGGCAATATGTATACTTGTCGTCGCTATGCCGCTTGTATTCGCGATTTGGACTATTTCCTGCGCTATGCGACCTATGCAATGTTAGCGGGAGATACGTCGATTCTGGATGAGCGCATTCTCAACGGACTGCGGGAAACTTACAATTCTTTGGGTGTACCGATTAGTGCAACCATTCGAGCCGTACACTCTCTTAAAGAAGTCACTGCTGATTTAGTTGGGTCTGAAGCAGGGAAAGAGATGGGACGGTACTTTGATCATATCTGTGCTGGGTTGAGTTAACTCACAAAGAGCATTCGCTTGGAAGGTTTGAATGCGGATGCTCTTTTCTAAGAGGTTAGAAGGATTATGAGCATTGTGACACAATCGATCGCGGCAGCCGATCGAGAAGCCCGTTATCTAAGTTTGGGTGAGCTACAAGCAATCAAAGATTTCTTTGAAACTGGACAGTATCGACTGCAAATCGCAATGATTTTGACTGAGAAGGAATCGTACATCGTGGATCACGCGAGTTTGCGCTTTTGGGAACGGTGTCGAGTGACTCCTAGTAATAGTGGAATTCCCAGGTTTCGAGCTTCGTGTATGCGCGATCAGGCTTGGTATTTGCGATTAGTGACTTATGCGATCGTGGCTGATGATGTTGAGCCGATTCGCACCATTGGAACGAAAGGCGCAAGAACAATGTATGACTCTCTGGGTGTTCCGATCCAGAACGTTGTGGAATGTATGCGCTGTCTCAAGGAAGTTTCACTGAGTTTACTGTCGATCGAGGATCGTCAAACCATTGCGCCTTACTTTGATTATCTGATTCAAGGACTGCAACTTTAGGAGGAAGAACAATGACGGTTCATGTTGGTAGTGGTAGCCCAGTTGTTCGATCTCAACAGTATCAAACGCTTCCAATTCGGCTGATTGCGAATGCAGAACAGCACGATCGCGCTTTATCTCAGACAGAACTGAAAGAACTGTTAATGTTCTTCCAATCAGGACTAAAGCGATCGCAGATTGCAGCCACGATCGCGCAACATTCAACGGAAATCGTAACCGCTGGAGCAGAGCGAATCTTTTTTGGGGGAAGTGCGATCGCGTATCTCGATCCACCTGCAAATCGCGAGCATCTTCCCGGATATGCTCCTTTCCCAAAGCCTGTAGACGTTCGCCCTAAAGAGCGGCTGAAAGTTCAAACTGGGATTCGATCGAACTATCTCAAAGAAGCTTTGCGGTTTGTTCAGGTTCAGCTTACAGAAAATCGAGAACCTTTACCCGATGGGTTTCGACCGATTCCGATTTGGCGGTATGGCGAAGTGCGAATGCGGCGATCGATGCGCGATTTGGGTTGGTTTTTGAGATATGTAGTTTATGCGATCGTGGCAGGGGATTCGAGCATTGTTACTGTGAATGTTCGAGGGTTGCGCGGTGTCATTCCTGAAGATGTCACAGAAGCGACGGTAGTTGCAATTCAGGATATGAAGTGGAAAGCTCTAAGCTACTTCAAAGCTGATTCAGAAGCACAGGAATTGATTCAGCAAGAGTTTGATCAATTAGTTGCAGAGTATGTTGTTCAAAAGCCGACTGTTCGAGTTCGTCAAGGTGTTTCTAATGAGCAGCAGGGTTTACAACTTCCAGAAAGCTATGCGCTTTCAGCAACGACTCGACAGAAGTTTGTAATGAAGCCGAATCTATCGGTAACTGAGCAAAACAATGTGGTGAAAGCTGCATATCGCCAAGTTTTTGAACGAGATATCACTCGCGAATATGGAGTTACACTGTCAGATCTGGAATCGCGCTGGAAAGAAGGACAGCTTTCAACCAAAGAGCTTGTTCGGCAGTTGGGCAAGTCGCGATTATATCGAAAGTTGTTCTATGAACCGTTTACGATTAGCCGGATTGTTGAACTATCAGTGAGACATTTTTTAGGGCGGGGAATTTACTCGATCGAGGAATTCCAGACTCACTTTGAAACGATTACAGAAAAAGGATTTCCAGCGTTAATCGATTCATTGATTGATTCGACTGAGTATGCAGATTACTTTGGAGAAGAAACTGTTCCTTACCTCCGGGGATTGGGACAAGAGGCGCAAGAATGCCGCAACTGGGGCGCACAGCACGAGCTATTCAAGTTTAGTGCTTCGACTCATAAAGCTCCACAGTTCATCACAATGTTTGGACACTATCAACACCCATTACCGAATCAGCATCCGTATGGCGTTGGACATGATCTGCTAGAAACACAATTCGGAGCAGTCTTTCCAAAGCCAGAATGGAAGCATCTTGGACAAGTTGGAGAATTTAGCCCAAATCATCGTCGAATTCTCATTGAAACTAACAACAAATCAGAACATTGGGCAAAGATTCCAGGTGCAAATTATTTGAAAGTTCTGAAGCTGAATCCGATCGTACATTCTCAAGAAAATCTAAACGGTAGCATCGCTGTGAATGCTGTGATTGAAGGAGTCTATCAACAGCTTTTTGGGCGGCAAATTTATGTAGAACAGCGATCGCAGATTGCAGAAGCAAAACTGAAGAGCGGCGAAATCACAGTTAAAGAACTCGTTCGCCAGGTAGCAAAATCGAGAGTATTTCGTCAAATTTATTGGGAAGAATTGTATGTAACAAAAGCGATCGAAGCAATTCATCGTAGGATTTTGGGTCGCCCAACTCAAACCCGACAGGAGATTGCACAATACTATGACATCTGTGCGCGTCACGGCTTTTATGCACTAATTGATCAATTGATTGATAGTCGCGAATACGCTCAAGCCTTTGGACAAGATACTGTTCCTTACGAGCGATCGATTACACCGCAAGGCTATCAAATGCGCGTTCAAGGACGAGCAGGAAGCTTGCCCCAATTGCATGAATCGGCAGGAAATCCCGTGAATGGTAGCCGTGTCGCGGATAGGACTTGGATCAAAGCGATCGTGCAGCAGCATTCGAGCAATGGAAAAGTTGAGCATCAACATTCATTAGAGCTACCGACTTTACCTGAAGTGGAGATTCAACCCGAAAGCGTGGAGGTTTGAGAAATGCTAGGAAACAAAGCTTACATTGTTCTAGCTCGCGAAGTTCGCAATACCTATTTGGTTAAGTTTCCGAATCTGGGAGATTTTTTGAACGATCGTATTTCGGTCAGTTGGTTTGGTGGCGTTCACATCATCACGCGAGGAAAACCTGAATGAGCGTCGTGACTCAAGTGATTCAAGCCGCAGATGAAGAACTGCGATATCCTTACCCCAACGAAATTCGGATGATTCAAAATTTCTGCAAAACTGGAGAAAAACGCATCCGAATTGCAACACTTTTAGCTAAAAACGAACAACGCTTAGTGCAATTAGGCTGCCAACGATTTTGGCAACGCTGCCCTAGAACACCGAGCAATAGCGGCAATCCTCGTAAAACAGCATCGTGTCAGCGCGATCAGGGTTGGTATATTCGTCTGGTTGCTTATTGTGTGTTAGCAGGGAGTGAGCAACCAATGGCAGAGATCGGAACGATCGGCATGAAAGAAATGTATCGATCGCTGGGAATCCCGATCGCGAATTGGGTCGAAGCCGTGAAATGTCTCAAAGAAGAAGCGATCGTGCTGCTCGGAGAAGATGCCCCCGAAGTGACCCCATACTTTGATCACATCATTCAAGTGCTGTCCTATCCAGGTGCGCCGTACTTCATGCACAACGGAACTGTATCTTATTGAGGTAAAGCAATGACTCTCGTTTTAGAGCGTCCCTCAAATTGGGGGGATTACTTTCGCAGTTTAGATGATTGGTTAAAACGCGATCGCTTTGTGTTTATCGGTTGGTCAGGTTTGTTACTGTTTCCCTGTGCGTACTTAGCTTTGGGGGGCTGGTTTACCGGAACAACATTTGTATCTTCGTGGTATACCCATGGTTTAGCAAGTTCTTATCTAGAAGGCTGTAACTTTCTAACCGCCGCAGTTTCAACTCCCGCTGATAGTTTAGGTCACTCATTGTTATTGCTTTGGGGACCTGAAGCACAAGGCGATATGACTCGCTGGATTCAATTAGGCGGACTCTGGAACTTTGTCGCGTTTCATGGTGCGTTTGGATTGATTGGATTTTGCTTGCGACAAATGGAAATTGCGCGATTGGTGGGACTTAGACCGTATAACGCGATCGCATTTTCAGCCCCGATCGCGGTCTTTGTTGCAACCTTTCTGATTTATCCGCTCGGTCAATCCAGTTGGTTCTTTGGACCTAGCTTTGGAGTTGCAGCAATTTTTCGATTTCTATTGTTCGTTCAAGGCTTTCACAACTACACCTTAAATCCATTTCACATGATGGGTGTTGCAGGTGTGTTAGGGGGTGCATTGCTATGTGCAATTCATGGTGCAACGGTTGAGAATACCTTGTTTCGAGATGGTTCAGGCTACAACACATTTGGCTCATTCTCTGCGACTCAGCAAGAAGAAACTTACTCGTTTTTAACAGCAAATCGATTCTGGTCGCAGATCTTCGGAGTTGCATTCTCGAACAAGCGATGGCTGCATTTCTTTATGTTGTTTGTGCCTGTTACCGGACTCTGGATGAGTGCGATCGGGATGGCAGGATTAGCTTTTAACCTTCGGGCTTACGATTTTATTTCTCAAGAGCTTCGAGCGGCTGAAGACCCTGAATTTGAAACGTTTTACACCAAGAACATTCTGCTAAACGAAGGTTTACGAGCTTGGATGGCTGAGGTGGATCAACCGCATGAACATTTTGTGTTTCCCGATGAAGTCCTGCCGCGTGGCAATGCTCTATAAATTTGGAGGAGAACTGTGACGACATTCTTCGATCGACAAACAATCACAACTCGAAAAACCCCAACCGAAACGGTCATTACTTCTGCCCGTGAAGGACGAGATGAAGCTTCAACCGGATATGCTTGGTGGGCGGGAAATGCCCGGTTTATCAATCTTTCCGGTAGGTTCCTTGGCGCTCATGTGGCTCATGCGGGTCTGGTAGCATTTTGGGCGGGTGGAATGCTGCTGTTTGAAGTTGCACACTTTGATATCAATCGCCCAATGTACGAGCAAGGCACAATTCTGATGCCACACGTTGCAACATTAGGAATTGGAGTGGGGCAAGGCGGACAAGTCACCGACATCTTTCCGTTTTTCGCGATCGCAGTGGCTCACTTAATTGGCTCTGCGGTACTCGGAATCGGAGGCATCTATCACGCGATCAAAGGTCCTGCAAAGCTACCAGGTTTCTTTGATTTCGATTGGAACGACAAAGATAAGATCACAACAATCTTAGGGATTAACTTAATCTTCTTAGGATTGGGTGCATTCTTGTTAGTCGGAAAAGCAATGCTCTGGGGCGGTATCTATGATACTTGGCTGCCTGGAGGTGGAGATGTTCGATTGGTGACAAATCCGACTTTGAACCCGCTGAAAATCTTTGGCTATTTAACGCGATCGCCTTATGGAGAAGCAGGCTGGATTGTTGGTGTTAATAACCTAGAAGACATCATTGGCGGGCATATCTATGTGGGTGCGCTGTTAATTCTTGGAGGAATTTGGCATATTGTAACAACTCCATTTAAATGGACGCATGGAGTTTTTACTTGGACAGGTGAAACTTATCTTGCACAAAGCTTGGGGAACATCTGTGGACAAGCTTTTATTGCAACGGCGTTCATTTGGTTTAACAATACGGCTTATCCCAGTGAGTTTTATGGACCGACGATCGCAGAAGCTTCTAATGCTCAAGCGCTAAACTTCTTGGTGCGGGATCAGAACTTAGGAGCAAGTGTTGTTTCTGCTCAAGGTCCAACGGGATTAGGGAAATATCTTCAGCGATCGCCTTCTGGAGAGATTATCTTTGGTGGGGAAGCGATGCGGTTCTGGGATGTTCGCGCTCCTTGGTTAGAACCTTTACGCGGCACGAATGGGCTAGATGTCGATAAGCTGAAGCATGATATTCAACCGTGGCAAATCCGAAAAGCTTCCAAGTATATGACTCATGCACCTGTGGGGTCGCTCAATTCAGTGGGTGGACTTTCGACCGAGTTGAATTCATTTAACTTTGTCGGTCCTCGTGCATGGTTAGCTTCAGCACACTTTGTGTTTGCGTTTCTGTTTCTAGTTGGGCATCTCTGGCACGCAGGACGAGCGCGGGCGGCAGTTGCAGGATTTGAGCGGGGACTCGATCGTGCAACTGAACCTGTGAAGTCAATGCCCTATCTCGATTAAGTTGTTCGTCGTGTGGTTTCGTGGGATGGATAGTAAACCCTACTATCCATCTTTCTTACTCATCAAATGGACATCAAACAATGCTATTTTTCGCGACTGCTTGGTATCAAACATTACCTCAATTTGTTTATGCTGCGATCGCTTGGAGTTTTATTATCTTTGGCGCGGTCGAACTCATCATCGGACTTCAAAAAGCCACTGATCGCGTTCAAACTCTCCATAAAATTCCTTGTTCAAGCTGTCACTATTTCACAGGTGACTATTCGTTAAAGTGTACGATTCATCCGTCGATCGCTTTGACTGAGGAAGCGATCGATTGTTCAGACTATCAAGAAGCAACTGATCCAATTTTAATTCTTACAACAGCAAGCAAGGAGCAGCACTAATGGGACTTCCTTGGTATCGCGTTCATACGGTTGTTCTCAATGATCCGGGGCGATTGATTGCGGTTCATCTGATGCACACTGCACTCACCGCAGGATGGGCAGGATCAATGGTACTGTACGAGTTAGCATTGTTCACTCCTGGCGATCCGGATCTCAATCCAATGTGGCGACAGGGAATGTATGTATTGCCGTTCATGGCGCGATTAGGAGTTGTGAACTCTTGGCAAGGGTGGAATGTTTTTGGTGAAACTGTTTCACAGCCTGGACTGTGGACATTTGAAACTGTTGCGATCGCACATATTGTTCTCTCAGGGCTATTGTTCCTTGCAGCTTGTTGGCATTGGGTTTATTGGGATTTAGAAATTTTTCAAAATCCTAAAACCAAAGAACCTGCTTTAGATCTCCCGAAAATCTTTGGTCTTCATCTATTTTCAGCAGGCTTACTCTGCTTCGGATTTGGTGCCTTTCATCTCACAGGTGCATGGGGTCCGGGAATGTGGGTATCAGATGCTTATGGTCTGACTGGACACGTTCAAGGCGTTCAGCCAGATTGGGGAGCGAGTGGCTTTAATCCATTTAATCCGGGTGGTGTGGTCGCACATCATATTGCAGCAGGGATTACTGGAATTGTCGGCGGATTGTTTCATATTGTGGTTCGTCCATCGGAGAATCTGTATCGATCGCTGAGAATGGGCAACATTGAAACAGTTCTTGCGAGTGGTTTAGCAACGTTTTTCTTTGCGGCTTTTGTGGTTTCAGGAACGATGTGGTACGGAAGTGCAACAACCCCGATCGAGCTATTTGGTCCAACGCGCTATCAATGGGATCACAGTGATTTTCAGCATGAAATCGATCGACGAGTTCAAACTGCTCTAGCGAATGGTCGATCGCCCTCTGAAGCTTGGGCAAGCATTCCTCAAAAACTCGCATTCTATGACTATGTGGGTAACAGTCCCGCAAAAGGAGGATTGTTCCGAGTGGGCGCGATGAATAAAGGAGATGGAGTTGCAATGGGGTGGTTGGGGCATCCGGTGTTTCGCGATCGAGAAAATCGAGAACTCACGGTTCGACGCTTACCCAACTTCTTTGAGAACTTTCCGATCGTGCTAACAGATGCAGATGGAATTGTTCGAGCCGACATTCCGTTTCGTCGCACCGAAGCAAAATATAGCTTTGAACAAACCGGAGTAACAGTTGAATTTTTTGGTGGTAGCTTAGATAGGCAGAGTTTTACTGATCCGCCAACCGTTCGGAGCTATGCGCGATTAGCACAGTTAGGAGAACCGTTTGAATTCGATCGACAAACCTATCGTTCTGATGGCATCTTTCGCGCAAGTCCGAGAGCTTGGTTTGCCTTTGCTCACACGGTTTGGGGATTATTGTGGTTCTTTGGGCATCTCTGGCATGGAACGCGCACGATTTTCCGCGATGTGTTTGCGGGCATTGATCCAGATTTAGACGAGGAGCAAGTCGAGTTTGGTGTGTTCCAAAAAGTCGGGGACAAGCAAACTCGTCGGCAAGCGGCTGTGTAGAGTAGAACCGAGATGTAGTGGCGATCGATAGAGTCGCTGCTGCATCTTTCTTCTGTGAGTAGACACTCATTAAATATCAAGAAATGTCTACAAAATAGAAGTTCTATGAATAGATATAACTATGCTTACAACTTATGTTGATAATGACAAGTAACGTAATGCCAGCCTGATACAGATTCGTCGCTCTGTTGGAATCAGCAGAAGAGGTTTCGCTCTATGAGAATTCTGCTTGTTGAAGATGATGATTGCATTGCACAAACGCTTGAAACCGTGTTAACTCGCGAAAATTATGCGATCGACATTGCAACAAGCGGTGAAGCAGGCTGGCGATATATTGAAACCTTTAGCTATGACCTAATCTTACTTGACATTGGATTGCCTCAACTCGATGGGATTACACTCTGTCGAAGACTACGATCGCACAATTACGCGACTCCGGTTCTATTGATCACCGCGCAACATTCAAGTCACGATCGCGTAAGCGGCTTGGATGCGGGGGCTGATGACTATATGACAAAGCCGTTTGAATTTGCGGAACTGTTAGCGCGAATTCGGGTGCTACTAAGGCGATCGCAATCTACGGTAATCACAGCATTCGTTTGGGAGCATTTGCGTCTTGATCCAGCGTCTTGTGAAGTGACTTACCGCGACCAACTCTTACATCTCACTCCGAAAGAATATCGACTGCTAGAACTCTTTCTACGGCATCCAAAACAAGCATTTAGTCGCGGTAGAATCTTAGAGCATCTTTGGGGCTGTGAAGAAAACCCCGGCGAAGATACTGTTACAGCACATATCAAAGGATTGCGTCAGAAACTCAAGCAAGCAGGCGCACCTACGAATGTGATTGAGACAGTTTATGGATTAGGGTATCGACTCAGACAGCTAGAAGAATCAGAGACTACGAAAAAAAGTAATGCTTCAGCAAAATTCAGAATTAATACCACTGGGAAAGATCAAGCCATTAAAACAGCACTACGAAAGCTCTGGAAAACATTTCGCCAGCAGAATCAGGAACGGATTCAAATTCTAGAACGATCGATTCGCGCTCTAGAAACTGGAGATTTTCAGCGAGAGCTAGAAGAACAAGCAATTTCAACGGCTCACAAGCTTGCGGGAACCCTGGGTGTCTATGATTTACACGAAGGTTCTCGATTGGCATTGAACATCGAAGCTTGGTTACGATCGAGACAATCGCCCCCAACTTCAACCGATCTAAACCAGTTGTCGCTCTGGGTCAGTCAACTCGCCGCAGTTCTAGAACGTGAACCCCCAGAAACAGAAGCAACTGACTTAGGAAATTGGCAGCGTCCATTGATTGTAATTGATGATGATCTTGAAGCGGTCGATCGTGTGATTGAACTTGCGCGATCGCAAGCGTTAGAAATTCAGCGAGTTGGAGAGTCGGGAAATCCAGATGCTTGGATTATCAGTCTTCCAATCATTGACGCGATCGAGGAAAGTCTTGCACGACTGCAAACTTGGACAGAACAGCTACCGCCTGTTTCGGTGATGCTGTTTAGCGATCGAATTGATTTACCTCTGCGAGTCCGTCTTGCTCAAATCAATGTTCATGCTGTCTTTCCAAGCCTAGATGCTGTTGCAATTCTCGCACTGATTCAGAAATTCCAAGTTCAACTGGAGCCGTCAACGTCTCGAATTTTACTCGTTGATGATGATCCGCAAGTTCTCAGCGGAATGCGAAATCTACTTGAACCTTGGGGCGTTCAATTAACCACGCTACAAACGACACATCAGTTCTGGGATACGTTGACGCAGTGCGCTCCCGACTTGGTGATTCTAGATGTTGATATGCCCCATTTCACAGGGCTTGAGCTTTGCCAGGTTGTTCGTAGCGCTCCCCAGTGGAGCTATCTCCCGATCGTCTTGTTCACAATGCACAACAATCTCGAAACCCTAGAACAAGCGATCACAGTGGGAGCAAACCGATTGTTAGACAAATCGATCGCGGCTTCAGAAGTGGTGCAGTGCATCCTCAATCAATTAGAGCGATCGCGGATTGTTCAAACGCTGGCTTCCTGTTATCCCTAGCTTGAAATGGTTATGTTCTCCACCCCACACGATGCCACTCTCTCAGAAGCTCAACAAACAGCATTTGCAGTGCTGTTGCATCGAATGATCAATCAAATTCGACACTCTCTAGAACTTCCCACCATTCTCAACGCGACAGTTGCCGAAGTTCGCACCTTTTTGCAAACCGATCGCGTCAAAATCTATCGATTTGATACTGATGGCAGCGGTGAAGTGGTTGCAGAATCAATCTATGAAGAACGGTTGCCCTCATTGCTGAATCACTGGTTTCCGGCTGATGATATTCCTGCCCAAGCAAGAGAGTTGTTTCTGAAATTCCGGCAGCGATCGATTGTTGATGTGGCGACTCAGGAAATTGGAATTAGTCCACTGATCGAAGCGGGTGATGGGACTGTAATCGAGCAAGATTTGCACTTTCGAGCGGTTGATCCTTGTCATATTGAATACCTGACTGCAATGGGAGTGCGATCGTCGTTAGTGGTTCCGATTGTTGCTCAGGGAGAACTTTGGGGATTGTTAGTCTCGCATCACAGTGAGCCGCGTCGATTCACTCAGGCGGAACTTCAGATCATGCAATTGATTTCAGATCAAGTATCAATTGCGATCGCACAATCCAACACTCTGCACGAAACTCGTCGCCATGCTGCTCAAGAAGCAACAATCAATCAAATTACTTCGCTGCTTCATGCTTTGCCCGAAATGCAGCTTCAACAAGCTTTAAGACAAGTTGTTCAAGCGTTTCAGGGAATTGGTGGACGGCTTTACGTTGCTCCTCAAGGAATTCAGCAGCCTTCGCAGTTTTTTGTCGAAGGACAGCAACCCGTTCTTGCTGTGTCGATTAATGGATTCGATCGACATTCTTCTCCACCGCTACTAGAACATCATCCACTCTGGCAAACTTGGTTAGATCTGGAGCCTCGCACTGATAGCGGTTGGCTAATCGATAGCCTCGAACAATCTGAAATGCCTGAAGAATTGGTAACTTCACTGCTCAATGCAAAGATTCGGAGTCTGCTCGTGATTCCGATTCAGTATCGCCAACAGATTTTAGGGCATCTCAGTGTATTTCGATCTGAGATTAACACTGAGCGAATTTGGGCAGGAAAGCCCGATCAAGATGATCCACGGCAAATTCTACCTAGACGATCGTTTGAAAGCTGGAAAGAACTCAGAACTGGGCAGGCGAAACCCTGGACAATCTTCGATCGAGAACTTGCTCATGCCTTGAGTCATTTATTTGCGGTCGCGATTCATCAGCGGGGACTATTCCAAAGAGTACGATCGCTCAATGCTCACCTCAAACGCGATGTTAAACGTCGCAAAAAGGTAGAAATCGAACTCGCAACTCTCAACTCGAACTTAGAGCGCTGTGTTTTACAAAGAACAATGCAGCTTCAACGCATGAACGAAGAGTTGATTAAACAAATTGAACAGCGAGAATTGATCATTGAAGAGCGGCAACGGGCGGAAGCGTCGATCGAGCGATTAAGCCATCAAAATGAACTGATTCTAAATTCTGCGGGTGATGGGATCTATGGGATTGATGCTCAAGGCTTAATTACCTTTGTCAATTCGACCGCTGCAAAGATGTTGGGCTACGAGGTTGATGATTTAGTGGGTCAATGGATGCACACTTATCTGAAGCATTCAAAGCCTGATGGTATTCCTTATCTATTAGCGGATAGTCCGATTCACACGACGATTCGTAAAGGAACTGTTGAACATCGAAGCGGCGATTTATTTCAGCGTCGCGACGGGTCAACTTTTCCGGTTGAGTATGTCAGCAGTCCGATTCAAGAATGCGATCGTAATGTGGGAGCCGTGATCGTGTTCAAAGACATCACCGAACGGCAAGCAGTAGAACAAATGAAAGATGAATTTGTTTCGATCGTGTCTCACGAACTCAGAACGCCGTTAACTTCGATTCGTAGCACGCTTGGATTGTTATCGAGTGGATTGATCGACGATCGCCCCGATAAAAGTAAGCGAATGATAGAAATTGCTTACTCGAACACCAATCGCTTAGTTCGCTTGATCAGTGACATCTTAGATATCGAGCGGATCAAGTTTGGCAAAGTTGCAATGGAAAAACGGCGATGTAATGCGGCAGAAATCATGGTGCAATCCACCGATGCGATGAGAGCAATGGCAGAACGAGAAGGAATTACGCTATCTGTGTCCTCGATCGCGGCAGAGCTTTGGGCAGATCCCGATCGCATGATTCAAACCCTAACGAACTTACTCAACAATGCAATTAAGTTCTCTCCAGCAGGTTCAACTGTTTGGTTAACCGCTGAATTTGTCGATTCACATCGCAAGCGTAAGCAAGTTCGACCAGCCAGTAAAGGAGCTTATGTACGCTTTTGTATCAAAGATCAAGGCGTTGGAATTCCTGAAGATAAGCTAGATGTGATCTTCGATCGCTTTCAGCAAGTCGATGCGTCGAACTCTCGGCAACAAGGTGGAACCGGATTAGGATTAACAATCTGTCGCGAGATTGTTCAGCAGCATGGTGGACGAATTTGGGTCGAGAGTCGATTCGGAGCAGGAAGCGCATTCTATTTCACAATTCCAGTGTTTTCAGGTGGATAAGCATGACGAAACGAATTCTGATCATTGATGATGAGCCTGATATCCGAGAAGCAACACAACTCTGCTTAGAAATTGCACGAGGTTGGGAAGTGCTAACGGCGGGATCAAGTGCAGAAGGATTAGAAAAAGCAGCGATCGAGCAACCTGATGCGGTGCTGCTCGATGTGATGATGCCTGATATGGATGGACTCGCAACCTTTGAGCGACTTCAGGCAAACCCCGCAACCCATGACATTCCAGTAATTCTCTTGACTGCGAAAGCTCAGGCTTCCGATCGTCGTCAGTTTACGCAATTCGCGATCGCGGCTGTGATTATCAAACCCTATGATCCGTTGACATTAGCAGATCAAATTGCAGCAATTTTAGAACTGTGAAGATTGTGACAAATCATGAATTGGATCAAAGTCTTCAGCGGTTCTTCATTTTCTGGCTCTACTCTCCAACAGTATGAGAGCGATCTCAATCTGGCATAGACAACAACAGTTAGGAGTCTGATGCTCCGCATCTTTCTGGTGATCCTAGCTAACTAGCTGCTGTTGTTTCTTGATCTGAAGGAGTTTTAGCCACAATGCTGACCCAATTCGATCAATCTTCTGCTCAACAACGAACTGACCCTAAACCTGAAGATCCTAAACAAGCGACATTTTTTACGCTTTGGAATCGTTTCTGTAACTGGGTAACAAGCACTAACAATCGAATTTATATCGGTTGGTTTGGTGTGATTATGATTCCAGTGATGTCTACAGCAGCGATCGTATTTCTTCTCGCAATTATCGCGGCTCCTCCGGTTGATAGTGATGGAATGAATACGATGATTTCTGGATCGCTGTTTGATGGGAACAACATTATCACGGCTGCGGTTGTTCCAACTTCTGCCGCGATCGGGCTGCATTTCTACCCAATGTGGGAAGCAGCTTCGGTGCAAGAATGGTTAACCAATGGCGGTGCTTATCAATTGATTGTTTTGCACTTTATCATTGGAATTATCTGTTATCAAGATCGCGAATGGGAGTTAAGCTATCGTTTAGGAATGCGTCCCTGGATTTCTCTGGCGTTTACGGCTCCAGTTGCAGCAACGGTATCTGTGTTAATCGTCTACCCCGTTGCACAAGGAAGTTTCTCATCTGGAATGCCTTTAGGAATATCAGGAACATTCTATTTTATGATGCAATTTCAAGCGGATCATCACATTTTGATGAGTCCACTGCATCAAATGGGTGTTGTCGGTGTGTTTGGGGGTGCATTTCTCGCGGCAGTTCATGGTTCGCTTGTAACTTCTTCATTGTTCAAAAAGACTAATGAAGACGAATCGATCAATCATGGCTATGTTTTCGGTCAGCGAGAACAAACTTACAGCTTCACAAAGACTCAGATTTATCAGCAAAAACTATTCTGGAAAGGCTTTTGTTTTCCGAATTCTCGATCGGTACATTTCTTCTTAGCTGCACTGCCCGTGGCTGGAATTTGGTCAGCCGCACTAGGGATTGATATTGCTGCATTTAACTTTGATGCGTTGAACTTTCAGCCTGCGAGAACTATTCTGGCAGAGCATCAAAAAATTCCAACTTGGGCAGACTCGATCGCACTTGCAGAAATGGGAATTGCAGCGACGAGGGACTATCAGAGCCAATCATTTCCAGAGATTTTGGAGTTTTCAGAGTTTGAACCCACTGAATAACTGTTCTATTTGCAATGAGGAGAACCTATGACCACAAATCCTCCAGAGCAAAGGCAACCTGTCCGAGTGATTAGCGATCGCGATCCGGTTCCGACTTCTTTTCAAAAGTGGGCAGAACCGGGACATTTCGATCGCTCACTTGCAAAAGGTCCCAAAACCACGACTTGGATTTGGAATCTTCATGCCAATGCTCATGATTTCGATAGCCATACGAGCGATTTAGAAGATATCTCACGCAAGATTTTTTCCGCCCACTTCGGGCATCTTGCAGTGATCTTCATCTGGCTCAGCGGAATGTACTTTCACGGGGCGCGATTCTCGAATTTTACAGCTTGGATGAATGATCCTGTTCATGTGAAACCGAGCGCTCAAGTCGTCTGGAATATCTTTGGACAAGACATTCTAAATGCGGATGTGGGCGGCGGTTTTCACGGAATTCAGATTACCTCTGGATTGTTTCAATGGTGGCGTGCGGCTGGAATTACAAACACTTTTCAGCTTTACTGCACTGCGATCGGTGGTTTAGTCATGGCAGGTTTGATGCTGTTTGCGGGATGGTTCCACTACCATAAACGCGCCCCCAAGCTCGAATGGTTCCAAAACGTTGAAGCAATGCTAAATCATCACTTAGCAGGCTTACTCGGATTAGGCTGTTTAGGTTGGGCAGGACATCAAATTCATGTTGCCTTACCGATTAATCAACTCTTAGATGCGGGTGTGATTGTCGATCGTATTCCACTGCCGCATGAGTTCATTCTCAATCCGCAACTGATGGCAGATATCTATCCCAGTTTCTCGAAAGGGCTTCTACCTTTCTTCACGCTGAACTGGGGAGAATACACCGATTTCCTCACGTTCAAAGGTGGCTTAAATCCCGTTACAGGTGGACTATGGCTAACGGATACAGCACATCATCATCTAGCGTTAGCAGTGCTGTTTATCATTGCAGGTCACATGTATCGCACCAATTGGGGCATTGGTCATAGTCTTAAAGAAATGCTAGACGATGCCAAAACTCCGAAGATGCTGCCGTTTTTGAGCTTTATTGGTCCTGTGGGACATGAAGGACTGTTTGAAACGCTAACGACTTCCTGGCACGCTCAGTTATCGATTAACTTAGCCATGCTTGGATCACTGAGCATTATTGTGGCACATCATATGTATGCCATGCCACCTTATCCCTACCTTGCAACAGACTACGCAACCGTTCTTTCATTGTTCACGCATCATGTTTGGATCGGTGGCTTTCTAATTGTAGGGGCGGCGGCTCATGCAGCGATTTTTATGGTGCGGGACTATGACCCGGTGGTAAATGCTAACAATGTTCTCGATCGTACTTTGCGCCATAGAGACGCAATCATTTCTCACTTAGTTTGGGTATGTCAGTTTCTCGGCTTTCATAGCTTCGGACTGTACATTCACAACGACACCATGAGAGCTTTCGGGCGACCGCAGGATATGTTCTCGGATACGGGAATTCAGCTTCAGCCCGTGTTTGCTCAATGGATTCAGCACATTCACACAATGGCGATCGGGAATCCAGTTCTAAACGCTGCTCAACCTTTGGGCAATGTCTTCGGCGGCTTGAAAAACATCGCTCTAACTGGTGTTGGAACCACTGCACCAGGACTACATGAACCTGTAAGTTATGTGTTTGGGGGTGGAGTCGTGGCAGTGGGTGGAAAAATTGCCATGATGCCGATGACTTTAGGAACGGCAGATTTCATGATCCATCACATCCATGCGTTTACGATTCATGTGACTGTGCTAGTTCTGCTGAAGGGGGTGTTATTCTCTCGCAGTTCTCGATTGATTCCAGACAAAGCAAACTTAGGCTTTAGATTCCCCTGTGATGGTCCCGGTCGGGGTGGAACTTGTCAAGTTTCTGGATGGGATCATGTCTTCCTCGGATTGTTCTGGATGTATAACTCATTGTCGATGGTGATTTTCCACTTTTTCTGGAAGATGCAGTCCGATGTCTGGGGCACGATCGATAGTAATGGCACGATCGAACACATTACGGGCGGCAACTTTGCCACTTCATCGATTACTAACAATGGCTGGCTGAGAGACTTCCTGTGGGCACAAGCGAGTCAGGTGATCGGCTCGTATGGTTCTGCGCTTTCTGCTTACGGTTTATTGTTCCTGGGTGGTCATTTTGTCTTTGGCTTCAGTTTGATGTTCTTGTTTAGTGGTCGCGGCTACTGGCAAGAATTGATCGAATCGATCATCTGGGCGCATAACAAGCTACGAATCACGCCAACCATTCAGCCTCGCGCTTTGAGCATCATTCAAGGTCGTGCAGTGGGTGTGGCTCACTATCTATTGGGGGGAATTGTCACGACTTGGGCGTTCTTCTTAGCAAGAACGATCGCATTTGGATAACTGTTTGAAATTCAGCCTGGGAGCGCATTTCTCTGCTTTATCCACTTACTACATTTTGGCTTATGGCGACTAAATTTCCGAAGTTTAGCCAAGACTTAGCCCAAGATCCAACCACTCGACGCATTTGGTACGCAATGGCGACTGCTCATGATTTTGAAAGTCATGACGGTATGACCGAAGAAAAGCTCTATCAGAAAATCTTCGCCACCCATTTCGGACATTTAGCGATCATTTTTCTTTGGATCTCTGGCATTCTGTTTCATGTAGCTTGGCAAGGTAACTTTGAACAATGGATTAAAGACCCGATTCATGTTCGTCCGATCGCTCATGCGATTTGGGATGCTCAGTTCGGTCCACCTGCGATCGAGGCTTACACCCAAGCAGGCGCACTGAATCCAGTTGATATCTGTTATTCGGGTGTCTATCACTGGTGGTATACGATCGGAATGCGAACTGTGAATGATTTATTTGCAGGTTCAATCTTTCTGATTCTGATTGCAGCAGCTTTTCTGTTTGCAGGTTGGCTACATCTAAAGCCAAGATATCGTCCAAGTCTTGCCTGGTTCAAAAATGCTGAATCAAGATTGAATCACCATTTAGCAGGATTGTTCGGTGTCAGTTCTCTAGCTTGGGCAGGTCATCTGATTCACGTTGCTCTTCCTGAATCACGCGGTCAGCACGTCGGTTGGGATAACTTCCTGTTTGTGCGTCCTCATGCAGCAGGATTGATGCCATTCTTCACTGGAAATTGGGCGGTTTATGCTCAGAATCCAGATACACCGCAGCATATCTTTGGTACATCTGAAGGTGCAGGAACCGCGATTTTAACTTTCTTAGGTGGGTTCCATCCGCAGACCGAATCGCTCTGGCTGACGGATATGGCGCATCATCATTTGGCGATCGCGGTTCTGTTTATCATTGCCGGACACATGTATCGCACCAACTTTGGCATTGGTCACAGTATCAAAGAAATGCTCGATGCACTTCATGGACCTGGAGCGAAGGGCTTCTTTATTGCTCCCAGAACCGGGCGCGGACATTTAGGTATCTTTGAAGACTACAATGAATCGCTGCATTTCCAACTCGGCTGGCATCTCGCTTCTTTAGGAGTCGTCTGTTCGTTGGTAGCACAGCACATGTATTCAATGCCGCCGTATGCGTTCTTAGCAAAGGATTTCACCACGCAATCCGCACTCTACACCCATCATCAATACATTGCTGGATTCTTGATGGTAGGGGCATTTGCTCATGGTGCAATCTTCTTTGTGCGGGACTATGATCCGGAGCTGAATCGGGACAATGTTCTCGCCCGAATGTTAGACCACAAAGAAGCGATTATTTCGCATCTGAGTTGGGTTTCGCTGTTCTTGGGATTCCATACTCTAGCGCTGTATGTTCACAATGATGTAGAAGTGGCTTTTGGGAGTCCAGAAAAGCAGATTTTGATTGAGCCTGTGTTTGCACAGTTTATTCAAGCAGCACACGGTAAAGTGATCTATGGGATGAATACACTATTGTCAAATCCCGATAGTGTTGCTTTCACGGCTTATCCCAATCATGCAAACGTCTGGCTTCCCGGTTGGTTAGAAGCAATTAACAATGGCACGAATTCCTTGTTTCTCACGATCGGTCCCGGTGATTTTTTAGTGCATCATGCGATCGCATTAGGCTTGCACGTCACGACTTTAATTCTCGTCAAAGGTGCGCTCGATGCTCGTGGATCTAAACTGATGCCCGATAAAAAAGACTTCGGTTATTCCTTCCCGTGTGATGGTCCCGGTCGGGGCGGTACTTGCGATATCTCTGCTTGGGATTCGTTCTATCTCGCCATGTTCTGGATGCTAAATACATTAGCTTGGGTCACGTTCTACTGGCATTGGAAGCATCTTGCCATCTGGTCAGGTAATGTAGCTCAGTTCAATGAAGGTTCAACGTATCTGATGGGATGGTTCCGAGACTATCTTTGGCAGTACTCTGCACCCTTGATCAACGGTTACAACCCCTATGGAACCAGTAATTTAGCAGTTTGGGCGTGGATGTTCCTGTTTGGTCATTTAGCTTGGGCAGTTAGCTTCATGTTCCTTATTACCTGGCGCGGCTACTGGCAAGAACTGATTGAAACCTTGATGTGGGCACATGAACACACGCCCCTGTCATTCGGTTATCCCAAAGATAAGCCTGTTGCATTATCGATCGTACAAGGTCGCTTAGTCGGTTTAACTCATTTCACGGTTGGTTACATCTTCACGTATGCTGCCTTCCTGATTGGTGCAACGGCTGGCAAATTTGGATAGCAAAGCTTGAGACAACTCTCCTCTCGTCTCAGGAAGTCCCGATCTCCGGGCTAATCGATCGGGACTTTTTTTCAACTCCTTTCTCTTGGTGAATGATCATGTCAAATCCTCAATCAACCAATCCGGTTACTGAACTCGGTGACGATTGGATCAAACCGTACAATGGCGATCCGTGGTGGGGCAATCTTTCGACTCCGATCAATGATTCTCCGATCGCGCGTGCTTTCATCCGCAATCTTCCCGCTTACCGCCCTGGATTAACACCATTTATGCGCGGTCTAGAAATTGGTATTGCACATGGCTACTTTCTAGTTGGTCCTGAAGTTGTAGTTGGTCCTTTGCGTGAGACAGCACACGGGGCTAACTTAAGTGGCTTAATTACTGCGGTCTACATTACTGCCTCTGCTTGTTTAGGGATTTCAATTTTTGCGCTGGCAATGTTCCAAGGCAATCCACGCGGCGCTTACAATGTTTACTCTCAGGATCAGTTAAGACCGTTACGCAAGAAAGAAGATTGGTTTCAACTC
Organism: Leptolyngbya sp. AN10; assembly: GCF_050565645.1. NCBI lineage: Bacteria > Bacillati > Cyanobacteriota > Cyanophyceae > Leptolyngbyales > Leptolyngbyaceae > Leptolyngbya > Leptolyngbya sp. AN10. The sequence goes on from NZ_JBNXVP010000053.1 coordinate 39,205, forward strand.
AACGGCGGTATTTTTCTCGGAGCAATGGGCGGAGCAATATTTGCTTACCTGCTGCTAGAGAACTTTATCGATCTTGATTCGATGCTACGAGGCGGAGTCAATGTCAGCTATCTATTTTAAGGAGTTTGAACAATGGCAGATTTCACTCAATTAACTGGACACTATGCACTCCCTTGGCTGCCGTGGCTGATGATTCCATTAATTTTCTATATTTTGCCGTTTCCGATTTTTGCCATTATTTTCTTGTGGATCGAGCGCGAAGACTCGGAGGAACCCTCATGAAGCGATTTTTGATTGTATTTGCGATCGTGCTTTCCATCTTGTTTAGCGTCCATCCCGCTGCTACTGCGGAAAGTGCGCTGTTAGTTCCCTGTAATCAATCTCAAGCATTTCAGGACCGTCAACAAAACGCGCCAGATAACTACTATTATCAGAAGCCATTTCAAGCTTACGCTTCAGAGCTAGTGTGCGGCAAAGAAGATGGTTTGCCGCACTTACAGCTTCGGCTCGATCGAGCAATTGATATTGTGATTCCGTTTGCACTATTCTTTTACATTGCAGGCTTCATTGGTTGGTCAGGACGAGCCTACCTGCTTGCAGCCAATCGCAGCACCAAGCCTGAAGAACAAGAGATTTTTATCAATTTAGCGATCGCTGTTCCAGCTTTAATTCAAGGTTTATTATGGCCCATTCTCGCGCTCAAAGAGTTAGGAACTGGTGAATTGACTGCTAAAAATGCTGAAATCTCAGTTTCACCTCGATAAGGAAAAGCAACCATGAAATACTTTCTCAAATATCTGACTGCTGCACCCGTGATGGCAACTCTTGCGATCGTTTTGATTGCAACCTTGTTCATTGAACTCAACTATTTCTTTCCTGGATTGCAATATGGAACCTATTTCCATCGTATTTAGTCGCCGAGGCTTTACTAGCTTTACGAAATAATAGATTTTATCGGAAACACAGTTCTGGACTCCAGAACTGTGTTTCCTGATGCTCGTTGTTCTAAGCTCGTTTCGGTTGATGGTAATCGAGGCGAAAGTTGTGCAACCCATACGCCGTTTCCATCACTTGATCCACATAGTTTCCCTTGCGATTGCAAAATTTCTGCATCATTCTGCATCATATTGGCGGCATTAAGTGCTGCTGATGTGAGGCTTAATTGGACTCGCTGCTTTGAAATCAAGGGATTCAGTTGTTTTTCTGCATCTGTCGGTTCTTGATTTCGGGGTTTCCTTTTCGATTGCAACCCAATCACGCCCCTCGGTGCAAATCCCTGCAAAACATTATTCTGTCACAAGCAACTGCCTTCTGGAAACTCGTACTTCTCTTCGTGCGTATTTTCACAACTTCGGCAGGTGATTCTCACACAACTTCGGCAGGTGATTCTCACACAACTTCGGCAGGTCTAGAGATAGCGTAACTGAACCAGGCAAAGATAGCAAATGTTTTTACTGGGTAATCAGTTTGAGAAACAGTCATGTGAATGCGAGATGTC
>NZ_JBNXVP010000054.1:0-40046 GCF_050565645.1 Leptolyngbya sp. AN10
AAGTCGTCGGTAATTGCATAAATCGCTATAATTTCGTCAAGCATTTTTCTTCTCTTCGAGGGTCAACATCTTGAAGAGATTTTATTGGCTTTGCTCCCTGACCGCTTCTAACTAGCAACTTGGGTTATTAGAACAAGCTTAATGGGAAAGCAGGAGGCGACTTCGGAAGAAAAACGATGCAGGTTTGCCTCCGATCGCGATTAACTGTTTCGCGATTGTTTGAACTTCTCGCTGTCCTCTCACTTTCTTGTTCGACAAGTAAACGCCAAGTAAGGCTTGATTGATCAATTGGTGGAATTGAGCATGAGGCAACTGAGAAACACTCCGTTTGGCATTGTCAACGAAGTGCTTGAATCGATCGAGCATCTGTTCTTGACTGTTGTAGTAGAAACAGAAATTCAAATCCCCATGAATTCGATCTTCCTCTTGGTCGATCAGGTAATCGAGCAAGATGTGTAGACCCTGAACCCAAGGGAAATAGCTGTTTTTCACTTGATTAGTAAACGACTCCGACAAGTCTTGATGAAAAGCGTAGGCAACCAAGCAAAAAATTCCAAGCGTTGATCCCGCACAAGCAGAAAACTCATACCAATAAAGTTCTGGTAGCTGTTTCTGATGCAAATCAAACCATAGTTTTAATCGGGGAACTCGTTCTTCTACAGTGACGTGCTTGTGAACTTGCAAATCACAATAATAGTTCGCGAGTTCATGCAATACAGGTACAAGATTCGTGTGATTCGGCAACTGACGCAAAACGTTTTGGCAAGTTCTCACCAAATTCTGTAGATAGCCACCGTCTTCTTGATCGTCTCGTAAACGGTAATAGTTTTTGACTTCTGCCTCTGGAGTCAGCGCATCGATCGTGGCTTCATGCAGCGCACGAAAATCTTCAGGATCAAGGGATGTACTCCGATCGCACAAATTATCTAAATAATCACTAATCGTTTGATACGCCACAATAAATCGAATCGCTTCGCGCCAGTGACTTTTCGCCAGCAATCCATAAATCGCGCCGCCTTCACAGTGAAACTGTTTATCAGTCAAACTTGCTAAAGCTTGCTGACGAAGTTCTAGATTTGGAATTTGCTGTGCCTGGATTTTCCAGTGATTCAAATTGCTCCGAACAGCGGGAAGCACTTTGAAGTAGGTTTCTGACATCAACGACCACGGAGAAGCCGGAATATTCATGAAGGTGTGTGAGAGTTCAGGGACAACAAAAGTTCGATCGCTTTAACCCTAGAAACTTTGATTCACTTCACCGTCATCATTCAGAATGACTTGAATCCACAAACCCCTACTGTTTTAGATAGAACTATTAAGATTTGTATCTGCGGCTGCAAAACCTAGCGTGGGTTAAGAAACGAAACACGAATCGGCAATCGATCCCACGAACCCTCTACAATGGCTGAGGAAGTGATTTTTACTTCCATAAACAAAGTTCTACGCTATCTCTCGATCGACTGGATTTCTCACAGTTGGCGGGTAAATTTACTATCAATGATCATCCCTGATTCAGTCCTGGAAGCCCTCCTGAAAGAGCTTCCCCAGGTGCGACCCCAAATCTACTTCAAGTCTTCCCTCACTGCCTTGTCACATGCGATGGAAGACCAGGTTTTGGCAGGCAATGATCACCCGCTTGTAATTGCTAGTTTTCAACGTGAACGCTTTTATCGTCAAGAAGCACATCGGTATCTGAGAATCTCCGATCGTACGGATCAAGTCTACGTACTTGCGGCTCCCGAAACCGATTTCACCAATCGTTCAGATCACTATGAAACGATCGCGTTTGAACCCGAAGATGGTTTGAGCAAGGAATGGCACTTGATTGTACTAAGCGAACAGTATGCTTCTTGTTTGATCTGCCGAGAGCGCGATTTGAGCGAAGAAACTCCAACTGTTCCACTGTTACACGTCGATCAATCGCGGCGGTTTGAAGGCATTTGGACCTTCGATCGCGCGATTGTGCTGAAATCCGCTGAGATTCTACTGCACCGAATCCAGCGTTATCGTCCAGAACTGCAAAGTAAGATTGATTCCGTACTGACGCAAATTGCAGCAGGTTCAACGACGGATATTAATCACGTTGATCCGGCTCCGTTTGCCGATCGCTTAGTCACTTATCTGCAAGCGGGACAGTACAAACTCGCCAAAGCGTATCGATCAATTGCCGAAAAAGAACGCAAAGAACGCTTAGTCAACTCGATCACGGCAGCGGTTCGTCGATCGCTTGACCCGCATGAAATTCTCAATGTCGCGGCTGAAGAACTTGGCAAAGTTTTGGGTGCAGGACGATGTTTGATCTATCGCTGCAAATCCTCAGATTCGTCTGCCGTATTGCAGGATGAATACCTGCTCGATTCTGTCCCTTCGTTAGCAGGTCGAACTTGGACGCTACAAGGCAACCCCCTATTCGAGGAAGTCGTACAGCGACAGGAAGCGGTTTTTATCCAAGACACTCAGACTGATCCACGCTTTGCCATGATCAAAGATGGCGATCGCACCCTCAAATCGTTAACCGAAGAGTGGCAAATTCGATCGTGGCTGATGGTTCCCGTGTTGCATCAAAACCAGCTTTTAGGCATGGTCGAATTGCACTACTGTGGCGCAACTCCGCACGTTCTAGAGCGCGATGAAGTCGAAATGGTTGAAGCGATCGCGACTCAAGTTGGGGTGGCATTAATTCAAGCGGAATCGTTTGCCAACTTAGAGGATTTGAATCAGCAACTAGAAGCGCTCGATCGAACTCGCAGCAATCTCATCGCCATTACCGGACACGAACTTCGCACCCCCCTTTCAACGATCCAGGTCTGTCTCGAAAGCCTTGCCAGCGAACCCGACATGTCTCAAGATTTGCGGCAAGTGATGCTAAATTCCGCGTTAGCCGATGCCGAACGAATGCGGAAACTCATTCAAGACTTCCTCACCCTATCGCGGCTTGAAAGCGGACGAATCGAATGGAGGATTGAACCTGTACCGCTCTGGGAATGCGTCGATCTTGCCCTCAGTAGTCTTCAAGCCCGCAGAATTGCCACTCCACTGCCGCAAATCGTGACCCAGCTTTCGACCGAGCTTCCTCTCGTTCAAGTCGATGGCGAATGGTTGGTTGAAGTCCTGACTAAACTCCTCGATAACGCCTGCAAATTCACTGATTCTCAAGGTAGAGTAACGATTCGAGCGAAACAACATGAAGGTGCAATGCTTGAAGTGACGGTTGCAGACACCGGACGCGGCATCGAGGAAAATCGACTCGAAACGGTGTTCGATCGCTTCTACCAGGAAGAAGGTGCACTCCGTCGAACCACAGGCGGTACAGGTCTCGGACTCGCTATCTGCCGCCAAATCATTACAAACTGGGGGGGTCGCATCTGGGCAGAATCGAGCGGCAAAGATCGGGGTAGCGAATTTCACTTTACAATCCCGATCGTGCCAAGCGGTGAAACGAAACGAACGGCACAAAGGAAGAGAACTCGATCAAGGGATTAACTCAGGCTGCTATTTTTCAAGGCGGTCAACCCTGCCGAATAGCCTTTGTCATAAGCCGCTTGATACTCTGGTGAGCGCTCAGAGAGATTCGATTTTTCTCGACCTGCTTTCGCCTGATTGTATCCAGCACGATAACCAAGGGATGCGTCTTTCTTGTCATAGTCCGATCGAGCTTTGTAGGCTTTTTGTCGATCGTAGAGTCCGCTGTACTTGCGAGGTCTTCCCATAGTTATCGATTACCCGACATTGCGTCATCATAATGCCCAAATTCAAGCATGACGATTTACAGGAAGGTCTGAAAACTAGGTTTATCTAGAATAGGTTGACACCCAGATCGAGAATTAAAAACGTTATTGCCTGATCTAATACAGCGGTGCTACAATTCAAACGTAGAAAAGGCGACCCAACCTTCCACAGTTCGCCGCCTTTTCCGATATTCTCTGACCCCTCGTAAACTACAAAGAGGCAGTTTTTCCATGTTCAATTATAACGCAAATGGGCGGAATCGCAATACAAGCTCGTCAAATCCGCAACTGAAGCTCGTTGTAGAGCAACCAAGAGGTGAACCAAGTATGTTGCTCGATCCTCCCACTCAGCGTTGTGCCGATCTAGACGAAAAGAACTGTTTGATTATTTTCGAGGCAAATCAGTCTCCACAAGGCGCGTCCAGAAAACAACTGATGAGCGTTGCCGATATTGCGAGAACCTCTCTTGTTCAGAGAGTTCAAAAGTTAATTACCCCTCCCCAAGATTTTCTGATTCAATACAGTCCCCCGACTTCCAGCCCAAACGTTAAACCGACTTACTTCTATCGTCTTTCAGCAGGGGTGGCTGAAGAAGAACTACGGTATATTGCTCAAATTGCACTGGCACAGCAAGCCCAACCGTCTGAGCCAATCGAGTCGATCGCCAAGAAAAAACGAAAAAGCGTTGAAGAACTGAAACGAGGAGACCTGGATTCTGTATCGAGTGCCGTTGCTGAAATCAAGCCCGCTTTTCGCAGAGACTACTTGGAAGTGTTGGCATATCTCTTCAGGTTCCAACAGGCAACGATACGCCAGTTGTCAGACGCAACAGGTCAACCAAAACCGACAATTCACTCGCGCCTAACCAAATGGATGAGGACGGGTTTGGTTGATCGAGAAAAGCGAAAGACGGAAGACGGGTACGAATATCTCTATTTTTTGGCTACAGACGTTAATGCTACTGAGTTAATTTCAATCTTTCGTAAATACTTGGCTAACTCCGATCTCGCCCTAATTCCAGAAAACGATAGTAATCAAGTCGAGGCTCAAACAATGGTCGCGTCTTCCTCCAGCAAGTCCGCAGATGAAGTTCCACTAAAATCGCAACAAATCAGTCTCCTTGGTAAGTTGGTGGAAAAATTACCTGAATTTGATTCTAGCTGGAGCGACGAATTGAAAGAAAAATGGTTTAACTCCTATGAACGCTTGATGTCGTTGGGAGATATTCAGCATAAGGACAGCTAATTCCAGATTAAGCTGTTCCTTCTACTTTCCTAAAGACTAGGAGGAACAGCTCAAATTCGTTTTCGTTCCCATGCTTAGTATTGAACTCCGACAGGCAAGAAAGTGGTTACTCGCATCAAAGTCAACAAACTAGAATTTGAAGCAGCAGAGACAGATGGATGTGTCTATGGCAAAGATTTTGGAAGGCGACATGGCAGTTCTGGAAGTTCAGCCGCCTATTCGGTATACGTCGAGCTTGGCACCAGGAAGCGCTATATCTCCAGAGAAAGTGACGACACAAACTTGAAGTTCAAGCTCTTTAAAAACTGCGTCGTTTACTATGCTCGCAGCGACGATGAGGCTGATCGCGAAGAATTTGCATTCAGCGAGTCGATCAAAACAGTCATCATCTACTGTGACGCTTAAAACAACGATTTCCCTTGCATCCTGGGGCGGCGAGTCTTAATTCTTTTCGGTTCGAGCTTTTCGGAGTTGGCTTGTAGATATTCATCAACCTCGCTAACTGGCAGCGTTGCAGTTTCGCCGTTCTTCAAATAGATTGTTGCCATTGAGACGTTGCTTTCTTCTTGTTCAACAGCATCCATTACTGCGCTCAACAGTTTGTACGTTGCATGAGCGGCTGAAAAGATTGTGTCCTGTTGTCCTCGAAGAATCGCGATCGCCATTCTAATTCTCAAAAATTGTCGTTGGAAATTAAAAGGTTGTTTTTCCTTTGGACTTTTCAGCTCGTATGCGTCGTTTGCAAGATCTCTCAAAATCTGACGCTTCTCTTCCGAAAGTTCCTTCCAGTTCAGTTTCACTTCTTTTGTGAGTTCATCTGCCTGATAGGTGATTTGGTGGAAATAAGAGTTGCCATCAAATTCACCAGACCTAGCAGATTGCTCAGGCTTGAATAACTCACCAATAATGCCTGGTTGAATAACAGCAAATGAGTTCATTACTTTCCCTAATAGTCTGCTTACGCTGATCCCTCTCACAGCCACAGTGATTCGCGACTGTAAATACAAATATGCACTTTTTTTGCATATTCATGCAACAGATCTATGCAGATTTTAATATCAAAGGCTGTATCGGCTCTAGCGAGAGAATCTTGCGATACCTGAACCTTCTACGGGACTGACGGGGCTCGAACCCGCAACTTCCGCCGTGACAGGGCGGTGCTCTAACCAATTGAACTACAGTCCCAAGTTTGCTTTCGCCCTGTTTTGCAGCGCGATTTCTAGTATGCAGTCTTGACCCGGATTTGTCAAACAAATGGCTAAAGTTTTTTTCACTGCTTGTCGATCGATGATCCCCAAAAAATTTCTGCCCGATCCTCAATTCCCTTGTTATCACTGAAGTAGGAAGATTGACGTGTGCTAGGCGAAACTCATGAAAGATCTCAAAATCGGGCGGCATCCCGCGATTAAAATTGCGTTGGCTTCAGTTGTGTTGACCGCGATCGCGGGAACCGTTCTTCTCAAACTTTTACCGATCGAGATTTCGATTTCGTCTGATACTCCAAATTCGGTTCCGGTGATTAAAACTGCGAGTCCTCCTGCCGAAGCGGTGACTCCTCCGGAGATCGAGAAACCGGATCAAAGCGCGATCGCGCTCAAACAAGGAAATCTCCGGATTCGCAATCGATCAGATCACACTCTCCGAGTGGCTCTGTTAGCTCGTCAGCCCAAGGAACCAAATGCAAAAGCGGGTGAACCGCCAAAAGGATTTGCGCTTCCGTCTCACTGGGATTTTGCACCGCAAGAAGGCAGTGACTCAGGATTGCTTGTGGCATTGCCGAATCGAGCCATTCGACTCAAACGTGGCGATGTCTTAGTCGCCTTCGCTCAGGATGGCTCACAGCGCTATTGGGGACCGTTTGTGGTGGGAGAGACTGAACAACCCGTCTGGAATGCTCAAACCGCTGAATGGGAACTCAGTCTGCAAGAATAATGCACCGATTCAAGCAAAGGGATCTCTTTTACTCACGGAATGCCGAATTGACAGCTCTATACTTCCAATTTCACGAGCAATGTACGTCAGCAGCGCGTAAATCAGGACATTGACCCCGAGCATTTCTAGCACTTCTTCAGCCGTTGAAACTGCAAAATAAGCAACGCGATTGAAGGACTGCAACTGAACGAGATGGGCACCGATCAATTCGATTCCTAGCCCTCCTCCAACGTAAAGTCCAATCGCTAAAAGCAATAGCCGTCGAGTCTGTTGGGGTAACGTCTTGAAGAACTTGAGGTAAATGAAAAATAAGACCAGTAAGGCTGGGAGTGCAATGACAACCCAGGAGAAGTACAGCACTCCACTAAGGTTGAAGGTAGTCCGAAGCGGAACGACTGTTAATTCGTGCAGAGACGATGCTTCATCGATCGATAAGTAAAAAAGTAAAATTGCTAATCCTTGCCAATGCAGCACCTCATTCTTCTGGAATCGAGATTTGGTAGCGGCGATCAATGCGAACAATGCCGCTCCAATCAACAGCAGAGTTGCAGAATACCAGGTTGGAACGCTCAGTTCGCTATCGAAGTGCAGCCGTTGAACCAGCGCATACAGAGTACTTGAGCGAGGATCGGCGTTTTGCTCTACAACCCAACGGATCACCCGCAGCGAAAACTGTAGGGCGAGCATCAAAGGAATCACCGAAATCAGCGTGATCACGACTTGCTTCGGGGAAATTGAAATAGAGTGCATTTTGTTTGAAGAAACGAGGGTTGAGGTTGATGCTTAACCCTGTTCACCGCGGGACGAACCGGAGTCGAAAACAATGTGTATGTGCGGATCGATACCACTATAGACGATCGAGGCTTAACCTACTCTTAAATGTAAGATAACGTTGTTTTAACCTTCTCACTCGGTTCTGAGGCTCTGATAAAGTGTCATAATTTGCTCTAGCGGCAACCGAGACTGAGCCGCGATCGATAATTCCGATATATGCCCCCGATCTAAATGCTCTGAAGCTGCACAAGCAATCATGGCTGCATTATCGGTACAAAATTTCATCGGTGGAAATAGCACTTTAATCCCATGCGGTTCTGCGGCGATTTGCAATTGTTCTCGTAAGCCTCGATTTGCGGCAACTCCACCACCCACTGCGATCGTATTCAGTCCATAATCTCGCGCACAAGCGATCGCTCGTTTTGTTAAAGCTCGAACCACGGTTGCTTGGAAACTTGCGGCGAGATCAGCGATCGGTAATTCTTCCCCGGTCGCCTTCAATTTCTGAGTCAGTCGCAATACTGCCGTTTTCAACCCGCTAAAACTTGAATCATACCGATGGAATCCGCCTTCTGGCAGCGAGATCTGACCTTCTGGCAACGGAAACGCTTTCGGATTCCCTTGAGCCGCTAGTTTGTCAATAATCGGTCCACCTGGATACCCTAATTTTAACAATCGAGCCACTTTATCAAAGGCTTCTCCCGCTGCATCATCTCGCGTTTGACCTAAGACTTCGTATTGTCCGCAATCTTTCACGTAAATCAAACTCGTATGCCCTCCAGATACGAGCAAACAGAGAAACGGCGGTTCTAAATCAGGATCGCTCAAATACGAAGCGTAAATATGCCCCTCCAAATGATGAACGCCGAGGAACGGTTTCTCATGCACGATCGCTAAAGTTTTCGCCGCAGTCAATCCGACCAACAACGCCCCAACCAATCCGGGTGTACAAGTTCCCGCAACTCCATCAATATCCGCCCAAGAGAGACCGGATTCTGTAAAAGATTGTGCGATCGCTTGATTGACAATTTCGACGTGCTGACGAGAAGCCACTTCGGGCACAACGCCGCCATACTGCTGATGGATCGCGATTTGGGACGACACGACACTACTTAAAATGTGACGATTTTTTACGATCGCCACCGCAGTTTCGTCACAACTTGTTTCAATTGCTAAGACCGTTGCCATTTGCTGGTAGGTTTTGGGAGTAGGTAACTGTTTACAGTTGCTCGAATTGAGTGAGCTAGACTGATTTTCTAGTGTAGCGTTCCACTCGATTCCGCTTGAAAAAAACAACAGTGGAAAACATCAACTGTTTGACACAACCCCTCTTTTGTAATTCGTCAAAGGGAAACAATTCCATGCAACGATTGTTTGCTCTAGTTCTCGTTCTTTTCCTGGGTTTGGCTTTCAACCCTCAGCCTGCCCACGCTTATAACTTAGTACCTTGTAGCGAAAGTGAAGTGTTCGCGCAGCGGATGCAAGATTCCACTAGCGCTTCCGCTCAACGCCGCTTCGAGCTTTACTCGAAATCCGGTTTACTCTGCGGTAAAGATGATGGTCTGCCTCACTTAATCACTGATGGCAACCTTCAGCACGTTGGTGAATTCACGATTCCCGGCATTCTGTTCTTGCTGATTGCAGGCTGGATCGGTTGGGCGGGTCGTTCTTACATCCAAGCGGCGAAAAAGTCTGACAAGCCTGAAGAAAAAGAAATCATTATCGACGTGCCTTTGGCAATCAAGTGCATGTTGGGTGCTGCGTTGTGGCCCCTCTTGGCAGTGAAAGAACTGTTGAGCGGTGAACTGACCGAGCGCGACGATCGCGTTCCGGTTGGTGCAGATTCGGTTCTGCTCATGCAAGTCGATAAAACTGCACCTGCTCGATCGCAAAACCGCGCTCGTTAATCATCGTTTGGAGGTTTATTCATGGCTGGTTTTACCCGGTATCTTTCTTCTGCTCCTGTGCTGTGTGCGGTTTGGTTAACGTTCACGGCAGGCATTTTGATTGAGTTCAATCGGTTCTTCCCCGATCTGCTGTCTCATCCGAGATAAGCAGATTTCTGAAGAGTGAAGAGGCGCGATCGTTCAAAGTAGCGATCGCGCTTTTTCATATCTGTCTAATGGCTGAATCCAAGTCACAGCCTCAGACCGATGATCAGCAATTTGAACTCCTCTAAACTACGAATCGTTCTAATCTTTGGAGCGTTCTTATGCAACTTCAATATTTTTTGAGATTCCTTTCAGTTCCTTCAATCCTTGGAATTGTTACGCTGAGTGCCTTGTATACGCTATTTATTCTAATTAACTGGGTCGCTCCGGATCTTTTGATCTTGGGACAGTAGGAGAACGGGGCAAGGCTCTATACTCAAAATCGTGAGCCTATTGCCCCGATCATGAATCCTGAACCTGAGATTAGACGGCTGTTAGATGTGATGCCTGCATCCGGTCGAATGTTCGCCAAATTAGTCAGTAAACCCGATCAAAGATTAGTCATCGACGCTCCCGCACCGCTTCCGTGGACGAGCGATCGCACAATTTATATCAATTTCGATCTCTGGAGCCGCTTATCCCGATCGCAGCGAGATTTACTGATTCTCCGCACCGTAAGCTGGAGTACGAATATCAAATGGTTCCAGCCTTCTCCGATGTTGGGATTGACTGCATTAGGCGCGATCGGGCTTGGAATTGAACTGGCACAGCAGGATTTTGTGGGAGTCGCGGCGGCGAGTGGATTAAGCGCGATCGCACTGTTTCAAATTTGGCGAAATACGAAGAGTTCGCGGGTTGAACTCGAAGCGGATGAGAAAGCGATCAAAGTTGCTCAACGGCGCGGATATACGGAAACTGAGGCAGCACGAGCACTTTGTAGCGTGATCGAGTCGGTGGCTCAAAACGAAGGTCGAATGCTGAGTTTTGTTGAACTTCTTCGATGTCAGGCATTAAGAGCGATCGGTGGATTGTCTCCGGTCGGAATTCCTGATGAATTGAGGCAGGAATAGTGGAAATCGATCATGATCGCTTGTTCAAAGAGTTGATCTCGACCTTTTTTCTGGAGTTTTTGGAATTATTTTTGCCGGAACTGCGATCGACGATTGACCCAAATTCGATTCGGTTTCTTCAACAGGAATACTTTGCTGATCTGACCGCTGGAGAGGAAAAGATTATCGATCTCTTGGTCGAAGTAAAGCAATCCGGTGAAGATGCCGCTTTTCTCGTTCACGTTGAAGCGCAATCGACCCCAAAATCGAACTTTACGCGCCGTATCTTTTTCTATTTCTCCCGATTGCATCAGAAGTTTTTGCAGCGAATTTATCCGATCGTCGTCTTCTCGTTTGACAAGCCTTACCGGGAAGAGCCAAGTACTTATACGATCGAGTTTCCAAATCGAAAGATTTTAGAGTTCAACTTTGAATCGATTCAGTTAAATCGCCTCAACTGGCGGCATTTTATCGATCAGCCCAACCCAGTTGCAGCCGCACTAATGAGCAAAATGCGGATTGCGCCAGAAGATCGAGTCAGAGTCAAAGTAGAGTGCTTGCGATTATTAGTGACACTGCGACTCGATCCTGCTCGAACCAAGTTGATCTCAGGATTTGTTGATACCTACTTAAAGCTGAATGCAACGGAAACCCAAGCGTTTCAAACGGAAATTAGTAGAATTGAACCAGAACGACGAGAGGGCATTATGCAAATCGTAACCAGTTGGATGCAAGAAGGAATTGAGCAAGGAATTGAGCAAGGAATTGAGCGGGAGCGATCGCTAGTTTTACGACTTTTAACTAAGCAAGTCGGATCTTTACCGCCTGAAATTCTCGATCGCTGCGATCGTTTGTCGATCGATCAAATCGAAACCTTGGGAGAAGCCTTATTAGAATTTACGTCCCTAGCCGATTTGGAAGCTTGGTTGATACAGGCTTGACATCTTCCAGTTTTGCGTGGATCACAAGGGTTAATTCTTCGGGGGATTGGGAAATCTAGCAGTACGAACCCATGGGAAATTTAAAGGCTTTACAATCAAGCGCGTGAATTTACGGAATGTTCCGAATTCGAGTTTCCCAGATACGATGGGTTTGTCGCGGAAATGACCGACACATGAGCGGTTAATGCCCCACGATCGCACCGGAAGTTATCTTTATGGCTCAAATGGCAACTCAGACTCCCCCCGTTCGCAGTCTCGATACGAGTCTTGATGTCGAACTGCGAAAAGTCTCCAAAGTTTACAACGGTGAAGCCGCTGTGCGTGGAATCGATCTGGGCATTCGACGCGGTGAATTTTTTAGTATTTTGGGTCCGTCTGGATGCGGTAAAACCACGACGCTACGAATGATCGCAGGATTTGAGAATCCGTCGGCAGGGGACATTCTGATTCGCGATCGCTCAATGCTAAATGTCCCGCCTTATAAGCGTCCCGCGAATACAGTGTTTCAGAGCTATGCACTGTTCGGACACATGACCGTTTGGGAAAATATTGCATTTGGCTTAAAGATTCAGAAATGTTCTCGATCGGAAACTCAAGACCGCGTGAGAGATGCTTTGAAACTGGTGAAGCTTGAACATTTAGCGAATCGATTTCCGACTCAGCTTTCTGGTGGACAGCAGCAACGGGTCGCGGTCGCACGAGCATTGGTGAATCGTCCAGCGGTGTTACTGCTCGATGAACCGTTGGGAGCCTTGGATCTGAAACTGCGGAAGGAAATGCAGGTAGAACTTGCAACCTTACACCGGGAGTTGGGAATTACCTTTGTGATGGTGACGCACGATCAGGAAGAAGCGTTGTCATTGTCCGATCGCATTGCAGTGATGAACCTTGGCAAGCTCGAACAGGTTGGCACACCAGAACAAATCTACGATCGACCTTCGACTCCATTCGTTGCTGACTTTATCGGAGATACGAACTTGCTACGCGGCAAGATCGAAGGCGCACATCCTCAGACGCTTTGGATTAGAACCGAAACCGGAATTAAGCTCACAGTGCAGCAAAATCCGACGAATCCGCTGACTTCTGGATGGGTCATGACCAGTACACGCCCTGAGAAGATTCAGATTTCACTCGCGCCTGTGGATTCAGCGAATTGTTTTGAAGGTCGATTGCAAGATGTGATGTATTTGGGAACGCACGTGCATTGTTTAGTGCAGTTACAATCGGGCGATCGCATCATCGTTCGTCAGCCCACTTCAGCGAATCTTCCCAATGCAGATACTCCAATCTATGTGTGTTGGAATGCGATCGATAGTTTAGCGTTGTCAGAATCGTAGGAGGCGAAAATGGCTTATTCTCGTCGTCGATTCTTGAAAACGGCTGCTCTTGGAATGTCTGGGTTTGGCTTGTCGAGTTGTGGGTGGACACTTGCAAAAGTTCAGACCGATCGGGCGATCGCGTCTTCTTCGGATGAACTCCATATCTACACTTGGGCGAACTATATCGATCAAGAATTAGTCGATACGTTCCGCGCCAAAACTGGAATTAAAGTAACGTTCGATGTGTTTGATTCTAATGAAACGATGTTAGCGACGTTTCAGGCAGGAAAAGCAGGTATCTACAGCATCATTTACCCATCTGACTACAAAGTGACTCAGATGAAAGGGCTTGGGTATCTAAGCGAACTCGATCATCTGAGGCTAGAAAGTTTGAGTAATTTACTTCCTCGATTTCAGAACACGATTCATGATCCTGGAAATCGCTACAGTGTTCCTGTGAGTTGGGGAACGACTGGATTGCTTTATAACAGCGAGAAGCTGACGAATCCACCCACTGATTGGAACTATCTTTGGGAAAACAAAGACAAGCTGAATCGACGCATTACGCTGATGAATGATGTGCGGGAAGTGTTGGGTGCGACTTTACGATCGCTCGGTTATTCTTACAATTCTCAAGACCCCGCAGAACTGAAGAAAGCCTACGATCGCTTACAAGAATTGAAACCTGCGATCGCAACTTTCACCACCGATGCTTGGCGCGATCAGTTAATTGCTGGAGATCTTTTAATTTCAATGGTTTACTCTTCGGATGCTGTTCTTGCTACGACTCAGAATCCGAAACTCAAATACGTGATTCCAGCCAGCGGAACTTCGGTTTGGAGTGACACAATGGTAATTCCCAAAACGGCTCCAAACCCAGATGCAGCCTACGCTTGGATGGAATTTATGCTGCAACCGGAAGTCGCTGCGAAATTGACGGAGCGGTTGTCTTTTGCTACTACAAATCGAGCCGCGATCGCGAAATTGCCGCCTGATGTGCAATCGAATACTAGCCTTTTCCCATCAATGGAAACGATCAATAAATCTGAATCGATTCTGCCGATGGAGCGGGACGTTTTGGAAGCATACGATCGCTATTGGACAAAGCTTACGAGTTAATGCGCGATCGCTTCCTTCGCTTGCTCAGTCCGTCTCGGAATCTCATAAGTCCAGAAATCCGAAGCCAATTCCGTATTTGGAAAAATCGCACGAGCTTCATTGAGCAAATCTTTGATCTGAATTGCATTTCCAGGCGCATATCGAGGGCTAAAATGCGTCATAATCAGCGTCTTCACTTGAGCCAATAACGCCGTTTGAGCCGCCATTGTCGAAGTCGAATGAAGTCTCTGAAATGCCATCTCTGCATCTTGATGGGCGAACGTGGCTTCGTGAATCAGCACATCTGCATCACGGGCAAGGTCGATCGCATTTTCACAAAAAACCGTATCGGTACAATAAGCCATTTTGCGTCCGATTTCGGTTTCGCCGCAGAGGTTTTTTCCATCGATCGTCCGTCCATCCGGTAGCGTTACCGTCTCGCCCCGCTTCAACTTTCCATAAATCGGACCCGACGGAATCCCCAACTCTTTCGCGACTTCAGCCTTGAAATGCCCCGGACGGTCTTTCTCCGCCACCCGATACCCGAACGCGGGAACTCGATGCTTCAACAAATCACAAGTCACCGTGAATTCTTCATCCTCAAAGACCAGCCCAGGACTCACCGGATGAAATTTGACCGGATAGGAAAAATGCGTCTGTGAATACCGCTTACACGCCTTGAGGTACTGATCTAACTCAGGAGGACCGTAAATATCGATTTGTTCAGGATTTCCCGCCAGTCCGCAGCTTGCCAACAAGCCCATTAAGCCGAAAATGTGATCCCCGTGAACGTGCGTGACGAAAATTCGTCGAATCTGACTCACCCGCAGATCGCTTCTGAGAAATTGATGTTGTGTTCCTTCCCCGCAGTCAAACAGCCACACCTCCGCCCGTTGCGGCAAGCGGAGTGCGATCGCGCTAACATTTCGCGATCGAGTCGGAACCCCAGAACTCGTGCCCAAAAATGTGATCTGCAAAGCTGACCCGCCTGAACTCAATACACTATCTTCATACTGCCACAGGAACTTGCTTCACACCGAAGCGGTCTCTGCCAAAGAACGATGAAATTTTAAGCAGGTTTGCGTGATCCGGATTACAGGCAATGGAAAGTCACGTATATTAACAAATGTTAGAAACTTAATAAATCGTGGCAAATTGATCCAGAACGCTTGGCGTGACCGCTGTTAATTGTTGAGTGAAGACCCCGAAAGTGCAATGGTAAATCAAATGAAGGCTCGATCGCTGTTGAACTCGATTTCAAAATCCTTTGGGCTAACTGTCTTAATCTGGGCAGCGGGCATTCTGTCGGCTGAAGCCAAAGAATCGCTCAAGTTGCGCGTGGCGATCGAACAAAACGTGCCGCAAGTCAACGTCGGTAGCTCGGTGAATGCTCAAGTCTTGGATGGTTCGCAGCGGGTAATCGGCGAAATTCAAGGAATGAACGGGTTTGCGGCGCAGGTGAAAGAGGGCGGAATTGCGCTCGATCGCTGGAAATCTGGCGCGTTGTGGGTTGTACCCAAAGATGAAAATGGAGTCGTCTGGATTGGAAATCGCTGGTATCGCGGTCGAGTGTATTTGATTCCGACGGGCAAAGGACTAACGGCGATTAACTATGTCGATTTAGAGCAATATCTGTTCAGCGTTTTGGGCAGTGAAATGAGCGGCAATTGGCCCCAAGAAGCCCTGAAAGCTCAAGCAGTCGCGGCTCGGAGTTATGCTTTACACGAACGCGAAGGCGCAATCCGGAAAAACGAAATGTTTGACCTTGGCGATACGCAAGGTTGGCAAGTTTACAACGGCATTCAAGCCGAATCCGCAGGAACACAAACGGCAGTCATCGCAACTGCCGGAAAAGTTCTGGCACACGATGATAGAGTCATCAATGCGGTGTTTCACTCGTCTGCGGGTGGATGTACCGAGAACGTAGAAGATGTTTGGGTGCAGCCTTTGCCGTATCTGCGATCGGTCAAGAACAATTACGACCAAGGCTCACCTGTGAATGAATGGTCAAGAAACTTTACAGCCGCAGAGATCGGGAATCGATTCGGAGTCGGGAATTTACAGCGCTTAGAACCCGTCAAGATGACCCGAAATTGTGGACGGGTGCAAGAAATTCGAGTTGTAGGAGATCGCGGTTCCAAGGTCGTTAAAGGAAACGAATTCCGGGAAGCGTTGGGCTTGAGAAGTACCTTGTTTACGATCGCGAATCAGTTTCAGCCTATCGCGAGCAAAGAAGGACAAAAGCAGGCGCTCGCTGGCGTAACCTTTAATGGACGCGGATTCGGTCACGGATTGGGAATGAGCCAATGGGGAGCCTATAACATGGCACGTCGCGGCTATACCTTCGATCGGATTTTGCGGCAATACTATCTCAATACCGAACTTGGCACAATCAATGTAGAGAGATAAGCTTTTTAATACCCTGACGAGTTCGATTCGTCAGGGTATTTCATTGCTAAGATTTCTCGATCCATTTCCAAAGTGGATGACTGCGACCTTGTTGACGAATCTTCAGAACCGTTTTCTCAAGTCGCTGACGTTCATCGGGCGGCAGACCAAATAGAATATTGCGGCTTTGCCAGATCAGTACACTCAACGTCATTCCGATACAAAATCCGAGTCCGATCGTTGCTGGGAGATTTCCCGCCAGTCCGTGTCGTAGGGCTGCCCAGGTGAAATATTGCTGCATTAGCGAAATGGGATAACGCAAGCCCCATAGACTCAGAACTCCGATCGTTAACCAAAGTCCAATTACGACAAACCACCGTCCAATCACCGTCATTCGATGCAGGCGTTGAACGGCAGCTTGAAATTTGGGATCAAGTTCAGACGGATCAATAAAATCCGGAGGAGTCATACAATTCAAACCTAGTCGCTACTGGCTTCGGCAGTTTTCACAGGCGCGAATGCCCGTCCCCGCTTTTCTCGCCACAGTGCTAACAGTGTACTCGCGATAAAGATACTCGAATACGCACCCATCGTAAATCCGATAATCAGCGCTAGGGCAAAGTTCTTCAGCGTTTCTCCTCCGAAGAAGAAGAGCGCAAACAGGGTTAATAAAACCGTTAGCGTGGTGTTCAGCGATCGCGTTAAAGTCTGATTCACGGCATCGTCCACGATCTCGTTAATATGCCGACCGGGATTGAGTTGAATCGTTTCGCGGACGCGATCGTAAATCACAACCGTGTCATTGACCGAGAAACCGACGATCGTTAACAATGCCACGACGAACAAACTATCGACCTCGGTTCTTAATGGTGTAAGTCCGAGAATCGCGAAGAAACCGACCGTGATCAAGACATCGTGGAAGAGTGCAAGAATCGCGAAGAGGGCGTAATCCAATTCAAATCGAAACGTCATGTACAGCGTAATGCCTGCGAAAGATACGAGGAGAGCGACTAATGCAGACTGGAAAAGCTGTCTACCGATCGTTGGACCGACGGTATCAATCTGCGTTTTCGTCGCATCAAACCGACCGACTTTAGATTCGAGTTCGGCTTGTAGTTTAGTTCGCTGATCAACACTCAAGGTAGTCGTGCGAATCAAAGCGGCTCGCTGTTCTTGTCCAACGAGTTGGAGACTGGCATCACCGAGATTTTGCGATTGCAACACTTCACGAATCGCATCGAGACTAATTGGCTTGTCACAGTTTCCAGGAACACTACAATCGAGTTCAACCTGAAGCCGAGTTCCTCCTTTGAAGTCGAGACCCGGACGCAGCGGAGTCCCAATCTGCGTTTGTAGAATCACCATTGCAATGATGCCTGCAAGAACACAAATTGCAGAAATCGTCCACCACAATCCTCTCTGGCGAATAACATTCAGTTTCATCAGGTGGTCTCCGGAGTCGATTGTTTAGCTTTGGGGAGGTTGGGACAGAACCATTCGGGCTTGCGGAGTCCCGGAAGCGTAATCGCGTACATCATTAAGGTGCGGCTACAGGTCACGGCAGTAAACATACTGATCGCGACCCCTAATAAGAGTGTCACCCCGAAACCTTTGACGAGTCCTGACCCGAACCAGATTAGGGCGATACAAGCGATCGCAGTTGTAACGTTACTATCAAGGATGCTAGAGAAGGCGCGGAAGAAACCGGATTCGACCGATCGGTAAAGCGTTTTACCTGCGAGTAATTCTTCACGAGTCCGCTCAAAAATCAGGATGTTCGCGTCTACTGCCATTCCGATACTGAGAATAAATCCAGCGATTCCCGGTAGGGTTAACGTCACGCCTAGAAGTTTGAACCCGGCATAGGTTAACAGTGCATAAATCACGAGCGAGATTGCACTAATCACACCCGGCAAACGGTAATAGACAATCATGAAGCCGAGAACCAGCAGCAATCCACCCACGCCAGCATAGATACTGCTTTGGATACTGTCGCGTCCCAGGGTTGCGCCCACGGTTCGGTTCTCGACGACTTCAACCGGAAGCGGTAACGCACCCCCTCGAAGTTGAACGGCGAGATCGGTTGCTTCTTGGGCGGTAAATCGTCCGGTGATTGTCGCTCCGCCGCCTGCGATTCCCGTTTGAGCAAATTCGGCTCCGACCGTGGGATAGCTGATGAGACCGTTATCGAGGAAGATACCCAGCGATCGACCTGTGCCTGCCAGACTTTTAGTGAGGTCGGCAAATCTTTTACCGCCTTCTTCGTCAAATTGCAGTCCGACGCTAAACGAATTTGATCCAGGGGCAGATTCTGGAAACGCATTCCTTAAATTCTTACCCACTAACGCGGGTGGATCAAAGAGAGCCGCGATCGCATCATTACTTCGTTTCAGAGCGGCTTGGTTTTCCTCGATCGTTTTTTGATCTCCAGATTTCCGCAATTCTTCCTGTTTTCTCAGCAGATCTTGGCGGACGGACTGTTCGATCAGTAATTGCTGCTCGGTTCCTGCTTTTTGTGCCCGGAAATCGAGTTGCGCCGTTCCTCCTAGAACTCGCTCGGCTTGCTCTGGATCATTCACACCCGGCAATTGCACAAGAATTTGGTCTTCCCCAGCCGTTTGCACCAGAGGTTCCGACACGCCCAAACCGTTAATCCGACCTTCGATCACGCGCTGTACGTCTTCGAGTTGTTGTGACGTGATGTTTTTAATTTCTGCGGTGGGCTTGACCTGGATCGTAATCTGCGATCCGCCGCGCAAGTCTAAGCCCAAGAGTGCTGGAAAGTGGCGCTGATCAAAGATGATATAGATCGAGCCAAGCACTAGCACCAAAATTAAGATTAATAATCCTCGCTGCCGTCCCATAGCCGTTCCTGTTATGACAAAGGCTATGATAACGCTTTCTTTGTAAGACGTTGCATTCGATACGGTTTTGGCAATAGAAATAGATTCTTTGGCTTGAGTCGTGAATTGCTCTCAAGGTTGATTAAATGGATCTCATCCTACTGTGTAGGGTTTCGATTGCGGAAGGATTTACGCCTGTCTTTTGCTGCTCATTTTCGTCTTTAAGCAGTGCTTTTTTCGCTCCTCTCTTTCTGTAATAGGAAATCCAGATATTCTTCAATCTGAACTAATCGAGCCTGAGATAATTGCCGTAGCTTCGCCAAAATTGCCTCCTCTTGTTGCCATTGTTCCACTGGCATAATTTGAGAAGCAGCAACCTCGATCGTAACTTGAGGAAGATCAAATCCTTCCAAACTGTAGCCATCTTCTTGCCCTTCATCCATTGGGTAATGTTCCACGATCGTCGCAATATCACCCCGCTTTAGGTTCAACTCTTGAATATCTTGAGTCAGGGCAACTTGCGAAAATAAAGGATAAGTGGTTTTCATGGTGTACCTCCCTTATCAGGTACGAGTGTGACAAATCGAGTTTCAATATCGTCAACCATCCAAATTGTAACGATACGAAGTTGAACACCATTCACTCCCTGTAATATTGCACGAATTACATATTTCTTACCATAGCGCGTCGTTTCAATGAACTCCGCAGGTTGGCACAAGACTTGTGTACGAAGATCTGATTCAAGTTGCTGCCAATTATCAAGGGTGTACCCAGCTTGAGCTAGAAATTTAGATTTATCGTCCTTGGGTAATGGCACTAGCAAATAAGCAGTGAGTTTTGTTTCTGAGATGACCGCATCCGTAGGCAGAATCATCGCGATCGCATTGTCAACGACTTCTATAATCTACACGGTTCATCGCTTATTGCTTTGATCGGTTAATCAGTATTGAGCAGGGCTTGAAATCAGCCGTTTTGGCGAATCTAGTGGACGAGCCGATTCTGTGCCAAAGTGCGATCGCGCTCTGGCATGGGCACTCTCAGACGATACAGCCCTCGATGCTTTTCGCAAATTTATCGATGACCGAAACGCTGAGGACATTACCTATAGGAACACTGAACCGATGACAAATCAAACGATCGCGCCTCAACTCTCAGAGACCGATCTTGAAGAGATCAAAGCTGCCCTCGCTACGATCGAGAATAAGCTTCCGTATCTGGTACATCTCACAACTGAAGAACGCCGCAAGCTGTTCAAGATGGGCAATAAAAGCCTCTCGTTTGTCAGCAATAGTCTGATGGCAGCACAAACTAATCCTGATGTTTTGCCTGTGAGTTTTGACCTGAAAGCATTCGGCAACAATTATCAACTCGCAACGACGTTAAGCGAGGTTCACCTGAGACTGCAACAACTCACCGAGAAAGTCGATGATACCTTGATGTCTGTAAGCAGCGATGCGATGACTGATAGCCTTACCGTCTACGAGTACATCAAAACCGCTTCTAAAAAGACTCCAGGACTCAAAGCAGTCGCAGATCAGTTGGGTGAACGATTTAAAGCAACTCGCTCTAAAGTATCGAAAGAAGCTCCGACTCCTGTATCGGTTTCTTAATCAAGTTCAAAGACTCGTCGATCAGTATCTGATATTCGCTCACGACTGTTGATCACTCATCGACGAGTCTTTGATTCTCGTTTACGAGTCTTTACTACTCAAGCACGACTGTTGATCACTCATCGACGAGTCTTTATTACTCACGCACGAGTATTTGATATTCGCTCACGAGTGTTGGTCACTCATCGACGAGCCTTTGATTCTCGTTTACGAGCCTTTACTACTCAAGCATGAGTGTTTGATTCTCACTGTTATCTTTTTCGATCGCATTAAACCTTCAGCGGAACCATATTGCGAACTGCTTCCACAATCTGCGGCGGTTGCACGATCGTTAACGCTTCCAATGCTCCGTTGTAGGGAGTCGGAATATCTTGAGACGACATTCGCAACACAGGCGCATCGAGTTCATCGAAAAAGCGATCGTTAATCGATGCGACCAATTCCGCACCAATTCCACCTGTTCGCATACATTCTTCAACGATGATCACGCGATGAGTCTTACGGATCGATTCGCCGATCGTGTCAAAGTCTAAGGGCTTGAGCGACAGCAGATCGATCACTTCGCAGTCATAGCCTTCTTTATCCAAAGTCTTCATCGCTTGCATCGCATGGTGACGCATTCTCGAATAGGTGAGAATCGTGACATCTTTTCCTTTGCGAACGATTTCGGCTTTGTCCAACGGCAAGTAATATTCCTCGCTCGGCAGATCTTCTTTCAAGTTGTAAAGCAGGACATGTTCAAAGAACAGCACCGGATTATTGTCCCGAATCGCTGACTTGAGTAAACCTTTTGCGTTGTATGGAGTCGAACACGCAACGATTTTTAATCCAGGAACGGCTTGGAAGTAAGCCTCTAGACGCTGCGAGTGTTCTGCGCCAAGTCGAGAACCGACACCCCCCGGACCGCGAATCACGATCGGGATTTTGAAGTTTCCACCCGACGTGTAGCGCAACATTCCTGCATTGTTGGCGATTTGGTTGAACGCCAGCAAGAGAAATCCCATGTTCATCCCTTCGATAATCGGGCGCAATCCAGTCATTGCCGCTCCAACCGCCATTCCGGTGAAGCTATTTTCTGCGATCGGCGTATCGAGCAATCGCAAATCCCCGTACTTCTTATATAAATCCTTCGTGACTTTGTAAGAACCGCCATAATGCCCGACATCTTCGCCCATCACCAAAACTGTCGGGTCTTTTGCCATTTCTTCGTCGATCGCTTCTCGAAGGGCATTAAAGAAGAGTGTCTCTGCCATTGCGTTCCCACGTTTGAATAAGTTACTTGCAAGGTCTCATTCTATCGGAGCAAGGACATTCCGCAAAGCTCCAACGCGAAAACATCACGTCACTTGATCGTCACCGTTCCAATAAAATTAAAGATCTGTTGTGATGGGAAAAAAGCCGTGGCGTTTAAAGTCGGTTTGTTGGGATTGGGAACTGTCGGGACTGGAACGGTTGAAATTCTCCGTGATCCGGCGCAGCGTCACCCGTTACTGCAAGATATTGTGATTCATAAGGTCGGAGTGCGATCGATCGATAAACCCCGAATCGTGCCGACTGAGTTATTAACCACGGATTTAGAGTCGATCGTCACCGATCCCGAAATTGATATCGTGATCGAAGTCATGGGCGGCTTGGAACCTGCCCGATCGCTGATGTTAAAAGCGATTCAGAATAAAAAACACGTTGTCACCGCCAATAAAGCCGCGATCGCGAAATTCGGAGATGAGATTTTTACGGCAGCATCCGAAGCAGGCGTTTACGTTCTCCTCGAAGCCGCAGTCGGGGGCGGTATTCCGGTGATCGAACCGCTCAAACAATCGCTCTGTGCGAATCGAATTAATACCGTCACCGGAATCGTTAACGGCACGACGAACTATATTCTCACTCGGATGCAGCTTGAGGGCGGCGATTTTACGGAAATTCTCGCCGATGCTCAGAAATTAGGATATGCCGAAGCTGATCCCACTGCTGATGTCGATGGATTCGATGCAGCCGACAAGATCGCAATTTTGGCATCGCTGGCATTTGGCGGACGGATTAAATTACCGGAAGTCTACTGTGAAGGGATTCGGAACGTCAGCGCGATCGAGATTGCCTATGCCGAAAAACTCGGATTCGTGATCAAACTCTTAGCGATCGCACAACGTAAATCGAGCGACGAACTCGAAGTCAGAGTGCATCCGACGCTGGTTCCGAAGTCGCATCCCCTCGCCAGCGTCAACGATGTTTACAATGCGATTTTGATTGAAGGAGAACCGATCGGGCAAGTGATGTTCTTTGGACGGGGAGCGGGATCAGGACCCACTGCCAGCGCAGTCGTCGCTGATGTGTTGAGAATTGCCGCATTACTCAGAGTTGCTCATGCGTCTGAACCGAATGAGTCTCCGATTCTTGATCCGCTATTGGCTTGTTCGCATCAGCACTACTGTACGATCGCGCCAATGGAAGAACTTTACACCCGCTTTTACGCTCGATTTCTCACTCAAGATTATCCGGGTGTGATCGGTAAAGTAGGAACCTGTTTTGGCGATCACGAAGTCAGCTTAGAATCTGTCGTCCAAGCGGGCTTCCGAGAGGGAGCCGCAGAAATTGTCGTCGTGACTCATGAAGTTCAGGAAGGAAACTTCCGTAAAGCATTGGGTGAAATTGAAAAGATGGAAACGATCGCGAAAGTTGCGAGTGTCCTTCGGGTGCTTTAGGGCTTGGAGGCGCGATTGGGAAAGAAGAAAGATTTGCAGCAGATTGACGCGATCGCAAACGAGTTTGGCATGGATGAAGATGAACGCAAGGATTTTGGCAAATTTATTGAATCTGAGAAGGCAAGCGGCTACGGTGGAAGCAAGAATGAACGGGGAGATTTCACTTATCAGGAACTCCGTCAAAAAGCCCGCGAATTTCTAAACCAAACTTAAGTGTCAGAAACCCTATGACCTTAGAAACTGCTCATCGAATTGGAACCGTTCAAGATTTAACTCAACCGCTCGAACTTGCAAATCGTTTGGTAGGAGAAACTTGCTGGCAGGCATCTTTCAGTTATGGCGATGAACTGAATTTGCATTTTGGAGAACGCATTCCCTATTCCCATCCCAAATTAGTGGGTCAATCCAAAGGAAGTTGGATCTTGGGTTCGCGTGGAACAAACTGGCAGCTAGAATCACCGCTCGGAATTCTGATAACTTCGGAGGCTTCTCGTGAAGAGATGGAAGCTGAAGTTAAAAAAATAGAAGGAAGTACCGTCACAAAGTTAGAAATTGGCTTTCCCCAATTAGATCTAATTTTGAGCTTCGATCATCAGCTTTGCTTGAAAATTTTGCCTACCTCAGAGGATGACGAATACAATCTCGCCTACTGGGAACTCTTCACGCCTGATCATCACTTGCTAGAAGTCAGACCAAGAATGACTTGGGTGTACAAATCATCCGTTAAATCAGAAGAAAAGGTGGCTCAGAACTAGAGATGCTTAAGCGCTTTACTGAGATTACAGCGATCGATCCCCGCAAAGAATGATTGGCGGGGGATCATGCTGAATTCTGTTAAAACTCTAATTGCGGATCTTTCTTCTGCGCTGCTTCTGTTTCGCCAGTGCTTTGCGTTTCCGCTTCTCGATCGGCGTTTCAAAATAGCGATGTTTCCGCATATCTGGAAAGATCTCTGCCTTGGAAACTTCTCGCTTAAATCGTCGCAAAGTGGACTCAATGCTCTCATTCTCACCTGGAATCACCTGCGTCATTCATCGCCTCCATAACAATCAAAATCATTTACAAAGAGAGTTACGTTCGGAGACACGCTAAGCTGAAACGATTTACACAACCGAAGATAAACCTTCTTAAAGACCTTAACATGACGACTGCGATCGCAGCAGAAATTTGCGAGTTGCGATCGCATCCACCCTAAAAGAGTGTGTTAAGCTTTTGAATGAAGAGACGATCTTCGGCAGTGTAATTTCCTCTACAGATATTGCTCCGAATTTAAATCTCTCCACGCTGTAATTTTGGAGCAATACCTTATGTCAATCTACGTTGGAAACCTCTCTTATGAGGTTGTGCAAGAGAATCTTGCAGAGATTTTTGCTGAGTTTGGAACGGTTAAGCGCGTTCAACTTCCGACTGATCGTGAAACCGGACGGTTACGCGGCTTCGGATTCGTTGAAATGTCCAGCGATGCGGAAGAAGATGCCGCGATCGAAGCATTGAACGGTGCGGAATGGATGGGGCGCGATTTGACCGTGAACAAAGCAAAGCCTCGCGAAGAGCGTGGTCCGTCTCGCGGTAGTTTCGATCGTAAAGGCGGATCTTCGCGCCGTTACTAATTCGAGATAACCTTGTAAAGTTTTTTAGGCAGGCTGTCAGCCTGCCTTTTTTGTTGCGAATTCGTGCAGTACATCCGCAACGCGGGATTAAATTGTCAAAATTTTGTCGCTGAATCTGCGAAATATAAGATCAGGTCACGGGTAAGCGCCATCCAACAGGGACGCTTTGATGCGATCGTACCTTTGCTCGATTCGAGAAAATGACGGGACAGAACTCCAATACAAGGCACTGAGGATTTTAGTAACGATGAACCTCAGAGAGAATGAGCGATCGCTTAACATTGAGTCTCTCGTTGAACGCCCCACACCCCTGCTTTTTTCTAATTCTTCAGAACGAAGCAAAAGTTCGAGGTCGCCCACAAGATGGAAATACAACCCTTAGCTCATGGGACCAGACTCTAAGCCCCACTCATGCTTGAGGAAGTGACGATACATCGTTTCGCGCATCAGCATTTGTTCGTACAGTTGGACGAGAAACTCTTGTGCCTGTTCGCGGCTCATTTGTTTCACTTGTGTCTCGAACGAGCGGACGCTGAATTGTTGTTCCAAGGAAAGTTCGACAGGTTGACTCATAATACGCTCCGAATAAAAGAGAGTAGATCAAGTACAGGATGCTTTGGTTTTGTTGTCAAGGATGTTTATCCTGAACGAATCAATTTGATTCCTTGAGGATTCCCTGAACTAACCTGGAATCTTGTATCTGATATTAAAAAAGATAACAAGCATTTGACAAAATGACCATCCGCCACTGGGGTGGTAATTATGGGGGTTAACCGTACATCTGGAGAAGGAAGATGATTATCCTATGGCTGATAGCGGCGTGGATTGGCGGTATAGCAGCGATCTTAGGAAGTTTGATGGTCGTTGCTTCTTTGTTGCTTTGGGCAATTCCGGGTGATCAGAAAGGGCGATTAAGGGTATTAGGATTCTCGATCGTTTGTGCGATCGCGGGTTTTCTCACGCTCTACCTAGTTCCCTTTCCACTTCAGTAGAACCACTTCTTCGCGCAACTGTTCTTTAGTCGCGGTTGCCAATCGGGTTCGGAAAAGCTCGATATCGGTGACTTCATAACCGAGTGATTTTGCCAAATCCGCGATCAGTTCCCCAGTCCGAATCATGACGCGCAAATAGGAAGCCTGATCCCCCACCACATAAGCTAACTGTGCATTCGGTCTTAAAGCTTGGCGCAAATCGGCTAAATGTTTCGCCATCCCACCGAAATAGAGTTTTGTCGCTCGTGCATATTGCCGCTCGAATCCACTCGTTTTTTTCAATTCAATTCGCTTGGCTTCAATCTCGTTCGCAATTCGTTGAATCTCTGGATGATCTGCCACCCACTGATCGTCATTGTCCGATCGATAAACGCACCGAGAATTCGATCGCATCAATCCCTGTTTCAATGTCCTCAAATCGGCTTTGGTTTGCAAAAATCCAAGCAAGACCGACTCTAATCGAGTGGTGCGAGTGTAATCTTTCTCATTTGGATACGGCGGCGAAGTAATGACTGCATCGATCGAGTTCGGCTCCAAGACCGTCAACAAACTACGAGAGTCCGCATGATGAATCATTGCAGGCGTATCTTTGAGCGATTTCAAGTACTCTAAATCGGTGGCAATTTGTCGAATTTCATCTAACCAAAGTTCAATGACCGGAGCATCCTGTTTAGGTTTTCCGATACTCACTTCTGGTGCAAATTTTAGATTGCTAATGGAATAAACGAGAATTTTTGCTAATGCGAGTCTTTCATGTCGATCGCAATGTTCATCTTTATATTTTTCTAATTGCTCTAATAAAATCAACGCCTTATGTAGAGGCAATTCACTAATCGAATTCTTGAGTAATAACTGTGTTTGTTCTTCTGATAAAGTCTGGAGCGGTCGATCGAGATTCGTGTGAGCCAATTCTGCAATTTTTGTCGCATGATCGAGTAAGCGATTTTGATCGATCGACCAATCTAATTTTGTTGTCCCCGCAAACCAAGCCATTTGATTCGCTTCGACTCCCACACTGGGAACGCCTTGCTTTTTGCACTCTACAACGGTCGTTCCAGTGCCGCAGAACGGATCGAGAACACGTTGCTCAGAACTCATCCCAAAATCCGTCAAATACTTCTGCACCAAATGAGGCGGAAACGACAGCACAAAGCGATACCAATCGTGACAGGCGCGATCGTGGAGACGAATATGATTGAGATCAGAACTGCGACGATGACGACGGGGGGGCAGTTGTTCGATCGACAGATTAGGAAGAGTCGGCTGATAATATTCCAACGGTTTCAAATCGCGAATTTGCCCTGAATTTTATCTTATTTTTGGATTTTGAACGGTTAGCTCTCCATCAATGCCTGCGATTTCTGCTTCATTTTCGCCAGGATATTATAGAAACCATTCGCACGAGAAGGAGTCAAACTCACATCTAATCCAGTCGCTTTAATGAAGTCCGGAGACAAATCTATCACTTCTTGAGGAGTCGATCCGCTCAAGCCTTCGACTAACAGCGCCACTAATCCTTTGACTAATTGGGAATCGGAATCGCCATCAAACAGCACTTTTCCGTCTTCTAGGTTTGCCACTACGAAAACCTGAGACGCACATCCAGGCACTTTATTGTCCGGCGTTTTTTCAGTTTCAGGAAAAGATTTGAGCCGTTGAGCCAACGTAATCAAAAGCTCATATTTCCGTTTCGGTTCCGTCGATCGTGCGAGTCGCTGCACAATACGATCGAGTGCGGGAGGAAGTTGCGTGGATGACAAAGACATGGGTTTCGGCTATCAGGTTAAAAAACTCAGTTGAATTTCAACAAAGCTCTATCTCTTATTGTAATGTGCGCCATCCCTCGCGAGTTTTGCAATTTCGATGACGCACGCTACCGTCCATCGGAGTCGATCGAGGTCGGCTAATTTCACCGGAAAGGGTGAGTAATTCCGTAGAGTGAAATCGTCGCAATCAGCGCAAAAATCGATTGCTGAGTAAAGTCGCACTTCTACGACTCCACCAAAGCAGGCTCTTCCACGACTTCCTCTGGTTGAGGTTGCGATCGCTTCTGAATCAATTGCCCGATATCTTGATTGATCTGGAAATACTGATGAAACTTATCCGTCACTTGCACTAATGACGATCGACCATCTGAATTTTTCCGTTTCCGCACAAATCCCATCTCAACCAATTCTGGAATGTGCTGGTATACGCCGGAGCCACGAATTTCGACCAGCTCTGTCTGGCTAAGGGGACCTTTTAAGGCAATCACCGCTAATGTTCTCAGCGCTCCGACTCCGATATCAGCAGGAATCAGCGTATTGATTAAATTTTGGTAGCTTGCTCTGAGTTGCAGACTGTAGCCCGATTCGGTTTCCGCAACTTCTAGAGCACCGTCACGATGAGCATAATCTGACATCAATTCCATCAATGCTTCCTCGATCGTTTTGCGATCGAAGCCTGCTATCTCGGATAATTGCGCGATCGTCAACGGTTGCGCTTTCAAATAGAGAATGGCTTCAAGAGTCGTCGTCAAACGAGACATAAGCAATACATGAAAAGAATGAGTAATAGAGTAGCAAAATTCAGACGGGTCGCTTAACTTGTTACATTGGAATTGCCCTAATTTTGCAAAATCTCATGAATGAAGCCCCTGAAACACCCGTAACACCTGAAGAACCGAAACCGAGCTACGTTAAGTTAGCCATGCGGAACATGGTACGCAAACGCGGCAAATCGATTTTTCACTTCGCCCTGACCACGATCGGGCTTTTGGGTACACTCGTCGTTCTTTCGTACTTGACCCGATAATGCAGATCGAAGTAAGCGTTCAGGATTGTTTTCACCAGGAATTGCCAATCCAGTCCGAGACCTGGGAGATCTGGTTTCGCAGATGGCTCGAATTGATCCAGCCGATGCACGAAGGAGAACCGCTACATCCTCAAGAGCAGTACGAACTGAGTTTACGATTGACTGACGATCGAGAAATCCAGTCACTCAATCAGAATTATCGATACAAAGATCAGCCAACCGACGTACTAGCCTTTGCATCACTGGAGGTAGACTATCCGCAGTTCGATGAATTAGAAGCGGAACCGCTCTATTTAGGGGACATTGTGATCTCAGTGGAAACTGCCGATCGACAAGCACCTCCACACACTTTAGAGACGGAACTGGCTTGGCTCGCGGCTCATGGGCTTCTTCACCTCTTGGGCTGGGATCATCCCGACGATGCGAGTTTGCTGCGAATGTTAGATCAGCAACAGGTTTTACTTAACGCGGTGGGATTGGAGGCGAAACGTTAGAAAAAGTTGAAATTGTAATGTTAAGAACAACCTAACTTGAGGAAATGTTCAAGATTACAGTCTTAACTTTGATTTTCCCAAATGGCGCTTTACCTTTCCTAACAATGTTGTAATACTGTGTGTTGAATTCTGATGCGATAGTCGCGCCATCGGGTATTCATAAGGTATCTTGATCGGCTGTTCACCTGGTTTGCTTATGTCTCAAGAACTTCCCACACCGACTTCCAAGCGATCGAAGGTTGTCCCGCTCGTCAAGCCAGAACGGGATCTTGCTTGGCAAGTGGCTCCGACGCTGTTGACCAGTTTTCGCTACGCCTGGATGGGGGTGAGTTACGCCTTCATGACGCAGCGGAATTTTAGAATTCACGTTTGCTTGGGTTCGATCGCGATCGGGTTAGGACTGCTCTTAAAAGCTTCGGTCGTCGAACTGGCGGTGATTGGATTGACGATCGGACTCGTGCTGGCGATGGAATTGCTGAATACCGCGATCGAGTCCGTAGTCGATTTAACGGTGAAACAGACCTATCACGAACTGGCAAAAATCGCCAAAGATTGCGCGGCAGCGGCAGTTCTTGTGGCAGCGATCGCGGCGGTTCTCGTAGCGGGCTGTATCCTGCTTCCGAAAGTTTGGGTGTTATTGCTCCTGATCTTCTGAGAAACTGAGAGAGCGGATTCAAGAGCGCTTTCTCATGATTTTAGTGATTGATAATTACGACAGCTTCACTTATAACCTGGTGCAGTATTTGGGCGAATTGGGTGAAGAATTCGCGATCGCGTCAGACATTCAGGTTTATCGAAATGATCAAATTACGCTCGATCGAGTCCGGGAATTGAAACCGGATGCGATCGTCATTTCTCCTGGACCCGGACGACCCGAAGATGCCGGGATTTCAATGGAACTGATTCGACAATTGGGAGCCGATACCCCGATTCTGGGCGTGTGTTTGGGACATCAGAGTATTGGACAAGTGTTTGGTGGCGACATTGTTTCAGCACCCGAATTAATGCACGGAAAAACTTCGGCTGTGAAACATACGAATATCGGAGTCTTTGAGGGATTGGACAATCCGATGACCGCGACTCGGTATCATAGTCTGGTAATCGATCGGGAAAGTTGTCCGGCAGTCCTGGAAATTACCGCATGGGTGGATGATCAGACGATCATGGGCGTTCGGCATCGGGAGTATCCGCACATTCAAGGGGTGCAGTTTCATCCGGAAAGTGTTCTCACCGCTTCGGGTAAGCAACTGTTGAGGAACTTTTTGCGATCGATTCAAGATCAGTAATTTCAAACCTTGGTGTGAGAAAGTATGAAACGCAGGCAGTTCATTCAGTACGCGACCGCAGGATTGGCTTCTAGTGTCGTTGCCGGACAAGCTCAGGCACAATCTGGAGGGCTTTCGGTGCGCTATCTCGGTCACATGTGCTTTCTATTCACCGGGAGCGGTCAGCGAATTTTAGTGAATCCGTTTCGCAGTCAGGGCTGTACGGCTGGCTATCGTCCCCCGAATGTACAAACCGATCTGGTGATGATTAGTAGCCAGATCTTGGATGAAGGCGCGGTCGATGTCGTGCCGGGAAATCCGAAACTGCTCGTGGATGCGGGTGCGTACAATGTGGGCGGCTTGAAGATTCAGGGCATTGCGACAGATCACGATCGCATTGGTGGGAGACGATTTGGACGGAATATTGCTTGGCGCTGGAATCAGGGTGGTTTGAATTTGCTGCATTTGGGTGGAACTGCTGCGCCGATTACGTTGGAGCAAAAGATTTTAATTGGATCACCTGATGTGGTGTTTATTCCGGTGGGCGGGAGTGCGAAGGCTTACAATCCCCAGGAGGCACGACAAGCGCTGCAAGTTCTGAATGCGAAGATGATTGTGCCGATGTATTTTCGGACGAATGCGGCGAAAGGAGAATGTGACCTTGGCGGGTTAGATGCGTTTCTTAGTGTGATGAGTGGAACCCCTGTGCGGAGAGGGGGAAATTCGTTGTCGATGAGTCGATCGAATTTGCCGAAAGAGGGATCGGTGATTCAGGTGATGACGTACAGTTAATCGGTTTGCTTCGTTGATAGACGTAGGTTAGCCCCCTAAATCCCCCACGAGTGGGGGACTTTGAGGAGGAATGGACTCATTCAGTTTCGAGAATAAGTTCAGGATGTTGCTTTTTTGAAGTGTTTTACTTGAAGGTGTTAGTGAAATACATCTCCGCTTTACCTATTCAAAGTCCCCCATTCTGGGGGATTTAGGGGGCACAAGCCGCTCAAAACGAAGCAAATACACTCCATGCAATCTTTCTGCCAGAAGTTGCACCAATGCGAATCTTAGAACCCATTATTCAAGCAATTTCAAACGGCAAAAGATTAGAGATTGAATTAATCTTTCAAGGCTTTTTCGTCCTATTTTTCATCGGACTAATTCCTGCACTTTTAATCTTCCGATCGCGGAATCTGTTCGATCGATTCATTCACCCAATTCTGCTATTCCTTGCAAGCCTCATTCTGCTTAACTACATCGGTTTAGTTCTTCTCTATCCCACGTGGGCAGATTACGCTGATCCGGCTGAGGCGAATGTCGCGATCGTATCTTGGCTTTTCCATCAGGGTCAGCCTCTCTATCCCGATTTAGATGCTCCTGAACGCTACATCAACAACTATGGCGCATTCTCCTACATCGTTCAAAGTGTATTTCTTAGCTTGCTCAGTCCCAGCATTTTCTCTTCAAAAGTCGCAGGATGTTTGGCAGGATTGTCTAGTTTAGGCTTAATTTTTCTGCTGATTCGGCATCGATTGGGATGGAAAGCAGCGATGTATGGAAGCGCGATCGTATCTCTCTGTTTTCTCGCTCAAACCTCTGCATCGGGCTTATTAACTTCATCATTTTGGGTGAGACCAGATGCGTTATTGCTATTTTTCACAGTATTGGGATTGTTTCTTGTTGTTCGAGGAAAGAAATGGAGTGCGATCGTCGGAAGTGCGATCGCAATCGGAGTCAGCACGAATCTAAAAATCACAGCTTTTCTCCATTTCATTCCAATTTATGTTTTATTACTGCATCGGTTCGGATTTGTTTCTATATTCATCTCGTCAATCATTGCTTTATTTACGACTGAATTACCTTATTTAATTTTTTCTCAGATCTCCTTAACGAACTATTGGATGTGGCTACAGCAAGTTCGACGCAAAGGAATCAACCCTGATCAAATTCCAAAGAATCTTCTGTGGACGGGATTTGTTGGAATACCAGTTGCGATCGCACTTCTTCAATCTGTTCTTGCCGATTCTTTCAAACGTTGGCTTCCAAAAAACTTCCTTTTCTGCGTCACTCTGATTATTGGCATTGTTGTGAATGCAGTAATTAGCTCGACTCGTGGCGCATTAGAAAATAATATGTTGCCGTTTGTACCGCTATTCGTTTATTTGGCGATCGAGCTTTTTCATCTTTCAAAGTCCCCCACGAGTGGGGGATTTAGGGGGCAGAAGCCGCCCACAGCGAAGCAAGACCTCTCTAGAATTCTCACTCCGATTAGTCTTAGTGCCGCGATCGCATTCACACTTTCTATTTGTTTAGCAGTCTATTCAACAGAGGTAAAGTTTATCGATCGTATGATCACCGCACCAGGACATCGAGCGATCGCAGATTTAGATCAATTCATGGCAGCGAATCCGAATCGCACGATCGGGATGGGATATGGCGCGGTGAGCTATCAACTTTCGAGCTATCGATCGCACTTAGTGTTCAAAGGCAATCCTTATCTACTGGATTCTGCTTCGCTGATGGAAATGCAGGCATCAGGATTGAACAATACACCCGGCAGTACGCTCAATGCTTTGAGAACTTGCCAAACCGAGATTTGGTTGATCCCAAAAGATAAGCCGCCCTTTCAGGTTTATAGTTACTATCCGCCCTTGCAAAAACTATTCAGTGACGAATTTAGAAAGGTCTTTACAGACAACTACGAGAAGCAAACGAGCACAGAGTTTTACGATGCTTGGGTCTGCACTAATTCCCTTGCCAAAAATCCGTCACATCGTATCCCAATTCTGCCAACATCTGACGCAATAAAGGCAGACTCAAGCCGATCACATTCGTATGACAGCCCTCGATTTTGTCCACAAACAATCCGCCCCGACCTTCGAGTGCAAAACAGCCTGCACAGCTTAATGGTTCTTTTGTTGCGATGTATGCCTCAATTTGTCGATCGCTAATCTCTGCAAAATACACTCGCGTCATCTGAGTTCTGACCAAAGGCGGATAAGGCATCAATGCACCTTGCTCAGTTGTGTACGGTTGAATAAACGCATGACCTGTATACAATTCACCCACATTGCCGCGCATCTTTTTCCAACGATCGATCGCTTCAATCGGGTCTTTCGGCTTGCCGTGAATTTCACCATCAATCCACAAGATCGAATCACAGCCCAGAATCAAGCCCGGTGTCGTTGAGAAAAATCCAGGCGGCAATTCAGAGGCTCGATCGAACAACATCTTCATTGTCGATCGAGCTTTCCCTTCGGCTAGAACCTGCACCAATTTCGATGGATCATCAATCTGAATTTGCGACTCATCAAAATCGCTCGGATATACCATCACAGAAATTCCCGCCATATCTAACAGGCGCTTACGAGCGGGAGAAGCAGATGCCAGCACAAAGGGAACCATATCGATCTAATCCACCATGAACGACTTCACTGATTTCGTCAGAACCGGAGCCATCTTTTCCCAGCGCTCCTCAGAGGTCGAAGCATTCAGCGTATACAATTTGCCGCGATAGACGATCGCACTTGCTAAATTGTGGCGCTTCTCTTGATTGGGCAGAGTCACCAGATATTCGAGCAAATAATAAGTACGATCGGCAATTTCACGCGAATTCGCGTTAATCAATTCAGCCGTCCGACCCGAATCAGGAGGAGCGATCGCGCTTTTACCCAATTGATATCCGACTTCCGTGGGAGTTCCTAAATCCGCCAGTTTCTTCTTCCCTGGAACCGGATTGATCACCATACTAATGTTCTCAGTCTGCTTAATGATGTCGTGAAACACCACATCAGGACCATTTGCCACTTTCACAGGTAGCCAGCCATTCGGATACAAAAATCGATAGCCATCTGTACTATCGGCAAAGCTCTTCAGCCCACCCACACTGGACACACAACCTTGCAACCCTAGCGCTAGTACAACCAGCAATACTGCAACGAATCGTTTGAGCATCACTCAATCCCTTCTCCACAAAACGTTTTACGGTCAAACCACGCACGATCGGGCAGACAACATTTCTTATTGTCCCACTTCTGGTTAGAGATGCGCCTGGAAATTCTGGAGTGGGGAGTGGGGAGTGGGGAGTAGCCGTTTCAACAAAT
Source organism: Leptolyngbya sp. AN10 (assembly GCF_050565645.1). Classification (NCBI taxonomy): domain Bacteria; kingdom Bacillati; phylum Cyanobacteriota; class Cyanophyceae; order Leptolyngbyales; family Leptolyngbyaceae; genus Leptolyngbya; species Leptolyngbya sp. AN10. Next base: position 34,809 of record NZ_JBNXVP010000054.1, read on the forward strand.
TACAACATTCATCATGATTTTTATCTCCCTACCCCCCACTCCCTACTCCCCACATTATTTCCTGTCGAAATTGCAGCAAATTTGGCAGAATGTATCAGCGTTCTCATTCGTCTTGGACAATCGAATTCAACCTGCAACTTCCCGCAACTCTACGGAGGCACGAAATCGACTTCGCCTTCAGAATTTGCTTGGCTCAACAGATTGAAACAGATTTGTCCTAAGATTTCGGTAAAATGCTGGAAATTCGTAATTTGAAACGCGCAATTCGTAGTGAGAAACAGTGAACGATATTGAATGAGATCGATCGAATCGTTAATTCTTTCCGTCTTCAGTCAGGTTGATTCCAACCGAATCCCAATTACGAATAGATTAATTAAGGAATGAGTGTCTCCGTGAATGTAATGCAGTTGAATAGCCCACCTGCTCCGATCCCTCCCTCGACTCCGATTATTTTGGACAGTCTGCCCGATCCGCCTGTCCCCGAAGGCGTGTGTCCGCGTCGTACCCGGATGCAGATCGATCTGCTGTTATTGGCGATCGAAGCGCTCGATTTGGCAGGGTCTGAGGCAGTTTTGGCAGTGGCATCGGACTTTGATTTGCGCGGAGTCCTCAAGAATCGCGTTTCATTGTGGCGAATGCGATCGACCAATCCCTTCCGCCGTCATGCTCAACGTCGTCCTTTGACGCTGGTGGAAGCAAAAGCGCTCGTTCTCGTGACTTGTTATTTGGCGCGTCGCTTAACGGTGCTGATTCGGCAACTCTTACTCGCGTATCAGCAACTTAGCGAGAAGAATTTGTCACCGGATCATCATTTTCGCCTCTCAGAATATTTAGAAAGATTTCGGGCGCACTACCGCAGCCGGATGAATCCAAAACGGGCGGGCGTGATGGCATACAGTTCGGATGAAAAATTGAACGAATTAGCGCTCGATTTGTTGGAACAGCTTTTATTCTGTACGGGAACTTCTGGCGTACAGCGGCTCTGGATTAGTTTGTTTGATGGGGAAGTGCAATGACGAACGCAATGACGATGCAACGGCAATATAGTCTGCCGAATTGCACGTTGATTTTAGAAGGATTGTCCGATACAGGGAGCACAGGACAGGTAGAGGTTCGTCCTGTAATGTCGTTGTTAATTAATGCGGAATGTCATCTTCCCGGACAGGAAAAGCCGCTGGTCGGTGGGCGCGAATTTTTTGAAAGTTTGGTTACAGCCGTAAGTTTGTATGCTCAAGAATTCTTGAGTGGCATCCATTTACCGCGTCATACGTACAGCGATCGACCTTCTTTTATCCGGTTAGAACGTCTCGATCAAGCACATCATCGCTTAATTGTCGAAAAAGATCCGAACAATGCCAATAGCGAAGAACGATCGCTCGATTTAACGACCGTTCAGCTATTTGATTTAGTCGAAGCGATCGATCAATTCGTCGCCGATACTCAAACGCTGCCGTACTGGTCGCTGAATCTTTCCCCGGTTCCCAAGCGGTATGCTCGATCCGGTGAACCGATCGCGAAACAAGTTGTCCCTGCTTCGATCGGGGTTTCAGGATTGGCACTTGCAGCGATCGCATTTTTCTCAATGCCGACAATGCGAGTGAAAACTCCAGAATGTCTCAGTCCTGGTGCGCCGGATTGTCCGGGTGTCGTTTCTAACAATCAAAGTCCTGGAGCCAGCCCGAATCCAACCCCTAGCCCCAGTCCCACGACTTCTCCAACCGCTCAAGCGTCTCCCAGTCCCACGACTTCTCCAGATCTCGCTCAGGGGGAAGCCGCTCTGAACACTGCACCTCCGATCACGGATGCGGCAGAGTTGAAAACATTGAGCGATCGCTTAAGTGATCAAATTCGCCAACGTTGGACGACTCGATCCCAAGTCACAGAAGAGTTAGCCTACCGAGTTGGAGTCGCTCGAAACGGCGATGTGATCGGCTTCAAAGCAGAAACCCCTGCGGCACTCGATCGAGCAAGACAAACTCCATTACTCGATCTGCTCTACATTCCTGCAACTGGCAGTACTCCTTCTTCTGAACCCTTAGCGCAATATCGCGTCGTCTTCAGACCTGAAGGCAATTTTGAAGTCACACCCATTAGCTCTAATAGTTCTGTCGTTCCTCCCAGTCCTACTGCGATCGAAAGTCCGGCTGCAAGCCCTTCTCCCAGTCCTGCTGCGACCGAAAGTCCGAGTCCGGTTGCAAGCCCTTCTCCCAGTCCGGTTGTCAATTCATCTCCTAGCCCTGCTGCTGTTGCAGTGACAGGAACCGAATTAACCGATCGAGCAACATTAGAGGCTTTGCAACCGAAACTCTACGACGCGATCGACCAAAACTGGCAAGGCAGACCTCCGTTTGACAGAGATCTCGTCTTCCGAGTCCGCGTCAAACCCGATGGCACGATCGCAGGATTCCAACCAGAGAACCAACTCGCGAATGAATTTGCCAAAGACACCCCGCTGCCCCAGTTAGGAAAACCGATCGATCCAAACGCCCCCGCTGAACCTGCTGCCTCTTTCAAAGTCGTCTTCAGACCCAGCGGCGTTCTCCAAATCAATCCCTGGTTTGGCGCTCGACGGTAGGATATTTCCAATTCTGTGCATAATCTAAACTCGATCCGAGTCGTGACGTGAGTGCGATAGCATCGAATAACTCTGAGTTTGCTAAAACACATTTCATGGAGCAAGACTTACTCCCCACAGAGGTGATTCTGACCCATCCTCGTCAATCTCTCGGCAATGTCCAGCTTGACTGGTCGCCCCAACCGGGAGCCTATTTTGATCTGGAGGGTCAGACCTACGCCGTTTTAGAACGCCGTCACCGTTATCAACTCAAATCCGGGCGCTATCGTTTACACAAGATTGCGCTCTATGTCCAGACTGCTCAACGCCCGATCGAGCGTTCTTTAATCGAGGGACGCTGGATTTTAGGCGATGCGACCTGTGAATTCAATGCGCGATCGGAAATTATGCGCTGTGCGGTCAATCCAGATGGTCCTTGCGAGGGCTGTCGGCACTACCGCTCAAAGGGCTAATTTTTCTGCGATCGCGATTCTAGTCCCGTTGGCAAAATCCCAACCGGATTGAGGTCGCTTGCCTGCAAGTTGAACTTCACTCAGCAGCAATCCACCTGATCCAGTTTGAATCACCGCTCCCCAGTTTTTGATCACGCTAACCACTTCACCAGGCGCTCCTGATTCAAATTCTACTGTTTCCAATTCCTCCGACTCGAATCCTGCCTCAAGTGGAATCGTTTTCAAAACTTTCAGCACACTTCCCCGAAAAATCGTCGTACAGTTTGGATAAAAACCGCGAATCTGACTGTGAAGCTCGATCGCACTCCGTGACCAATCCAATTCATAATCCGGTTTCTTAATCAACGGTGCATACGTCGCTTGATCGTTATCCTGCGGAATTGGTTCAAGCTCAGCAAATTTCTGCAAGGTTTCGACCAATAAATCTGCCCCGATCGTACTTAACCGAATTGCCAAATCTTGAGCCGTATCAAACGGCTCGATCGCGGTAGTCGCTTTCAACAACATCGCCCCCGTATCCATTCCCGCATCCATCAGCATCGTCGTAATCCCGGTCTCTTTTTCCCCGTGATAGAGACACCACTGAATCGGAGCCGCCCCTCGATACTTCGGCAAAATCGAGCCATGAACATTGATGCAGCCGAATTTCGGCATATCGAGAATTTCCTGAGACAGGATTTGCCCGTATGCGATCACAACGAAAAAATCGGCATTGAGCGATCGTAGTTTTTCCAACGTTTCCGCATCTTTCTTGATGCTTTTCGGCTGCCACACCGGAAGTTGATGTGAGAGTGCGATCGACTTGACTGGAGACGGCGACAATTCATTTCCGCGTCCCCGTCGTTTATCGGGTTGCGTCACCACTGCCATCACTTCAAACTCTGGCGATTTTAATAACGCTTCCAACGTCGGCACAGCGAATTGCGGCGTTCCAAAAAATACAATTTTCATTTTTTCGCTCCCGACAGACGTTCTACACTTAATTCAAGCTGATATTGTGATCCTATGAAGCCGAGATTTGCAACGATCGAAACCTGGCAACAGGCAGAACTCTTAATGCAGCCTGCCTTCATTCGCTTAATTGACAATTTACGCAAACAGCTTGATACCTCCACTTGGCGCGGCAATTATCGCGAGGTTCAGGTTTGGGCAGACGACATTCCGAACGAGACGAAAGCAACTGTCTTGCAACTTCAGCAGCAACTCGAAACCGCTCCACCGGAACAAGCCGCAGAAATTCAGGAAACGCTTTCTCATCTGCCTGCACCTTATCCAGGCTATGAACTGTGTTTGGAAAAGAACGATCGACAAATCAACGTCGATTTATGGGCATTGTGCTATCAGATTTGTTTTCGATCGCACAATGGCAAATGGAGTGACGATTTCCCGGTCGAGGTCGATATTAGTTTATTTGATGAAACGGGCGATGTGGACTGGAATCTTTTAGAAGATAAGACGAAGCAAATCGTCGAACAGGTGTTTGAGAACTTACCACAAGAATGAAAAATACAGTAAGATGAGGAATAATCCGGGGCTATAGCGCAGTTGGTAGCGCGTCTCAATGGCATTGAGAAGGTCAGCGGTTCGATCCCGCTTAGCTCCACTTCCTAAAAGCACTGATATGTAGGGGTTTTTGTTACTTTAGGCATCTGTCTGCCGCAGCGGCACAAGGATGTCTGAATTCTAAAGCGGCAGATTGATGCCTTATTATCAATCGCGAGAGTCCAAATCTTCCACCCTTTACGCAACCACATCGCAATTATCTCTCCAAGCCGAGACTTTTTTGGGCTTTCTGCAAAACTACACGTACTTGCTTGTATCTAAGATGCCCGGGTTTAGTGAGGTACTGAGATACACGAGCCTCTGAAGGATATGTGCCCTGTTCATGAAGTTGAAGAACAACTCTTCGAACTTCGTTACAGCATTCCTCGATAGATTGTAAGTGCCGCACTCGCTCATATTGGTCGTACTTGGCGGAGATAGCACGGCACAAATCTTTAAAGTTTCGGTAGAGAGTTTCTCTATGGTATCCCAATTTCCTTGCAGTTGCTTCAAGAGATAGTGGTGGAAGTTTGTGATCTAGCAACCCAAGTTGCTAGTTAGAAGCGGTCAGGGAGCAAAGCCAATAAAATCTCTTCAAGATGTTGACCCTCGAAGAGAAGAAAAATGCTTGACGAAATTATAGCGATTTATGCAATTACCGACGACTTG
>NZ_JBNXVP010000055.1:0-38665 GCF_050565645.1 Leptolyngbya sp. AN10
CCAATGATGCCGTCAAACTTGCGGGTCGGGGTCAACGTTTTCGACTCACTGAAGGGGCTTTTGACTCTTTTACCCTACCGCGTTCTCATGGCTTTGGATAGTCAAAAGTCATAATGAGAATTGCTGCGAACTGTATTGATGACTTGAAGTTGGCTAAAAGGCTTGACTGGAACTTTTGCATCGACAACTTCTAAAGCAACTGCGCCTGTAAATTCACTTTTCACACCACTCTCATCGGGTATGACTTCCATTTGAGCGATCGTGCGAGCATCTAAATCAAGTTGATCCGCCCTTAAGACGCTTTCACCCATTGCTTCTTTTTGAAGGATCAATTCTCTCGTTTCAGATTCAATTAGGGTGTAGAGTTCCTCTTGTTCTTGAATTGTAAGCAAAGGAATTCGTCCGGTCACGCGCTTGATTACAGCAATGTCAGACTCATCGCTGCCAACATCTAATGGATAACTAAGTTTTGCTTGCAGTTCATAATCTTCTTCAAGCAGTTCTCGGACTACTTCTTCGCCATAGACGTTCATGAAATCTACGACATTTACGATAGACATCTGGGAGTCACGCGAAGCAGTGACATTCGCATTGAGTTCTGCCATTTTCTTTGCCAGCAATGCTCCCAATCGCTTTTCGGCTGGCAAATCGCTCATTAGCAAATCGAAGCTGGGTTTGACGACTTGCCCATAGCGATCGATGCGCCCAAACAATTGCATAACGAGATTAATGTCTCTCTCTGCCTGAGCAATAATTAGTCGTCGGGGGCTTTGGTCGGCAAACTTCTCAGAGGCATGAAGATTAATTCCTGTAGCTCCAGAACGATTGAGAATTATGACATCTAGATCCCCTCGGTTGAATCGGTTGATAATATCGACTCGTGCTTGAGGACTGGTTTCGCTACTAGAGCGGAGTCCGTAACTTGTTTCTCCAGCATGACTGTACTCAACAATGTTACTGCGTCCAGTGATTTCATCGACTCGATAGCCTTCCTGCGTTAATCGCCAGCGGATATAGTCGATCGAGCTAAGTGGAATGCTTGATAAATCAGTTTCATCGATCAGATCTTGAGCTTCTTCGTAGGCAGCGGCGGCATCAGGTCCAATTTCTTCATCGGTTAAGCGGCGACGAGTTTTTTTGCCCCAGCGATCGCTTTCAATGACATCTCTGGAGCGTTCCAAGTATCGCTCTAAAACGTTTCCAAATGTGATAGTTATCGGCTGTCCTGGCTCGATGTTGTTTTCTTCGGTGTACCACTCGATGAAGCTATCCATCGTGTTGGCGACCCCGATCAGCGGCTTTTCGCCTCGCTCAATCGCTGCGATCGCTTCTTGGACTGCGACTTCCGCTTTCTGTGCCAGTAAGCTTTGATCGATCGCATTGTGCATCAGCGAGGTGAAATTCGTTGATCTCGCTCCAGCTTGTCCAGTTGTGCCGTCTTCACTTAGAGCTTTGGCTTCAGCTTTCAGACGTTTTTTTAGTTTATTCAATCCAGCTTGTTTAGCATCGTCGAAATCGTTGATTGCTCTCATTACAGCGGAAATACCTTCTGCAATGTCTCGATCGACTGGAACCACTTTTGCCGTGAATGAAATGCCTTCCATTGAGCGGCTACGCCGGAGCATTTGTCCAGAAGCGACAAACTTTGTAGCAAACATTTGCTGAAGTGGAACTCCACCCGCTTTCAAGATCGTTTCTAAGCTGTAGAGATTATTAACGGCATATCGAGCATCACTACGCCGTGCATAAAGATCCACAACGCCTGCATTTTTAATTGCGGTCGCAGACATAAATGCAGATCCAGCGCTCTTATCAACCAGTTCTCGAACGAACTCAGCACGACTTGGATAAATGCCACCCTCATCTTGAGACTTATCACTTCTGCCACCAGCTTCGTGAGATTCATCGAAGATAAGAACGGCTTGAGGCGCGATCGCTCGAAAAAACTGCCGTCGAAAGGGTTCTTTCTGCTGTACTGTTTGAAGCTGTGTATATGTGGTAAAAATTGCATCGTAGCTGCCGAGTCCTTGCTGCATGATGTGTTGCATCTGCTCAGTCTGGGCAGCAACGTCGCCTGTTGCTAATTGTCTGCCATCGTCTAAATCTAGAGTCAGCTTGTTATCAGTGGCAAAAACTCGCATTCTCGGTTTGCCGATATCTGCTAGGTCTGTGAGCATCGAGGTATAAAGGTTCGCTTTCTGTGTCACGAACACTGGAATATAGCCTTGACGTGCAGCATCAACAATATTGGCTGCAATTCGGGTTTCCAGATCAAGCCAGACTGTTTGGAAGGATGTTGAGTTGAGGCTGAACTACCGAATCCTTTTGACTTCGACATGATAAGTGAGACGGTTGCTGACCTCGACCATTATCCCACGAAATTTTGGGATGCTTTAGTCAGTCTCATCGGGTTGAGGCGGGCTGCTATTCATCTTTAAGACACCGGGATGAAGAGTTGCCCACGCCTTTGCTTCTGCTATCAAAATTGGATCGCCAGATTCCAAAAATCGCTGCATTCGCTCGACGTGCTTCGGACTTAGGGCGCTGGGTTGAATGTCGTGCTGTTCTATCGCCAGTTGAATTGCTTCCTCATATACTTCTCGCTGTGCCTGAGCATGAAGGGGAGATTCAATCGGGTTAGCTTCTGTATCGGGATTAGAACCTTGATGAATTGAGGAATTACCGCCTATTAAGGCAGGATCTTGAATTGTAGAATCGCTGGAAGGATTGCTAGAAGCATTATTACTGCCATCACTAGGCAATAAGCTTGTAGAATTTTGAGGGCTGTTTTCTGGCTTTAACTGCTCCAAGTATCCGAGAGAATCATCCATGAGAAATTGAGGATGCCAAAGATCACGATGACGATAAAGCGATCCACCTCCAATTTTGTATTGCAATAACATCTTGAATCTTTGAGTTGCTTGACTGGGAAGAATTCCTTTTTCCAATAGATCAGCGATCGCACTTCTAATTCGATCTCGTGCAGATTCCAATTGTTGTTGATTCCATGATGGAGACTGATCGATCGCACTCTCTAACTCCTCAGACTTTGCCTTAAATTTTCCTTTCTGATCTCCGTAATGAAAATAGTGGCTCGATTGAATGCAGCTTGCCCATTCTTCGGCTCGATGTTCAATTTCATGCTGATGCTGACACCATTCTTGATACCCTGGCAGCGACTTTGCAGTTTCAACGATTTCTTCGATGAGTGCTTTTCCTTCCAACGGTTGCCCACCCGACAAAACATGGTGGAAGATGTAAGCCCTCATCGTAATCCGACCTAACAATCGATTGGTTTGCCCACAGCCTGTCCAACCGAGTTCGATCTCTGCATTCAGATCGTTGATGAACTTCTCAGCTTTGCCCGACACCCGAAACAATCGCCGTTTTGCTTGCTTGAGAATCTGCTTCAGGGTTTTAGTGTCTAAGTCATTCCGGCGGTGAGCAAAGTGCCATTGTTGAACAAAAGTCTGCTGTGTACTCCAAATCGGTTGTAGTTCGTCATTGAGCAGATAAGACCCGACTTGTAGAGGTAAGCGGTGAGCATTAAACAGGCTCGGTGTTCCTTCTGGGATATAAGGCTTAGGATTCGGGAATGTCTCAAGTTGTCCAGGAACGATCTTGAAGCCGGAGTTTTCGAGTAGGGTTGCGACTGCGATCGCAAGCTGCCAGCTACTCTGAGCTTTCGAGAATGGAAAATAGAGATGTAGACCACCGCTGTAGCTCGATGTACAGACGATGTATTCAACTACCCCAAGCGGTTCTAGTGCAGCAGCAATGCGACCAATTGCAAAGGGATCATGGTTCGGGTGATAAGGGCTGCCAGCATCAATATCAATCAAGCAATACTGTGTTTCTGCGCCGAACCGAACGCCGTAAAGATATCCACCCTGACGAATGAGACGATCGCCTAGAGGATGGCGAGATTCGGTTTGCCAGTTGACTTCTGCACCAACACGAGGAAGGTCTGCCCAAATGTAATCGTAGCGATGTGGAAAAAGCGCGAGAAACTCATCAGTCCACTCACGCACGCCTTCAAGCGCGAAATGTTTTGTTGCCATAGCCCAGTCGTAAGTGGGCGTGGAGCCACCAAAAGTGATGCACCAGACACACTCGGTTAAAGATACTAGAACTCGATCTGTATAACACTCATGGATCGGGGCTTTCGGCTTGTCAACAGTCTCGATCGTGCAACTTCTCTTAGTTTGTCAACAGTGGCTACATCTTCGTCTGTAACTGAGTTTGGGAAATGCTAAGTCAATCGATCCTAGAATCTATATCTGCGATCGCCAAAAATTACGTCTTGTGATCCTAGAGCAACAAAATACAGCTTTCTACAGTGTCGTCATTAAATTCTAGAGCTTCTGTCAACATTGGCAACAGATTGCATTGGATGTCGCTTCGTTGCGTTGGTCAGGTGATTCTAGAATTTGAGTCAACACTGTCAACACTTTGGAAAATGTTCATCGTTAAGCACGCTATTGATTGTTTCAGCCAGTCGTTATTGAACTGGTTATTTCAAGCGTTCCGCATTCTGGTCAGGTGATTCTAGAGCTTGAGTCAACTTTGTCAACAAACCAGGAATTGCAAAGATTTATGAAGAATTTGTTGAACACGCTAACGGTTACAGCGCGATCGTGTTGGCAACAATTGGCTTTACTCAAGGTAAATCAAGGTTTAGGGCAAAATCATCTTTGCCTTCAGGTCATCGCATTCTAGATAGTTAGTCAGGTAATTCTAGAAGTTTTGTCAACAGCAACTCTAATGCTTCGACCAAGTAAAGCACCGTCCTACCGTTAACTCAGAGCTTGTCGATCGACAAATTAGCTGTTGACAAAACGGTTTTGTTGACAGCGTGAATGCCACCATCTTGTGCTGTGGTTTCAACAGGTATACTGATTCGAGTTATTAAAAGCGATTGGCAAATCGAATCATGCTGGTGAGCGCAGTGAAGCAAAGAAAAACCAAATCGCCTCAATCTAAATCAGCGAGAGCGGACAAAGACGGTTCTGCTCTGCAATCTGTGTCAGAACAAGAGCTTCACAAAGATATTCCACAAGACTTCATCTCAGGAGAAGCAGGAAATATCACAAGTGATGCCGCAGGCGTTATTTCATCAGAGCGAGTGCGCCAGTATGCAGAAAAATTGCGTTCTGGCAAGTCCTTCCTAAACCTGATTCTGATTCATGTAGCGACCGGAATTAATCAGTATCGATTGCGGCAGCTTCGATCGCAAATAAAAGGTGACTCAGAACTCATCAATCTCTACAATGAAACCGAAAAAATCGGCGCGTTGCAGAAGCAAGCAATCACTCGATTAGAGAAGCTGTTCAAATCTGTTTTGAAGCAAGCTTCGTTTTGGGAGCAGACAGCGCGGTGGATTACGGTTCGACTTGATCAATGGGCAGTAGAGTCGCGAATGCCAGCAGACTGCTCGATTCCGGGCGTTTTATCTGTGGAGGCTGATCCCGCACTACCGGAAGAAGAAGCTTGGCGTGAGTCGATCGTTATTAGTGCCTGCGCCTTCTACACCGCCAGCGAATGGTTAAGACATTTGGATTGGTCGTCGTTCTCGATCGAAGATATTGAGAAGCTACTAGGAATTCGCTCTCCTGATACTTCAGTCAACGATCCCGCCCTCTTCAAAGACTATGAAATTGAACGAGTTGCCACAGGTTACCCCATTTTGACTGGCGCACAAGCACTGATTAATAATCAATGGGAAGACGGAGAATATCCATACTGGAAGAAACTGGTTGGTGAGGGATTCATTCAGCACAATATCGTGCGTCAAAGCCCATCGAATCAACAAATCGAATTAGTACCAGGCAAAGCAGCCTGGGAAATTATTCAGCAGTTTGGACCAGAAGCAGCTTATGTCCTTCTTATTTTTTCTTCTTATGCAACTGACTCGGAGAAGCCTTGGGAGCAGCAGATTCGACTGAAAGGAACTGATTTGATTCGCCTGTTTGGGTGGGACAAGCGAACAGACATCACACTAGGGCAAAAGCTGAAAAAGATTGGCAACTTGGTAGAGTTAGTTTGTAGCTTATCAGTGCTAATCAATAACATCAATGTTGGAGCAAATCGCTATAACGTAGCCAGGGGGGCGATGTGGCTGCTTGAGGAACTGGAATACTCAGGGCAACTAGCTCTTACTGTCGATGCAAATAATCCTAGCGCTTTGAGCTATGAAGCGGGTGATCCAGATGAGTTGTATATCAAAGTCCGCCCTGGCAGTTGGACAGAGAAGTTTCTGAACGCTAAGGATTTGAGTGGAAAGAACGCACTTTGCCAGTATGGATATCTAGCGAAGAGTACGCTACAAATTAATCCCTATCGTCAACGATTAGCCTCTAAACTGGCAATCTTTTTAACAATCATGAGTCGGATTCGGCAAGATGGACGGTACGAAGTTGGAACATTGCTAGAGCGCTTAGAACCAAAAGAGCTAATGACAGTCGTTCAGCAAAGTAAACAGCGCCGGAGTGCATTGATTACACAATGGGACAACGCGCTTCTGACGCTACACGAATTAGGCTGGCAGATTGAATTTGACACTGAGACTTACCCTGAGTACATTCGCCCAGAATGGAGTCTGACAAATGAATCTGAGCCGACCCGGACTCGTCCTCGAAATTGGTTAACGCTTTGGCTTAAAGCGATCGTGATTATTAAGCCCACCGTCCTGATTCAGGAGAAGTTAGGCTTGGTTCGAGCGTCCAATCCACATCGGACTGTGGACTTGCCGACTGCTTCAGATGATCTACTAGAGCGCATTCCAGAGCTTACAGGTGCGGAACTTGCGATCGCACTTGATGCAAAGGGATGGTCCAAGGCGAAATTAGCAAAAGATTTGGGGGTAGATCGATCGCTGATTACTCGCTGGATTAAGGGTGAGCGAGTAATTCAACCCAAACATCAAACACAAATTCGTTCTCTGTTAGAGCTATGAGGTTCAAAAATGCACGGTGTCAATCGATTTAGGGTGCATACGGCGTGAAAACACGGTCACAGCGTCATCAATGCACCCTAAATATTTGAGCAAATTGATAGTTTTAGGGGGCACAGTCTCCCTTCTCTTGAACTGACTGCACCCTAAACTTAGGCTTCAATCATGCCTCGAAAAAGTCGCAAACAAGATAATCCTTCGGTAGAAAGCATTCTTCAAGACTGTTACACACTCAGCATAAGCGACATGATGAATTTACGTGAGGCATTAGATGTACTGATTGCAGAAGAGCAGCAACGATTAGAGATGGAACCAGATGAGTGGGAGATGAAGCGTGAAGAAAAGATATCGAAAACAGGAGCGCGTGGCTCAAGGGGAAGTATTGAGTTAAAGATGATTAATCGCTGCGGTCCGTATGCTTATCTTCGGTTTCGATCGGGCGACGTTCATCATTCGTTTTACTTGGGTAAGGCAAAGACTCAGTAAAGAGTTGTCGTAAATTTAGGGTGCATATAAGCAAGTATACCCTGTGGTTATCTACTCTATGCACCCTAAAAACGGGTGATCATCGGAAACCTCCGAGAAACCCTGCCGTTCCAGGGCAGGGAGGGATAGGAGCGTCAAACAAGTCGCTCAATGCGGCGCAGGTTGACAATCTCACATTAACGAAGCGAGAATGTGAGGCATGGTAGAACAAGCGTTTCGATACAGATTTTATCCAACGGCAGAGCAAGAATCTTTGCTGCGTCGAACTTTGGGCTGTGTTCGGCTTGTCTACAATCGCGCTTTGGCTGCACGAACCGAGGCTTGGTATGAACACCAAGAGTCGATTGATTACGCTCAAACCAGTGCTTTGTTGACTGGGTGGAAGAAGCAAGATGACCTCCAATTTCTGAATGAAGTCAGCTGCGTACCCTTGCAGCAAGGATTGAGACATCTGCAAACTGCATTTCGCAACTTCTTTGCAGGTCGAGCCAAGTACCCGAACTTTAAGAAGAGACGCAATGGCGGTTCTGCCGAGTTCACGAAGTCTGCGTTCAAGTGGAAAGAGGGACAGGTGTTCTTGGCAAAGTGCAAAGATGCCTTGCCGATTCGCTGGAGCCGTCAACTTCCTCAAGGTTGCGAACCTACGACGATTACCGTGCGTTTGAGTCCGAGTGGACGATGGCACGTTTCGTTGTTGGTGGACAATCCAAACATCCAACCACTTCCAACCACTCAAAACATGGTCGGACTGGATCTCGGAATCACTAGCCTGATTGTCACGAGTGACGGCGAAAAGATTGCAAATCCAAAGCCCTTCGAGCGCCTGAGAAAGAAACTTAAACAATTGCAGAAAGCGCTTTCTCGCAAGCGAAAAGGCTCGAACAATCGAGAGAAAGCACGTCTGCAAGTGGCACGAGTGCAAGCCCAAATCGCAGACTCGCGTAAAGATTTTCTCCATAAACTGACGACTCAACTGATTCGCGAAAATCAAACGATTGCAGTTGAAGATCTGGCAGTCAAAAACATGGTGAAAAACCCCAAACTGGCGCGGCAGATTACCGATGCTGCCTGGGGCGAGTTGGTGCGACAACTCGAATACAAAGCCAAGTGGTACGGTCGAACCTTGGTGAAGATTGACCGATGGTTTCCAAGCTCTAAACGCTGTGGAAGCTGCGGTCACATTCTTCAATCGTTGCCGTTGAACATCCGAGAATGGGATTGTCCCAATTGCGGGACGCACCACGACCGGGATATTAATGCAGCACGAAACATTTTGGCGGTGGGACACACCGTGGCAGTCTGTGGAGCGAACGTAAGACCTGATCAGCATGAGTTGAAAGGGCAGTTGCGAAAAACCAGCAATGGAAAGAAGCAGAAACCTAAGTCGTGAGTCTTAGGAATCACCGTGGCTTCAGCCCAGTGAGGATGTCAAACAGTCCTACAAAGCAGGCAAAGCTCCAGTAAAAAGTTGTTTGCATAAGATTTAGGGTACATACAAGCGCAAACATCGCGTATTCATTGACCTTATGCACCCTAAAAGCGGGTGATCATACAACGTTCTAAAGTGATACAAAGCAGTTGCAACGAGTTCGTTTATCTATCATGATGAGTTTGAATGTTACCTTTAGGCAGTAATTCAGTGTCAGATCAACGCCTCAGTCTTCCAGAAAACTATGATGACTTTCTCAACAATTTGAAGGAGCGCATTCGGAGCGCTCAACTTCGAGCGGCTCTTGCAGTGAATCAAGAACTGGTGATGCTGTACTGGCAGATTGGATGTGAGGTCTTAGCGAAGGAACAGACTCAAGGCTGGGGCGCAAAAGTTGTAGAACGTATAGCGAAAGACTTGAAGAAAGCCTTCCCAGAGATCAAAGGATTCTCTGTTCGTAATCTACGGTATATGAAGGTGTTTGCGGAGGCATATCCAGATGAGGCAATGTTGCAGCAGCTTGCTGCAAAAATTCCTTGGTTTCATAATTGTGTCTTATTAGAGAAAGTGAAGGATGCTGAAGCCCGGAACTGGTACATTCAGCAAACGATCGAATACGGTTGGAGCCGGAGTATTTTGCTGCATCATGTGGATAGCAAGCTTTATTACCGCCAGGGTGCAGCAACCACCAACTTTTCTCAAACTTTACCGCAACCGCAATCAGAGCTTGCTCAACAGGTTCTGCGCGATCCCTACAACTTCGACTTTCTTGGTTTAGGCAATGAGGCTCATGAACGAGATCTCGAAAATGCCTTGGTCAATCACATCCGAGATTTTTTACTAGAGTTAGGAGTGGGTTTTGCCTTTGTCGGTAGCCAATACCCGCTGCAAGTCAGTGGTAAAGAGTTCAGAATTGATTTGCTTTTTTATCACTTTCGATTGCACTGCTTTGTTGTCATCGATTTGAAGACAGTGGAATTTGAGCCGGAATTTGGCGGCAAGATGAATTTCTACGTGTCTGCTGTGGATGATCTGCTGCGGGGTGAGAGCGATCAGCCGACGATCGGAATGATTCTCTGTAAAACGCATGACAAAACGATCGTGGAGTATTCGCTTCGGGACGTGCATAAACCGATTGGAGTGTCAGCTTATCAACTGAAAGATGCTTTGCCAGATCAACTTCAGGGAAGTCTCCCTACGATCGAGCAATTAGAAATGGAATTAGAAACCGCTGTACAAGAAATGAAGACCGAAGGCACTGATAAGAAGCGCTAATCTTCTGTCAATCTTCTCAGCGCTCCGAACGACTGCTTGACCATTTTGTGCGATCGCTTAGTACTACTGGAGGGCTTGAAGCATTAATTTGCTGAGTAATATTCTAGCTGTATAGAAGAATTGAAAAGCTAGAACTTTGAAGCAGACTTTAAACTGAATTTTCCAAACACTGTCTGGAAAATCTTTGGCACTTGACTTGTTCAGTCACAACATCCGTAACCCAAGACCTCCGCAGCTTGGAAAATTTACCGTAATTAATTGTTTGGTCTTGTAGCTATTTATATCGGTTTAGAGGTATATACGGAAGCAGGAGAATTTTTTGCTCCCGGTTCGGTATTGTTAATGGCGTGATGGAAGTTAAAGATGTCTCGGACAGAAGCCCAAACACGAAAGGACTTGATTGATCCCAAGCTTGTTTCTGCGGGATGGGAGCTTGACCCAGCAAAGGGACAAGTTAAATTTGAGATTCCAGTTGATGGGTATGATGCTGAACCTTGGAATGGTGTTACCGATTATTGTCTCTATCAGCCGAATGGTGAAGTGATTGCCGTGGTTGAGGCAAAACGACAAAGCCGCGATCCACGAGTCGCAGAACAACAGGTACGCCATTATGTGACTGAAATAGCCAAGCATCAAAGCTTTCAGCCGTTTGCATTCATGACAAATGGATATGAAACTTATTTTTGGGATGTGGGCAGTCAGGCGAAACGGCAAGTTGCAGGATTCTTCTCGCCGGATGATTTGAGGAATTTGCTTTACATTCGACAGAATCAGATGCCAACACGATCGCTGGCGATCGACATTGCGATCGCGGGACGAGTGTATCAACAAGAAGGTATTCGACGAGTGTGTGAACGATTTGAGGCGGGTCAGCGGCGATCTCTGTTGGTGATGGCGACGGGAACCGGGAAGAGTCGAACGGCAATGGCGCTGATTGATCTCGTGATGCGGGCAAATCAGGCGCGACGGGTGTTGTTTGTTGCCGATCGCGATACTTTGGTGACTCAGGCTTTAGAGGATAATTTTAAGCAGTATCTACCGGATGAACCGCGCTGCCGAATTCGAGCCAGCCGGATTGATCGATCCTCACGGCTCTATGTTTCGACGATTCATACGTTGAGCATTTGTCATCGGCAGTTTACGCCTGGGTTTTTTGATCTGATTATTTTTGATGAAGCGCATCGATCGCTCTACAGCAAGTTTCGCGAAGTTGTGGAGTACTTTGATGCGCGGGTTTTAGGGCTGACAGCGACTCCTGCCCAGTTTATCGATCGAGATACGTTTCAGTTGTTTCACTGCTTTGAGGGGATACCTACATTTCTGTATTCGTATGAGCAGGCGATTCAGGAGAAGTATTTAGTCGATTATGACGTTTATCAGGCTCAGACTCGATTTCAGCGCAACGGGATCAAAGGCGAGAATCTGACTGAAGAAGACCGGAATATTTTGATTCAGCAGGGGCACGACCCGGATCAGCTTGATTATGAAGGCACAGAGCTAGAGAAAAAGGTCAGTAATCGAGATACGCTCCGGAAGCAGTGGGAAGAAATCATGAACCTGCTGCAATCGGATAGTTCGGGTCAGCTTCCAGGGAAAACGATCGTGTTTGGACTGAGCCAAAATCATGCGATGCGATTGGCGAGTGTGTTCGAGGAAATGTATCCGCAGTTTCCGGATATGGTGCAGGTGATCACCTCGAAAATGGAGCGCACTGATACATTGATCGATCGCTTTAAGAAACAGGAGATGCCTCGGATTGCGATTTCGGTAGATTTGATGGATACCGGGGTCGATGTGCCGGAAGTGGTGAATTTGGTGTTTATGAAGCCCGTTCATTCGCAGATTAAATTGATGCAGATGATCGGGCGCGGAACTCGCAGTCATGAGGCTTGTAAGTATCCCGATCGCTTACCCAATCGCTACAAAGAGAAATTTCTCATTATTGACTTTTGGGAAAATGATTTTGAGAAAGACCCATCTGAAGAGGTCGCATCATAAGACTTACCCGTTTTGGTCAAGATCTTTAATACGCGCTTGAAGCTCTTGACGCTTTATCTAGAAGATCAGGGTTCGGCAGACTGTCAGCGAGTGATTCAGGATTTACGATCGCAGATTGCTCAAATTCCAACGGATGCGTTTAGTGTGCAGCGGATTTATCGTCAAATCGAACAAGCTTGGGGCGATAGCTTCTGGCGGTATTTGACAAAGCAGAAGATTGAGTTTCTGAAAACGCAAGTTGCTCCATTGCTGCGGTTTGCTTCTAATGTCGATGTGGCAGCCGCGACGTTTACGAACAAAGTGGAACGATTGAAAACTGAGATTTTAGAAGGAAATCCTAAGCCTGCAACGCTCGAATCGATCGCGGAAGATGTAAGTTACCTGCCGGATTTTGTTCACGAAGATCCCAAGCTACAGCAGTCGATTCAGATTTGTCTTTCCGCGAGATTGCGATCGGCAACCGTGCCAGAGTTGACTCAGATCGTGGCTGATCTTGCAGAGCAAATGAAAAATCGGCGGGAGCGTCCTAGTTCTTTCGTTGAGATTGATTTGGCGGATCAGATTGCGACACGCGGATTTATCACGCTCGGTGATGGAGGTGAGCAGGTTTATGTCGAGGAATATCGGCAACGGGTCGAGACAAAGATTCTAGAGCTTGTGGTAGTTCATCCGACGATCGAGGCGATCGAGCGGGGGGAAAGGGTGACGGATTTGCAGTTGATTGCATTAGAGCGATCGCTGAAACAAGAACTAGGAAGCGGCAGTATTCAGCTTACTCAGGGCAATATTCGCAAGGCGTTTGATATGAAGGTGACAAGCCTTTTGGGATTCTTGCGGGAATTGTTGGATTTGCGGGAAGTGCCGGATTATGAAGCGATCGTTCAACGTAACTTTGAGCAGCACATCGCACAACGGCAGTACAACGCCAATCAAATTCGGTTTTTGAGAGCGGTGCAGAGTGTGTTTTTGCAGAAGCGGCGATTGGAGATGGCAGATTTGTATGAAGAGCCGTTGAATCGGTTTGGGGAAGATGTTGTAGAGCGGTGGTTTACTGAGGAACAGGTTCAAGAAATTCTAAACTTAATCGAACAATTAGCCGCATAGCTTAAAGTTCATTGCGGAAGTTTTGGCTTATATTTTTAAGGTTCAGAACATGACGCGATGCAATGCTAACTGACCCGGAACTGCGATCGAAGGTAGACCAAATTTGGGATCGATTGTGGTCGTCGGGGTTGTCGAACCCGATGGACTCGATCGAGCAATTTTCTTATCTGCTGTTTCTCAAACGGTTGGATGATGCGGAAACGAAGCGCGAGAAACAATCGCTTCGACGCAAAGAGGAATTTAAGCCGATGATCCCGCAGGGGGTACGGTGGTCGGAATGGGTGCAATTGCAGGCAGGTGAGGCACTGAAGCAAGTACGTGAGCGGGTTTTTCCGTGGCTGCGGGAGATGGGGGCGGAAGGGACTTCGTTTCAGGAGTATATGCGGAATGCGGAGTTTAAGATTAGCAAGCCGAACACGCTGATCGAAGTGTGCAATCTGATCGATGAAATGAAGATTGCGGAACAAAATCAAGATGTGCAAGGGGACTTGTATGAGTACCTGCTAAATAAGCTGAGTATTTCGGGGCGAAATGGGCAGTTTCGCACACCGCGTCACATTATTCGCATGATGGTGGAGTTGATTGATCCAAAGCCGACGGAACGAGTGGGAGATTTGGCAGCGGGGACTTGCGGCTTTTTGGTGAATGCCTATGAATATATTTTGGAGCAGTATACGAGTCCAGAGATTTTGTACGACGAGAAAGGCTATCAGCATTTAGTGGGCGATCGCTTATCGGAGAATGAGCGGGAGTTTTTGCAAACTGAGGCGTTTACAGCGTATGACAATGATTCGGGCATGACGATGCTGAGAATTGGCTCGATGAATTTGATGCTGCATGGGATTCGGCAACCGCGATTTTTTTACAAAGATACGCTCTCGAAGGGATTTGATGATGAGCGATCGCTGGATGTTGTACTGATGAATCCGCCGTTTAAGGGCAAGATGGACGAGTCGGATGTGCATGAAAAGTTGCCTGCGAAGGTGAAGAAAACAGAATTGCTGTTTCTGCATTTGATTTTGCGGGTGCTGGATATGGGGGGACGCTGTGCGGTGATTGTCCCCGATGGGGTGCTGTTTGGGTCGAGTAAGGCGCACGTTGAGATTCGCAAGCGGATCATTGAAGAGAATCGGTTGGATGGAATTGTGTCGATGCCGAGCGGGGTGTTTAAGCCGTATGCGGGGGTTTCAACGGCAGTGTTGCTGTTTACTCGTGGGGCGACGACCGATCGCATTTGGTTTTATGACATAGAGCATGATGGGTTTTCGCTCGATGATAAGCGGCAACCTGTGGCAGAGAATGATATTCCGGATATTTTGGGGTGTTGGAAACGGCGCTTTGATGCGGGATTTGTGGCGCAACGGGCGGAACGAATTGGGGAACTGAAAACGCTGCTGGCTCCTTTGAAGGCGAAACGGTTGGCGTTGGAAGCGGATATTCATCGGTTGACGTTTGAGGCAGCGATCGCGCCGGAAGAGGATGAGACGGCTCGGCAAGCGTTGGAAACTGAGGAGCAGCAGATTGCTTTATTGAAAGAGCAGATTGCGCCGCTTCAGTCGGAGGTGAATCAGCTTAATCGACAGTTTTGGGTGACAAAAGACCAGGTGAAGGCGAATAAGTATGATTTGTCTGCGAGTCGGTATCGGCAGATCGAACAGGATGAGGTGTATTATGAGTCGCCGAAAGTGACGATGGAGCGGCTTTTGAAGCTGGAGCATACGATGGCGATCGAGGTGGCAGAATTAGAGAAGTTGATGGAGTAAGCGTATGAATATCGCTACACGATCGCTCACGCTAGAGGAGTTTTTAGGGCTTCCAGAGACGAAGCCAGCTTCGGAGTTTATTCAGGGAGAAGTCATTCAGAAACTGATGCCACAAGGAGAACATAGCCGATTACAGGCAAAGCTGTGTGAGCAGATTAATCAGGTGGCTGAATCTCAGAGGATTGCTCTGGCGCTGCCTGAATTACGCTGTGTGTTCGGGGGACAAGCGATCGTTCCTGATATTGCCGTATTTCGATGGGATCGGATTCCGCGTCAGGAGTCGGGACGGATTGCGAATCGATTTGAGGCGCAGCCGGATTGGTCGATCGAGATTCTTTCGCCGGATCAAAGTCTGACGAAGGTTTTAGGAAAGCTGCTTCACTGTTCGCAGCATGGGATGGAGTTGGGTTGGTTGCTGGATGCAGAGGAAGAAAGCATTTTGATTGTGCTGCCGGATCAGCGTGTGCAGTTGTTGAGCGGCGCGGATCAAGTGCCTGTTTTAAGTGGGCTTGAGTTAGGGCTTACTGTTGAGCAGATTTTTAACTGGTTAACGTTGTGAGAGTAAGTAAAAGATGAAAAAGATTGATGTTAAAACAATTGATGAGATTACAGAAAAGGTTATTGATTATCGTGGAAAAACTCCGCAGAAAACTGATAGGGGCATTAAGTTAATTACTGCAAAAGTCATCAAGGATGGTTACGTTGTCGATGGTAATCACGAGTATATTTCGGAAGAAACGTATAAAGATTGGATGACTCGCGGGTTCCCTCAAAAAAATGATGTTTTGATCACGACTGAAGCGCCTCTTGGAGAAGTAGCCTTATTACGAACCAACGAGAAAATTGCTTTAGCACAGAGAGTTATTTTACTTAGAGGAAAGCCTAACTTAATTGATCAAATCTACTATATGTATGCTCTCAAAACCTCTTTTGTTCAGGAGCAGTTAAAAGCAAGATCAGTAAGTACGACTGTCGCAGGAATCAAGCAAAGCGACTTATTAGAAGTCAAAATCCCTTATCTTCCGATCGATGAACAGAAGCGGATTGCCGCGATCGCGCAGAAATGCGATCGTATCCGTCGCGTCCGTCGCGCTTCTCAAAGAGTTAGTGATCGTTATCTCCAATGCGTTTTCTCAAGGATGTTTGGAGATATTGAGATAAATCCATTAGATTGGCACTTCCTTACACTTGAAAAAATTGCAAACATTGCTTCAGGAGTAACTAAGGGTCAGAATTTCAATGGAAGAAAGACTCTATCTGTCCCTTATCTGCGTGTTGCTAATGTGCAAGATGGATATTTAGATCTATCTGAAATAAAGCATATTCAAGCTCTTCCGTCAGAGATTGAGGCTCTAAAACTGCAAAAAGGCGATGTGCTGATGACTGAAGGCGGAGATTTTGACAAGCTTGGTCGTGGTGCAATTTGGGATGGTCAAATCGAAACTTGTATTCATCAAAACCATATTTTCCGAGTAAGAACTAATCAAAGCATTATCTTGCCTAATTTTTTTGCGTCTTTTCTACTGACAACTTTTGCAAAGCGCTATTTCTTGAGATGTTCCAAGCAGACGACGAACTTGGCGACAATTAACATGACGCAACTTAAAGAGTTGCCCGTTCCAATCGTGCCTCTTAATCTCCAGAAAAAGTTTGTTCAAATCGCTCAGATTTTTGAGCGGATTCGTATTCAACAACAAGAAGCCGATCGACAAGCAGAGCATCTTTTCCAAACGGTTCTCGATCGCGCATTCAAGGGCGAATTGTAGAAACGCGATCGCACTAGGGAATGATTCGCGATCGCGTCTCGTCTTCTATTTCGATAGTCCTAACGTCTCCTCAACTCTTGAAAGCAGAGACACAAGACTACTATGGAGCGCCGTTAAACCCTCTTTATCTGCCGCATCAACCACAAACTTCTCTAACGATCGACTGAGTTTAACCGTCGGGTTCGAGCCGCTATTCGTTGGCTCTGGATTATGTTGATTAATCAATTGATTCACTAGCGATCGAGTATCGCGCACCGACAGATTCTGATTAATCACTTGCTCAGTCGCTTGCATCCGAACCTGTGTTGCTTTCTTCTCGCTCAAGCCCAATCGCTCTTTGTTCAACTTCGCCAGTTCTCGCACTTTCCCATCTTCAAGCCCCCTCGATCGAATCGCTTGCTTCAAATCCTCCGGATAACTCAATGTCGGAAAAATATTAGAACTCACCGATGCCGGGTTGAGCTTAAACTTCAACAGCACCTTCAAAATCTCGTTCTGTTCCGGTGTCCTCCACCCGATCGACTCAATCCATTCCGACTGCCTTTGTTTATCTGCCGTTCTCACCTCTGAAAATTCATGTGCTTTCCCTGCGGCTTTCAGCTTATTGACCAAAGCATTGAGACAATCAG
This sequence comes from Leptolyngbya sp. AN10, assembly GCF_050565645.1. Taxonomy (NCBI): domain Bacteria; kingdom Bacillati; phylum Cyanobacteriota; class Cyanophyceae; order Leptolyngbyales; family Leptolyngbyaceae; genus Leptolyngbya; species Leptolyngbya sp. AN10. The sequence continues at coordinate 17,403 of NZ_JBNXVP010000055.1, forward strand.
GAATCTCCGTCGCAGGCGCATCAAACGAATAATTTTGCTGAATCAAAGCCACGAGATTCTCCGCCAAGTCGATCGCACAAAGCTTTTCCGCATGAAGGCTAGTCACGATCGCCCGTTCCAACAACTGCGGATCATCCGGCGACGACTCTTCTGGCAGGTAAACCGCTTCCAACGTTTGCCAAGTATTCGAGTCTCTAGAATTGAGCAGACTCGCCCCACGCCAGCGCAATTCCCCATCAAACAGCAAAGAAATTCCCTCTTCATTCGGCGGAAACAAAATCACAGGCGACTGCTGCCCATGTTCTTCCAAACTCGCCGCTCGTTCCTGCACGATCGACGCAGTAATCATCTGTCTTGGCTGTTGTGGATTCCGCTGAATTTGTGCGATCGGAACTTGCTGCACGCCTCTCGACTGACTCAGTTGCTCAGTCAGCGATTGAATTTGCCGCTCCAATTCCACTTTTTGAGCATCGTCCAGCGCTCCTGACTTTAACGCTGCAATTTCCGCCTGTAACTCTTGAAGTTCTTCGTCTTTCTGTTTAACTTGCCGTTTAAGTTCAAACGCTTGTTTTGCGATCGCGCTACCTTGAAACGATTCAGAGAGATCAACGGGTTGTTTTGCCATATTACAAACACTCTTCAATTGCTTGAATAACTGGAGTAAAGCCTTTTAGGGCTGGTGCTTTCGGTCGATAAACAAAAACAGGTAAACCGACACTTGGATCTGAGGCATTCACAAATTCTGCTGAGAACTTGATTTGCGGGAAACATCGCGTTTCGTGTTCCTGCAAAATTGCGGGTAAGGCATTGGGATTCTCCTTATCCAAAATCTTTGCGTGCGCTGCGATTTCTGGCTGTCGCGTATTCGGGAGAAATCCCAAAATTTGTGGCGGCGGATCAAGATCGAGGTCGATCGCATTCGAGTAGAACCATTCAAGAAACAGTCCTCCGCTGGTTGTCGCCTTGAAGTCAGGTTCAACCACGACGATCAGATGCGTAATCGCTGGAAGAATGACCGTCCCAAATGGCTCAAGTCCACCGGGAGTATCAATCAAAATCACGTCGAAATCTAGCGGAAACTTTTTCAAACGATCCTGAAGAATGTAATACCGCCGTTTATAACCCTCGATCGCTCTTGGTGTCTCCCGCAAAGCTGCGCCTCCCTGAATAAGAAACGCATTCTCTGTGTGGTCTTGCCAAATTTGTACGATCGGGTAATCTCCTTTGAAATCCGGCTGAAAGATTTTCGCGGCTGAACGCTCTGGGTCAGCGATGCCTAATCCGGTCGATAAGCGAAAAGAATCTTGCTGGTCTAACTCAATCACCAGGGTTTTGTATCCCTTCTTGGCGAGTGAATAAGCGAGGTGTGCAGCAATTGTTGTCTTGCCCACACCACCAGAGTTACTCATAATCCCCAATTTCATCTGATTCTGGGTTTTGCGTTTTACCATTTGCGGTGAACGGAACAATTTTGGACAATTGTACTGCCATTTATTCCCACTGCATAACGTTATGCAGTAAAAAATTAGATTATTTCTGCTGCATAACGTTATGCAGTGACAGGCTACTGAGTTTGAAGTAGCCGAGTGTTTCTGACAGAAGTTCGATCGTCAACTGGCTTTGTGTCTGAAGCCTGACTTTCTGCCTTGCCTCGTAACTTTACGGTTCGTTAGGCGAAGTTGGTCAGCGACCTAGTGCGCGTTCGTTGTGCGCTCTCTAGTCCCGGTCAGTTCACAGCCCAAGTCTCATGCCAAGTCACACAGCTTCACCAAATTCCAACACTTTGATTTTATTCAAATCGAGGCTCAACCGCAGAATCAAGGCTCTGATGCAATTCCCAACTGAGCCGCTAACTCAGGATCAAACACAGCACTTTCCCAGTAATTTGCCTTTCTTACTGCCCCTGCGGTGAGACCCGTCACTCCTCTGAAATTCGCTCCTGTCAGATTTGCTCCTGTTAAATCAGCTTCAGTGAAGTTCGCTTCTGCAAAATTCCCTTGACTCAGATTCGCCTCGTACAGTTTTGCGTAGTAGAAATTGCTGCCAACTGCTTTCACCTCGATCAATGCTGCCCCTGTAAACGTTGATCCAGATAAATCAGCATACGCTAATTGAGCCGATGTCAGATTTGCACCCGTCAAATTAGCGCTCGTCAAGTTTACTTGAGTTAAAGTCGCTGCGTGTAAATTCGCTGCTGTGAGATCAGACCTATTCAAATTAGCTTGTTTTAACGTTGCTCGTTCTAGACAAATCTTCATCAGAACTGCATTCATCAAATCGGCAGCGTAGAGATTCGCTTCAGCCAGATTCGCTTCAGTTAAAATTGCCCCCTTCAGTGCGATCGCTTCTAAATTAGCCCTGACTGCTGTAATGCCTTTAAGCGATACTTTATCCCGATTAAGGTCTTCTAATGCCCGAATCCGGGCGTAGCTCACAGTTACATTCGCGGCTGCATCGACAACTTGCCATGCTTCATAGTGCTTCTGCGCTCTACGCTCAGGAATTTCCTTGAAGTACAAAATCACTGCCGCAACGACAGCGATCGATTCCGCATTTTCAAAGATGATTTGAACCACATCGCGAATCGATGCGATCGACGTTTCTTTCTCAACCCACAGAGCAATCAACGCCAAAACAACGACTGCACCCGCGACAAACCAAGCAGTGGGAATGCGATCGAGGGTCAAGCTTAACCCTTGAGTCGCAGTTTGACATATCTGCCGGAGATAATTAGAAATTTGATTTTGACAAAAAACACTGAGCAGAAACCCCGCCAGCAGTAGCCCCATCCACCCTTGCTTGGTTCCCAAAGCCAACAATCGAAAACGTCTCATCATCTTTCATCCAGCCAGTGTTCGCAATTTTACTGGACAATTCAGATTGTGGGAATCAAAATCGCGCAAGATGCAGAATCATTTCAACATAACCTTATCTTTGATTTCACTTATCACTAGGGGGCTCTCGAAACTGAAGTGTGATGATGTACCCAAATGTCTCCAGTATAAAAATCACTGCCGCGTTATGGTGAAAGATACTGCTTCTCCAGATGATCCGAGCCTGAATGACTATTGGACAAAACGCTTGACTAAACTCGGCAAAGTTCGATGGGAAAAAGGCTCAAAGCTCAGACGGATTGCAGAAAACCAGCAATGGCACTGCCCCATCTGCAAAGAGCATCTACTCAACGGCGAGAAACTGCACATTCACCACCGCAAAAGTGTGAAAGCGGGGGGACGGACACTATCGACAATTTAGTGCATCTGCACGTCGCGTGCCACCAACAGCTTCATGCAGGTGGCACTCTGTGAGGCAAGAGGCTTGAGCGGCTTGATGCGAAAGTATCACGAGCCGTTCTGAGGGGAGAGAGACAGGGCGACCTGCTCTCCCTTACCCGACCTATCTTCAATTTTGCTCTAGCAGACTCGCCACAGATCTTCCTTCCATCTGCTTTTCTATAACGCAAAGTCTCGCCGCTATTGGTTTAGGGGTGGTTCAGCCTTATGCTTGCGCCGCTTTGTTTCGTAAAATGCCGCTTCCGCCGCCTGCTGGTCTGCCGCCTTTGTATAGCGTCGAAAGCTCTGTACCGACTTATGCCGCGTCAATGTCATTACATGATACGGATTCATCCCATCTAGCACCAAATTCGTCGCATAGGTATGCCGGAACTGATGCGCGTGAAACTCAATCCCCGTCATGTCGCGCAACTGACACACGAGTTTATCGATCGTGTCATAGCCAATCCGTGCCCCCCGATTGCGCCGCGAAGCCGACACAAACAATGGACTCTCTGGTTGCAACACCTCCCCTTGGCTGACTCGCCACCCCAAATACGTTTGAATCTTCTGTACTCCCTCCTCATCGAGCGGCACCATCCCTTTACTATCTGCCTTGTCCTGTCGCACCCACAAACGTTGCCCATCAAAATCACCGACATTCAGTAACGTTGCTGCTTCGGCTCGAATGCCATGCTGCAAGACCGCAAATAGTGCTAGATTGCGATCGCACAACTTCGTCTCTGCCACCGCCGCCAAAATCTTTTCTACCTGTTCATCGCTCAAATTATCCGCTTCCGGTTCTGCCAACTTCGGCAGTTGCACTTCGAGAGTCGGATCACGATCGACATAGCCAGAGCGCCACAACCAGCCATAAAACGCCTTGAGCGTCCCCAAAATTCGCTTCACCGTCGCATCTGACAACACCCGCTGTCCATTTTCCTTTCTCAGCAAATGCGTCTTAAACTGTGTGATTTGTCTCGCTGTCACCGCAGACCAAGCCTTATCGGTCCAGCGTAAGAAGTGCTGTAAATCTTGGCGATAGGCTTTTTGAGTTTTGGGGGAGAGCGATCGCGCCTGCAAATACTCGTCAATTCTGGTTGATCGCAGGTCTGTAAGCGAATCAGCTTTAGCAATCTCTGGAGAATAATCTGCCTCGATATGAAGCAGTCTCGGTTGTGGAACGCTGTGGTCACGCTGCATAGTACTTTTGCTCTAGCCTTATATTCGAGATAATGTTAATTATCTCGAATATGAATAGTCTAAGACAAAGTGAGAAGGCGTGGTAAAATTAAACCAGCAAAATTTGAAAATAATTGATGTCTATACGGTTGAGGTTTTCAGGGGGGTGAGTGCGAGGCTTTTTTCAAATCTAGGGCTAAGATTTAGGCGATTGCTCAAATCCGCCGATGAATCAGAAGTGATGCGTCGAATCGAGGTCTGAATTCATTTCCCCTGCTGTAGAGTTTCTGGAGCAAGCTATGCCATCGCCTTTTCCTGGAATGGACCCTTACTTAGAGCAAGCTGTGTTTTGGGCTTCTTTTCATCAACGCTTACTTGTGGCAATCGCCGATCGGATCGGACCGCAGTTGCGCCCTAAATATTATGTGGATGTGGAAACGCGCACATATTTTGATGATGAAGACGAAGAACTGATGGTCGGGATTCCAGACACGCTGGTGCTTTCGCCACGTCGAGAACCAGAAACTGCTTTTGAGGTCGGAACTGCCCTGACTCAAACTCGTCCGCAGCAGGTGCAGTTACCGATGTCGATCGAAGTGCGAGAGCGATTCTTAGAGGTGCGAGAAGTCGGAACCGATGCGGTGATTACAGTGATTGAAGTTTTGTCTCCGAAGAATAAGCGGACTGGGGAAGGTCGGATGATTTATGAACGAAAACGGCGATCGGTACTCAATAGCTTGTCTCATTTAGTGGAAATTGATTTGTTGCGTGGGGGTCGCCCAATGGCGATGACGGGAGCAACGCGAACGCAGTATCGAATTGTGGTGAGTCAGGCGCAAAACCGCCCGACCGCAGATTTGTATGGATTTAGTTTGCGTGAAGTATTGCCTTCGTTTCTGTTGCCGCTGAAGCCCGATGATTCAGCGTTAGTGGTCGAATTACAGGCGATTTTTACTGGGGTGTACGATCGAGCGAGTTACGATTTGCGCCTGCCTTACGATCAGCCTGTACCGCCTCCAACTCTGTCTGCTGAGGATCAGGCTTGGGTGCAGACGCAGTTACAATCTCTGTCGGTGCAGTAATGGCAAAATCAGTCTTGATGTTTTGGAGTCGCCATGCCATCGCCTTTTCCTGGAATGGACCCTTATCTTGAATACGCTGCCTTCTGGTCGTCGTTCCACACTCGCTTCATGGTGGCAATGGCGGACGCGATCGCGCCCCAACTCGGAACGCAGTACTACGTTGAAGTGGAGTCTCGCACGTATCAAACCGATGACCAAGACGACGAGATTTTGATTGGAATTCCCGATGCAATTGTGTTTGCTGAACGCGGCGAGACAAAATCAGTACCAGCGATCGAGCAGCAGGCAGGCAGTGTCGCAACTCGAGTCCAACCCCAAAAAGTTTCGCTCCCAATGCCAATTGAACTGTATCAGCGCTACCCTGAAGTGCGCGAAATGGGCACCGATGAAGTGATTACGATCGTTGAACTGCTCTCTCCGACGAACAAGCGAGCAAAAGATGGACGGGCGGATTATGAAAAGAAACGCCGATTGGTTTTGGCGAGTCAAACGCATTTGGTGGAAATCGATGTACTGCACGGCGCAAAACCGATGGCGATGCAGGGGATGCGAACCGATGCCACTTACCGAATTTTGATTAGTCGCAGTGAGCAACGCCCGATCGCGGATCTGTATGCGGTGATGCTCGATCAACCCTTGCCAGACATTCCGATTCCCTTAAAGCCAGGTGAGCCGGAACCTGTTTTGGCGCTGCAAGCTGTTTTTGACCAGCTTTATGATCGTGCTCGCTACGGGACTCGAATTGATTATCGCCAGCCACTCCCTCCTCCAAAGTTGTCTGAAGCGCAGCAAGTCTGGCTGAATACGGTGTTAGCACTGATACGGAGGTAGTCGTGGCAAAGGCGATTCCCTTGAAATGCCAAAAGTGCGCGATGCTCGATGCGGCACAAGCGCAGGCGTTACACGGAACTGAGGGCGATGGCTGCTGGAATCCCAAGGTTTGCTACAGTCGGCGATCGTATGCGCGTCACCGCGATCGTAAAAATCAGCAGCGCAATCGCACTCGGCAAGAATCGGTGCTGAAGACATTAGAAGTGGAGACTTCAGAATTTGCTTACCTCTACTATGCGGTGTTGGTGGTGTATCGGGCTGTGGGCGGGGACACTCCAGTTCATGCGATCTCGGCGCAAGTCTGGCAGGGACAGCAACAGATTGCGATCGTCGAACCGATTCACTGTGTCGGCATGGTTCCGACTCAAGTGCATCTTTATGTTCGCAAACTGCTAGCGTTGCTAGATGAGGAATACGGAATCCGCAAGTTTGCGAGTCTAGAGCGCATCGACCCGCAGTTGTGCCCGATGCGTCCTTGTCTGCATCATCCGTTGGTGGTGGCATGAGACAGCTTCAATTACCGCTATGGAAAGTGCTAGAGGAAGCGGCTCAGTCGCCAGAAACCGCAGAGTTGGATCAATTGTGGCAGGAGGTGGAAGCATCGATCGTCGATTTAGAGTGTGCCGGACAGTTGCAGGTGGCGGGTGAAGCAATCTCGCAGATTACCGCCGTGTTTGCAGCGCGATCTCAGCGAGCCTTTGAGGAAATTCTAGCGACGGCAAGCCAGGACGGTCCGATCATGAGTGAAGCAGCGTTTGATCAGTATGTGCGGCAAACGATGCAGATCGAGTTTGATGAGTATATTGAGCCATTTGATACCTTGCCACGCAAACCGATCTCGATCGAGGAGAACGAGTCACAGTCGATTGTCGTAGAAGTGGAGCCAATGCGATTGATTGAGGCATTGCATGAAGTGATGCAAGTGGTTGATCCTGAAGTCGCGTATGAACAAGCTCTAGCACTGGCACATGAGGAAGATGTCTCCGAGTGGGGAGCCGCGATTCAAACTTGGTTGAGCCAACGAGAGCAGGCAGTTCCTCTGTTAAAGCTTCAGCGATCGCTGAAGATGCCGTTGGTGCAAGTGTGGTTAGCGCTGTTATTGAATGGATTCGCGATCGAGCAGCGTGGGGAGTTTTATGAGCTTGAGCAAGTTTGGATTCTCCAGTCGAGCAGTCGGTTTGAGACGAGATGAAGACATCGGACGATCGCACTTCAATCTAAATTATTCTGATCTTCTGCTTGGAGAGTTGTTGCGACACCTGATTTTCGTGAACCTTATTTCTGAACAGTTTTGCATTCCTCAAGAACTGTATGGACGAAAAGCAGAGATCAGAGCATCATTGGTGGTATCAGCTTATGAATTAGCGGCTCAACGATTTGGCGCGAGGTCGGGAAAAGATTGCTCAAATCTACCTGAAAGAGGAGTTAGAGACATGGAAAAACGCCATCCACAACGACCCAATTTCAACCTGATGCAGCAATCAGATTCGACCTTGACTGATGAAATGATCCTTCATCCGACTGTGGCGATCGGTTTGGCGGCGGTGATGAAAACGGCTCAAGCTCTCTCAGAAATCATCCATCTCGATCGATTAATTGCCACGTTGATGCAGATGGCGATCGAAAATGCAGGAGCCGAAATAGGCGCTCTGGTTCTTTTAGAAGCCGATCAACTTATTGTGGTCGCTCAATGCAGCAGAAGTAGATGTGATCTAGAAAAGCTTGCTGTTGCTGACTGTGCAACGATTCCTGCCTCTGTCATTCACTGGGTAGAACGCACTCAAGAAACCCTAGTACTTGATGATGCAGTCAGCGAATCGTCCTTTTTAACTGATTTGTATATTCAGAACCAACAGACGCGATCGCTTCTCTGTATGCCAATTCTCCAACAGAGTCAGCTCATTGGCATTCTTTACCTGGAGAACAATCTCAGTACCGGAGTGTTTAAGCGCGATCGCTTGCAAGTCCTGAAACTGTTAATGGCTCAGGCAGCAATTTCACTGGAGAATGCTCGGTTGTATGAACGGTTAGCAGATTATGCCGAAACACTGGAAAGGAAAATAGAAGAGCAAGCTCAAGCCTTGCAGCAAGAGATCGCGGAACGTCAACAAACCGAAGCCGCATTGAGACAAAGTGAAGCGAATTATCGTAACCTGCTACAAACCGCGAATTCCGTCATCCTTCGTTATGACACGCAAGGACGGATTCACTACATCAACGATTATGGGGTAAAACTCCTGGGCTATGAAGAACCTGAGATTTTAGGGCGAACCTTGTTTGAAACCATCATTCCAGATATCGAAACCTCTGGACGCGATGTCAAACCATTTGTTCACGATTTACTTCGCAATCCTCAATCGTATCCGCAAGGCGAGGGTGAAAACCTGTGTCGAGATGGTCGGCGAGTTTGGGTTGTTTGGTCAAATCAAGCCATCTTTAATGACCAGGGAGATGTCGTTGAAATCTTATCGGTGGGCAATGACACCACCCAGCGTAGACAAGCAGAAGAGGCATTACAACGCAGTGAAGCCAAGTTCCGAACGATCTTTGAAAACTCGCAGGTCGGCATCTTCCGCACCCGCCTCTCGGATGGATTACTTCTTGATGCCAATCAACGCCATGCCAATCTGTTTGGCTTTGATTCACCAGAGGAGATCATTGGGCTTGAACACACCCCAGGCTATTATGCAGATCCCAGCGATCGCCAACACGCTATTGAGTTGCTGAAGCGTGATGGGGAAGTGCGAAGCTATGAAGCACAGATGCGAAAACGAGATGGGACAGTGTTTTGGGGGCTTTTCTCTTTTTATCTGAATGCAGGCGATGGATACATCGAAGGGGTGATTGCGGATATTAGCGATCGCAAGCAAGCAGAAATAGCGTTGCAAGCCTCTGAAGCAGAACTACGGGCACTCGTTTCAGCCATTCCCGATCCGCTTTGCATCTTCAATGCTGAAGGGCAATTGGTCTGTGCAATCAAAGGAAATCCGTCCTATGGAGAGTTGTACAAGGAGGAGTATATTGGCAAAACACTGCATCAAATTTATGCTAAGGAACAAGCCGATGAATTCCTGAGTTACATTCAGCAGGCGGTGAGAACCCAACAAGTACTCACCGTTGAATACCGCCAGTGGATCGCTGGACGAGAAATCTGGTTTTCGGCTCGCATTGCCCCGATTCAGCACGAACAGGTGATTTGGTTGGCGCGAGATATGACGCTGCAAAAACGAGCAGAAGCAGCCTCGATTCTGGAAGAACGCAACCGCATGGCACGCGAAATTCACGACACACTCGCTCAGGCTTTTACAGGCATTCTGGCTCAGGTGGGAGCCGCGAAACAGGTGTTAACGGATGATTTAGAAGCAACTGAGGCACACCTGGATCTGATCAAAGAATTGGCGCGAACTGGACTGATTGAAGCGCGGCGATCGGTCGTCGCACTGCGTCCTCAGCTTTTGGAGGAAGGCAGTTTACAGAGCGCTCTCCATCATCTCGTCGCTCAGCTTAGAACTGCCGCATTGGATACCACTTTATATTATGAAATCGAGGGTGCGGCGTATTTTCTACCCGCTGAAGTCGAGAGTAATTTGTTACGGATTGGACAGGAAGCATTAACGAATGCGACTAAACACGCGAATGCTGATGAAATTCGAGTGGAGCTAATCTACGATCGCGATCAAGTTTGCTTGCGCGTACAAGACAATGGACAGGGCTTTGGAGTTGGAAGCATTCCAGCCTCTGAGGGGTTTGGCTTACTCGGCATGAGCGAACGAGCAGAGCGCATCGGTGCACAACTCACGATTCGGAGTCAACCTGGACAAGGAACAGAGATCATGGTCACTGTCGATCGGGAGTAGCATCACGATGAGCCAAGCCACAACCATTCGAGTTCTGATTGCAGACGATCATGCTATTTTTCGGCAAGGATTAGCTACGATCATTAACCGTGATCCAGATATGAATGTGATTGCTCAAGCTGAAAATGGGGAACAAGCGATCGCTCTATTTAAGGAACACCAACCAGATGTCACACTCATGGATCTGCGAATGCCTGAAGTGGAAGGAGTTGCCGCCATTGGTGCAATTTGTGCTGTTACTAAATCAGCTCGGATTATTGTCCTAACCACGTATGATAGTGACGAAGATATCTATCGGGGATTGCAGGCAGGAGCAAAAGGATACTTGTTGAAAGAAACTGAACCGGACGAGCTTCTAAATGCCATTCGCACCGTTCATCGGGGTCAGCAGTACATTCCGCCCGATGTGGGAGCGAAGTTGGTACAGCACCTCAGCAATCCAGAACTGAGTGAAAGAGAACTGGAAGTACTTCGCTCACTGGCACAGGGGATGAGTAATGCCGAGATTGCGGCGGCTTTGAATATTGGGGAAGGCACGGTCAAATCTCATGTCAATCGGATTTTGAATAAGTTAGATGTCAGCGATCGTACCCAAGCTGTGATTGTTGCGGTTAAGCGCGGCATTGTCAGTTTGTAGGGTGTACTTTCGATCGAATTCGGATTCTAACTTAAGTTATAGCTAGCCTTCTACTTCGCGATCGTAGGGCTGCTCCATCAATGTGTATTGTAAAAGTTTTAACTTGCTATAACGACGGTTTAAAGGATTGCAGCGGTAGGGCACAATTTTCCTTGCACTTTAGCAACTCTTAACCACGCTGAATCAATCTATCCGCCTAGCTTTAGGGCTTTTTCAGCAACCCCTACTTGGTACTTTCGGCTGTTCGTAAACGTTCAACATCCCGGATAGGCGGCGCACCAAACATACGGACATATTCGCGACTGAACTGTGAAGCACTCTCATACCCGACTTGATAAGCAGCTTGAACTGCATCAGCTTTTTCAGCCAGCATCATCTGACGCGCGGTTAACAATCTCAATTGTTTTTGATATTGCAGCGGACTCATTGAGGTGACTGCTTTGAAATGGCGATGGAACGATGCTGTAGACATATTCGCTTGTTCAGCGAGATCCTCAACCCGCAGCGGCTGGGTAAACTCTACCTTAATTTGTCTGATCACGTCTGCAATTCGCTGCATGTTGCTGCCAGCGGTGGCAACCTGACGAATCGCTTCACCTTGGTGCTTGGTGAGTAGACGGTAATAAATTTCGCGGATCATCATCGGGGCGAGAAACGGGATATCCTGTGGTGTCTCTAACAGGTTGATTAACCGGATGGCGCAATCAAGTAAAGACGGATTGGCATCGCTAACGCACCAGCCTCTGACTGAGTTTTCTTTGCGATCGCTATCTGGGTTTATTTGAGCAATAATCTCACAGAGTTGAACTGGGTCTAGCTTCAGCTTCAAGCCGAGATAGGGTTGATCGGGTGGTGCCTCGACCATGCAGACGCTCAACGGCAAATCTACTGACATCACCAAATATTGAGCAACACCATATTGAAACTTTTCCTCATTCAGCAATAATTTCTTTTCGCCCTGCACCACCAGAGCAAACAACGGCTCGCTGACCGCTTGGACTGATTTAGAAGTATCGCATCTCAGAAAAACTAAGGGATCGATCGCAGTTGGATAATAAATGTTTCCCTTGCTGTCTGTATGCCGATCGATGAGTGTTGCTATTTTCGCACATTGATCAATCGCCAACTGCCGTTGCGTTGGCAAAATATCTCCATTAAGAGAAGCGTCGATCGCGAGATCATGATTCAGTTCCTCGACTGTCATGCTGAACTCCTAATTGATATAGCCAATCATTATAGGAGATCTTTCTTCTTTGTTTGCGCCTTCTGAGAGGATTAGGCAATCCTCTGCGAGGTTTGTGTATTTAACCTTCTGTTTCTTGCTTATAGGATGAAACTGTTCAAGTCCAACAGTCTCTAACTGGGTTCGGCACTCAGATCTTGCCTCTGCAATTAGATGTTATTGACATAAAGCAGGTCTCACATGAAAACACAATTGATGCTCAGAACATTGGCAGTGACGATCAGTTTGGGAGCCTTTGCATTGATCAGCTGTACTTCTCAATCGACGGCAGAAGCACCCGCAGCAGAATCCCCTGCTACTGAATCTCCGTCAGTTGCTCCATCTCCTCAAACCCCTAGTAATCGCCAAACTATGAATCCAAATCAAGCTAACACACAAGCCTCGCAACCCAATAACCCTTATGTAGGGATGTGGGTCACGAAAGATGGTTATATTCGCCATGAATTTCTACCAAACAACCGTTATGACGAAGCTCGCGGCGTAGAAAGAGCGCATATCAGGGACGCTATGAAATCACAGGGAATCGCATTATTGATGCTGCCCAAGCCCTACGAGAAGTCTTCACTGCGCGATAAAGCGTTTTAGTGCTGCAACATAAGTTAGCTCGATGACTGCAAAATAATTGCAAAATGACTAGGAGATAAGACTCATGACAACTCACGAAGACACCCAAAAAGTTGTGCTGATTACAGGTGCGAGCAGTGGCATTGGTGAAGCAACCGCGCGTCTGCTCGCTGGCAAGGGTTTGCAAGTTGTGTTGGGCGCACGGCGCACCGATCGACTCGAAGCGATCGCGTCTGACATTCGCGACAAAGGAGGTTCAGCCGCCTATCGCGCCCTTGATGTGACTAGCCTTGAAGAGATGCAAGCCTTTGTCGAGTTTGCCAAGGAGAAGTTTGGTCGCGTTGATGTCGTTGTGAACAACGCAGGCTTGATGCCGCTCTCCAAACTGGAAGCATTGAAGATCGACGAGTGGAACCGGATGATCGATGTGAATATTCGCGGTGTACTTCACGGTATCGCTGCCGCCCTTCCTATCTTCAAGCAGCAACAATCTGGGCAGTTCGTCAATCTGTCCTCGATCGGGGGACATGCCGTTTCCCCAACAGCAGCCGTGTACTGCGCTACTAAATTTGCGGTTTGGGCGATTTCTGAAGGACTGCGGCAGGAATCGACAGAGATTCGGGTCACAGTGATCTCGCCTGGAGTAACGGAATCTGAACTTGCCAGCACCATCACTGATGCTGAAGCGGCGCAGTGGGCGAAGAACTATCGGGAGACAGTGATTCCAGCAGATGCGATCGCCCGTGCTATTGCCTTTGCGATCGAGCAGCCCGCCGATGTGGATGTGAATGAAATTATTGTTCGCCCGATCGGACAAAGCGGCTAAACGTTAGCCAACGTTGAAGTAACATGACTGTACAAACAAATCTTGGCGGCAGCTTCACGCTATCAAACACTTCAATTACTTTGTAGCGCCTGGGATACGGTGCAATGCGATTCGCTGGTTTAGGAGTATGGGAACCGCCACGCAACGATGATGCTTTTATCGACCAACTCGCACAGTAGGGGATTGCCTACACCCCATTCTTTCCATTGAGCAGACTACTCTGATAGTTAATCTACGAACTGATCTACTTCCAAAACGAATAAGCGCACCCGACTATAACTTAAGTTATAGTCAGCCTTCTACTTTGCGATCGCAGAGTTACTCTATCAATTTGTACTGTAAAAAATTCAACTCACTGTAGACGACGGACTGAAGGCAATTTCCTATATTGAATTTATGCAAACAGTCATGCAGTTAGGAGATAAATCTATGACCTCTACCCCCACAGCTACAGACCCAACACTCCGCCAAGGCGATTCTGGTGTTGCTGTCACTGAGCTACAACAATTGCTCAATGCGAAAGGAATAAACATTGCAGTCGATGGAGCCTTTGGCAATGCGACTCGTGCCGCAGTGGTTCAGTTCCAGCAGCAGAATGGCATTGTTGCAGATGGCATCGTTGGCACTCAAACCTGGCAGGCTCTTCGTCGAGGGAGCAATGCGCCAATTCAACTGACTGATGCCGCCATTTACTACGAGCCATCGAACTACCCCTATCAAAAACAGGCATTTGAATGGTTGCAATCGCAACTCTCTAGCTCAGTTCTAGAGGAATTTGCTCGTCGCTGGCGCAACCTACGCTAACGCAGCACACCTCAATCAGGAATTCATCATGCAATATCTTTCACAGGATTTAATCCTTCTTGCACTCAATCCCCAAACTGGGAAAACTCGCTTCTCTTGGTACTCTGCACTCGACTATGGCTTGGTCGGTTCTTTATTACTAGACTTAGTACTGCAAGGCAGACTTGAGATCGACAACGACAATCGGGTGATCGGTGCGTTTAGCGCTTCGCGCAACTCCGCAGGAACCGCAGGCAACACAGGCAATGAATTCTTAGATCAACGCCTCAGTGAGGTTCTAGCATCGTCTCGTCCTCGAACTGCAAGGTTCTGGGTGACTCGCTGGAGACGGAGATACCTAGGAATTCAAACGATTGTGTTGCAGAACTTAGTTGATTTAGGAGTTTTAGAACGACAAGAGCAACGCATTCTTGGACTGTTCCCAACACAGCGATATTTTCTAACGGATGAATCCATTCAACGTGCGATCGTTCATCAAGTTCGTGCAGCCGTGTTAGAAGACATTGGACTGGATTCTCGGATGGCTGCATTGATTAGTTTGATGCAAGCCTCTCACCTGACTGACGCGGTGTTCAGACCTGAAGAACGTCCTGAAGCGCGATCGCGAATTAAGGCGATCGCAAGAGAGGAGTTGGTCGGTCAAGCAGTTTCAAAGGCAATTTTCACCGTTCAAGCAGCCGCAACTTTGGGTGCAATCAATGTCCGATGAAATCGTTAGGGGTTGTATAGAACAATGGTTCGGACAATATTGCCCAAAGTGTTACTGCTTGATGCGGATATAAAAAAATGAACGACAATCGTAGCCACAGTTCCTTACTTGTGCCACCTTCAACCCAGGATTGGATGCAAGGTGTACCAAGTGCTAAGGTCGTGCTGGTGATGTATGGAGACTATCAATGCTCTAAAAGCGCGGACGTTTACAAGCTGATTCAAGCAATCAAGCGAGAGCTAAGTGCTGCTTCTGGAAAGGATGATTTATGCTTTATCTTCCGTCATTTTCCGCAAACACAGATTCATCCTCATGCTCAACGAACCGCTGAAGCTGCCGAAGCCGCTGCTAACCAAGGACAGTTTTGGTCAATGCACGACACTTTATTTGCTCATCAGCAAAAGTTGGAGAATGGTTATCTTGTTGAGTACGCCAACGATTTAGAGCTTGATATTCCGCAGTTTCTCAAAGACCTGCATAAACAAGTGTATGTCGATCGCATTAATGAAGATATCGAAGGTGGAAGACACAGTGGAGTAACAACTGCTCCAACCCTATTTATTAATAACATTCGATATACCGCACGTTGGAAAATGACAGAGTTGATAACAGCTATTGTTGCTGCAAGTCACTAAGCTCTATTCATCTCCAGTTCATTCAAACAAGCGATCGAGATTTCTCCACACCAATCTGTGATTCAACAGCAAGTGAAACCAGCGAGATTGATGCTGTCGAAAACAGATTTAGCGATCAAATCCAAGCACTACATACAGGCACGGGCAAAGGAGACAAAGATGAGAATCAAAGCAATCAAAGGAAAACAGGGACTCGGAACGGAAGTGAAAGACGTGACTTATGTACAGGCTGCCGGGTGGGGTAAGTATCGGTGGTGGCGGTATGTTCTGGGGCTGATGATCATCCTCCTTGCCTGGATGGTCGTTGCCAACGTTGCAAGCGCACTCATCGCGCTGGCGATCGGCGGCAAAGAGGGTGTCGCGGCGTTCAGTCGGCTTGACTACGCCGCGTTCGGTCCAATATGGGGCTTCGTCGTGGTCATGGCAGGTTTTCCGGTGTGGCTTGTGGGAATTCTCATCGCCGTCACCCTCATTCACCAGCGTCATCCCCGGACGCTCATCACAGCGAGGGAGAAGATCAGTTGGACTCGCGTCGGTCACGGCTTCGTGGCTGGGTTCGTGCCGTGGGTGCTGCTCGGCGGGCTGGGGCAGTACCTCCTCTACCCCGACACCTTCTCCTTCAACTCCGACCTCAAGACGTTCGCGCTCTTTGTGCCGATCGCGCTAGTCATCACTGCGATCCAGACGACTACCGAGGAGCTTTTCTTTCGCGGGTACATCGTGCAGGGCGCAAGCCTGATCTGGTCTAACCGCGTGTTTCTAGCGATCTTGTCGGCTGTGATCTTCACCCTGCCGCACGCTACCAATCCAGAGTCACAGGAGGGTGGTTGGATCGGGATGTTCCTCGGACTCTTCGTCGGTACGGGTTTGCTATATGCGATCGTTTCTTTGATCGACGGCACGACTGAGCTTGCGATCGGCGCACACTTCGCCAACAACATCGCGTACTTTCTCTTGTTCAACTGGTCTGGAAGCTTCTTCACAACGCCCGCCCTGTTCAGCATCAGCGAGTACCATGCGAGGTTCTACGACATCACCTCTCTCGTGCTGATTCCCGTTTTCCTGGTGATTGTTTTCCGAGTGTTCAAACGCGACAAGGTATCCGAACCCGTTTCCCAGAGCGATCGAAAGGGTCATCGGTAAAGTAACTTCACGACTGCTCTACCGTAAACTTACCAACTCAAATACTTAGAGGGAACACTATGAAAGCATTCCTAACTTATTCCACAACTCTTCTGACTTTAGCAACCAGCATGATAGTTCATTTCGCCTTACCTGCAAAAGCCGATTCTACAGCTAATTTGCTCCTTAACTTGCAATGCCAAGGCGGATACAACGTCAATATCTGGAAAACGAAAGCATCAGGAGAACTCCTTTATCGCTCAACCAGTTCCAACGGAAATTTGAGCTTGGGAAGAGGAACAAGCCAAGCAACAGAAGGCGTTCGAGTTTACAAGTTTCAGAATGGTAATTATCAATACTGGGTTTGGGATGGAACATTGGATAGCCAGCAATCTGGAACACTAGAAGTGTACAAAAACAATGCCATCCAACAGCAATATGCGTGTACGAAACGTTAAGTTGAGGCATCAAAGTGCATTGAAAATACAACGATACAGGTGATGGAAGTTGCTGGCATGAGCTAATAGGATGGATCATCTGGAGATTAAACCAATGGCAACTCTGAAACAATTCGGACTTTTATTTGTACTCGGCAGTGTGGGAATTTTGATGGTTACGATTACATCTATTCCCTTAGTCGAGCAACAGTTAGCGAAACTGTCTCCAGAAGTATTGGAAAAAACGCCTCCATTGTGGGTTTTACTGCTTCTGCAAGGACTACAGCTTACAGTTCTACTGGCAATCACCATTCTGATTGGAATTGGTTGTGCCTATCGTGTTGGATTACGCTCCCATTTGATTGATTATTGGGTGTTTCACACTGCTAAGTCTCCATCTTTTGCCGTTGAGATGAAGTGGAGCTTGGGTGTGGGTGCAGCGGCGACGATCGTTGTCTTGTTGCTCGATCGGTTGATGCAACCTGCTCTACCTGAAGCGCTTCAGGTATCCAGTCACACAGAACCAAATTGGCTGAGTTCACTGACGGCAATGCTTTATGGTGGCATCACTGAGGAAATTCTGATGCGCTGGGGCTTAATGTCGCTGCTTGTCTGGATCGCGTGGAAGGTCTTAAAACAAGGCATTACGTTGCCAAGCCAAGGAATATATCAAGGTGCGATCGTTCTAGCCGCGTTGGTATTTGGACTACTACACCTGCCAGCGACTGCCGCGATCGTTCCCCTCACTCCAGTTGTGATTATTCGGGCGTTGTTACTGAATGGGATTGCTGGCATTGCTTTTGGCTGGCTCTTTTGGCAATACTCGCTTGAGGCTGCGATGTTAGCCCATATCAGCTTTCATGCCTTTTCCTTTGCTCTTAGCCTTTTGCTGGCAAGATTTGCCTAAGCTTTTTTCTGGCAAGCATCACTGCATCCATCACCAAATATCGGAGCTAAAACATGTCACGCAAAACGATCGCCACCAAAGACGAGTCTCCACAACGACCACTTACTCCCAGCGCCAAACACCCGCTTCGGCGATTTCTTCGCAAACCCTTTCAGATCATTCGCACTAATTTTCGCGCCTACCTCACTATCAACGCCATTGTGTATGGCTTAGTCATCACCGGGCTAGTAGTGGCGATGGTCTTCCCCAATCTGAGCGCAACTCAGGCAGCCATCCTGGAAGACAACGGAACGGCGGATCTTGTTCGATCGCTATTCAATAACCCCTGGCTGTTCTCGCTGACTATCCTGGGAGTCAACCTCACGACCGGCGCGCTGTGGATCGTGCTCCCTTCGCTGATTGTTCCCTTTGCTGGCATCGCCATGTTTGCGTATAAGACGTTCACTCTCGGTTTAGTGATGGCTCCGACTAGCAAGATTATGGCGGTGGCACTGATCCCGCACTCGCTGACAATACTCATCGAACTCCAAGCTTACGCCCTCCTAATGTTTGGCACATACATCCTGGGTCGGTCTTGGGTTCGCCCCGCAACCATCGGGACTCGGAACCATCGCCAGGGTTACGTCCGTGGGCTGCAACAGCTCGGTTGGCTGAGTCTGTCCACGCTCCCACTGTTCATCGTCGGTGCGATCTGGGAGGCGTTCTCGCTCCGCTACCTGGTTCATCCGCTGACCCAATGGTTGTTGTAGCCAGTAGGGTGAGTACTGCCCACAAAACTGCACTGTGAAGGGTTTTACAGACTGTTCGGAGTTTGATTTTGAGCTAAAGGTCAATTTTGATTAAAACAGGAGAAACAGAATGAGACAAGATAAAGTGGCTTTGATTCAATGCAAGGATTTTGCGCCTCGGATTACAGAACGGGGACCCTTCGGCGGAGCTTCCGAGTATGAATCCTTCTCTGAGATTGTGAGTGCTGTCAATCAGTGGATCGCAAGTAAATCGATCCAGGTGATCAATGTGGAAACTGTTGTTTTACCCGATCGCATCGAAGGCACAAGCGATGGTGACTACGGATTAACGACCAGTAATAGTTTCCATCCAGTGATGATCAGTCAAGGCGTGACAATCAATTACTTTCAATGTGTGCGTGTCTGGTACAGAGAATAAGCCCCATTGGAGAAAGAATGAAACGATTTACCTTATTTACTTTCCTGTATCTCGCGCTGGGAGTTTGTCTGACAGCGATCGCGTTTGGCTACCCGAACCTGCCTTCGAGTCTTCAAACCAGCTTGTTCGCCAGTGCAGGAGCATCTTACTTCATTTGTTTCCTCAGTACTTTCCCATTTTGGCGTGAGGCGACGATTCGTACTTATCGCAGACAGAATTCAGCGGTCATTCTACCCTGGTTGGTGATTGGAGTGAACATTATTGTGACGATCTGGGAGCTTCAGAGTCAGAACTGGACAATGGAAGCTATTTTACGATCGTTTTCGCGGCTGTTAGTGGTCTTAGTGTTTGTAGAAATCATTGTGATTACCTGGCAAGTGAATTCTGAACATTAGTGTCTAAATCGGACGATACCGAAACGAACTCGCTTTGCACCATAAGAATTTCACAAATCATTGTAAGAATTGGGAAGAGAAGGAACACCATGAATAAGCCCAAGTTTTTTGTCACCTCCGGTTATGGGGAATACATGCTGAATGAATTGCACTACTCGCAAGCGGTAAAAATTGGCGATCGCGTGGAGACATCAGGACAAGGTGGCTGGGATGACGATCTGCAAATTCCTGAATCGCTTGCGGACGAGATTGCCCAGGCGTTTCGGAACGTAGAGCGAACTCTGGAGACTGCTGGAGCGGGTTGGGAGCATGTTGTTCACGTCAATTCTTACCATGTTGGCGGGTTGCCCCCAGAGGTTAACGATGTGATGGTCAAGCTATATCACCATTACATGCCCAACCATGCCCCAATTTGGACACAGGTAGGAGTCGCGGCTCTTGGACTTCCAACGATGCGGATTGAAATCCGCGTTACTGCAATTGTTCCGTGAGTTTTGCACATTACTCATACTGCGACATCCGGCACTTTCGCGACAAGATTGTTGAATTAAGGGCTTTTGTCAATCGGGAATGTTAGGGCTTCATATTGCGATCGTCGTTGCGAATAAAGGGCATCGCCTCTTCTATTTCGATTTTGCGGCTCATCTTTTACCCCACAAAAAAATGATTTTCCCACCTCTAAATAATCGCCTGAGCCACCTGGACACTGCCCACAAAACTTTACTGGACAAGCGCTAGTGATTGATGGTGGATACACAGCGAACTGAAAACCATTAAGCGAGTAGTCTTTGGACAATTGCAACTCGTCGAATATTCGTTTCAAAACCTTCTGCTGTGTAGAGCAGAAGAATGCTCAAAATCTAATCAGGAGATTCAAATGATCTTAGTAACTGGCGCAACTGGAAATAACGGGCTGGAGGTACTCAAGCGTCTCGCCTCGCAAAACGTTCAAGCTCGCGCGATGGTGCGCGATGCCTCTGGCACACGGGAACGTGATCGCAATCGAGCTAAGGCAATTGCAGATCTGGGCATCGAAATGGTCGAGGCTGATTTCGATCGCTCTGAAACACTGCTCTCTGCCCTGGCAGGGGTCGATCGAGCCTTCCTTGTCACCAACTCAACAGAACAGGTTGAAGCACAACAACTTGCGTTTGTCGAAGCAGCGAAACAAAGCGGTGTCAAGCGCATCGTTAAACTGTCGCAGTTCGCCGCCAACGCTGACTCTCCCGTGCGTTTTTTGCGCTACCATGCGGCTGTCGAATCGGCGATCCAAGCAACCCAGATGGCGTATACGTTTCTGCGCCCCAATCTGTTTATGCAGGGCTTGTTAAACTTCCGATCGTTGATCGTTGAGCAAAACACCTATGCCCACGAGATACGCAACCCGTGCAAAGATAAATGCTAGAAACAAGACGCAGAGGGGATTCCAAAGTTCGCTAAATTCGCTAAGAAAAGACATCGAGTCATCCTGCATGGAGGCAGTTCCCGATGTCAGAAAATAATGTTAGCTTTACTGTAGCAGGTTTGTTAGAAGTTACCACTACAGAACAATCCAATCTTGCCATTCCAACTTGGTTGGCAGAAGCACTGTTG
>NZ_JBNXVP010000056.1:0-34960 GCF_050565645.1 Leptolyngbya sp. AN10
AAGTCGTCGGTAATTGCATAAATCGCTATAATTTCGTCAAGCATTTTTCTTCTCTTCGAGGGTCAACATCTTGAAGAGATTTTATTGGCTTTGCTCCCTGACCGCTTCTAACTAGCAACTTGGGTTAGTAGATCTTTGAGAGTCTCAATTCCATTTCTGACGCGCCTCAGTAGAAAAAATGCTTCTGAAATAACGGCTTCACAAATGATTAGAGGCGGTTGGATGGTTGCGAGTTCACGGACAACCCATTGATGCTGCTGGTCTTGACGATTGATTAGGGCAACGATCGCTCCCGTGTCAAGAATGACCTGTTGACGCATTTTCTCCGTATCCTTCCATATATTCGGGGTTGGTTGATAAATCGCTTGCCCCTTCTCCTCGACCCACATACTCTCCTGCAACATCAAGAAACGATTGAGGAGTTTCAGAAGATTGAGGGTGCTTGTTCTGGAGGCTGATCACAAGATTTAAGACAGTTTGCTGATCCTCAGAAGAAAGCTGTTGCAAACCATCGAGAACCTGTTGTTGAATTTGGGCTGACATCGGCGGCAACCAGAATAAAAGTTTTTTCAGTTTAACTGAGGAAGAGAGACGGTTAGTGATAGAGTCTCGATCGACAAATCACATCAATCTATTTATGAAAGCGCAAGTCTTTCGTGGAGTGAATCAACTCCAGTACGAAGATGTTCCAAAACCCGAAATTGCAGCCGATGAAGTGCTGGTACAGGTTCAAGTCGTGGGCTTGTGTCAGTCGGACATTAAAAAGATTAAGTATCCTTTATTAGAGCCGCCTCGGATATTTGGGCATGAAACCGCAGGCTCGATCGCGGCAGTCGGATCAGAAGTTAAAAATTGGAAAATTGGCGATCGCATTATCGTTCTGCATCACATTCCCTGTATGCACTGCGCTTATTGTTTGAATGAGAATTTCTCAATGTGCGACGTGTACAAGAACATCACAACGACAGCGGGATTTGTGCCGAGCGGGGGCGGGTTTGCAGAATATGTGAAAGTGCCGGGTCACATTGTGCGGAATGGTGGATTGATGCAAATTCCGGATAATGTGACGTTTGAGCAGGCGAGTTTTGTGGAGCCGACGAACTGCTGCTTGAAAGCGGTGAAGAAAGCGCAGATTCAGCCAGGGCAAACCGTTTTGGTGACTGGGGCGGGACCGATCGGGCTGATGTTCGTGATGTTGGTGAAATACTTTGGGGCGAGAGCGATCGCGACTGATTTAATTCCGTCTCGAATTGAGAAAGCCTTGAGGATTGGAGCCGATGCCGCTCTTGATGCGCGTGATCCTGAACTATCGAGCAAAATTCAAACAATCACTCAAGGAATGGGAGTCGATGTCAGTTTGTTGGCAGTTCCGAGCGATAAGGCATTTTTTCAGGCATTGGATTGCACTCGGAAAGGCGGCAAGATTCTATTCTTTGCAGAGTTTCCTGATGAAGTTGAGATTCCGATTAATCCGAATGTGTTGTATCGGCGGGAAATTGATTTGATGGGAAGCTATAGTTCGTCGTATCGGGTGCAGGCATTAGCGGCGGAGATTGTGTTTCAGCGGCGGATTGATGTCGATGCGTTGATTAGCGATCGCTTTCCTCTTTCAAATCTCGCTGAAGCCGTCGATCGTGCCGTTTCGCCCACACCTGATACTTACAAAATCCTGATCTATCCTCAAATGTAAGGGGTCACATCTTCGCCGCATTCATCCGCCAAATAAGACAATGCCCGGAAGCGAATTCCGACCAGTTGATCATAGAGTGGATTCAATTTACAAAGCGGTGGAATGTGAACAACCTTATGCCCGAATAGCTTGATATCGCGCTCAAAAGGGCATTGAGGCGGAATCATTTTGCACAAGAATCGAGCCACTTTTGGATCGTGAACTTCGGTGTGATCGAGCCACGATCGTACAGGCTTTAGCAGGTCTAAATGCAGTTCGGGATGGGGTTGTAGCTCTTGAGTTTCGGGATGTCGATCGCATAATGTCAATCGCAAATTTTCTAGAATCTCAGTGCCCGTATCTAACGTTTCGCAAAACTGTTCTAGGATTGCGTCTTCGGTTGCAGTGTAAATGCCGTCAGCTAGAGCGACCATCACCGCAGTTCGGAGGAAATTTTCAGCACAGGCGGGACTGTCTGCGAAAGCCGATCGCAATTCATCCATTGCAACGGATTGAAATAAATGCTCCATTTCCGCCTGAGTGAGTTCGTGTTCGGTCAGAGACGCAATCAAGCTCTGCTCAGTCTCATCGAAATCATCGTCTGCCCAGGCTAGAGTGAGTAAACCGCGTAACCAAACTGCGATCTGTTCGTCGGTGTAAGTAGGTCTGACTGGGGTTGAAGAGTCCATCGGGAATTTTCTCACGCTTTCAAGATAAATGTAGCCTGGATTGAAATTCCTGGTGAACCTTCAGGCAGGCTGTAAACTTAACTAGAGCAAATAGAAAACAAAAGGATTTCTTGTGACTATTCCAGAATTTGCGTTGTTTCTGGTGTCTATCATTGCAGGTGTGGGCGGTCAATTCTTTCTTAAATCAGGTGCACTGAAATTAGGACAATTGACGGCAAACAATGTTGTTAGTCATATCATCGGGATTGCAACAACACCAGAATTGGTAATCGGATTGACTTGTTATGCGGCGGGAGCAGTGCTCTATATTCTCTTGCTGACTCGTGTTCCGTTGAGTGTGCTGGCTCCAGCGGTCGCACTGCAATATGTCTTTTCGGTAATGATGGGAAAATTCATTTTCAATGAAGAAATTCCAATGATTCGATTGTTTGGAGTAGGCTTTATTATTTGCGGCGTTGTAATGCTAATGGCAAGAAAATAATTACGAGTATTGTTTGAGAATTTCAGCGGTTTGAGATGCGGTTTTTTGCCAACTGAATTGTGAAGCCCGATCGAGTCCTTTTTGTCTCAGTTGTTGGCGCAGTTGGCTATCAGTAATAATCGCTTTCATTGCATTCGCGATCGCAGCTTCATCATAAGGATCAATTAGTAAAGTCGCATCGCCTGAAACTTCAGGAATCGATGAAAGATTCGAGGTAATGACCGGAGTTCCACACGCCATTGCTTCGAGAACGGGTAAACCAAAACCTTCCCATAAACTAGGGAAAATAAGCGCGATCGCTCGATTGATTAATTCGGGCAATTCGGCATAAGAAACATAGCTGAGAAATTTAATTCGATCGACAATTCCCAACTCTTCAGCCTGAGTTTTTAAATCTGGTGTAAATCGCGGATCTGGGGAGCCTGCAATCCAGAATTCGTAATCGTTTGGAAGTTGGGAAAAAGCAGTCAGCGATCGACCAATATTTTTATAAGCATCATGCCGTCCAACGTAAAGGAAATAATTCGAGGTTGGCAGGTCGAGAAATTTGAAATGCTGATCGTCGTAGGCGAGCGGAACGACTGTGATTTTATTAGATGGGATTTTGTAGAATGCGATCGCATCATTTGCGGTTGATTCGGAATCACTCAAAATATGTTCGGCTTGATTTAGAACATGAGGAATATAGTGCTTGTAATACTGAGTTAAAGGTGAGGTAAATCGCGGAAATCTAAGCGGAATAAAATCATGCAGGGTGACGACATATCGACATTTAGTAAAAATTGGCGCTTCAGGAATTGGTGAGAAAACGAGATTGCTTTGAAGTTCTTTGTAGATTTTAGGCAGGCTAAATTGCGTCCACTTCAATCGATCAAAGTGTCCCTTTGTGCCTTGATCGGGAGTGAGTTGATCTGAGATTTTATAACAGCAATATTCTTTCAAGTCTTGCCCAGTTAGCAAAACGGGATTTAACGAATTCAGCCCAGGCAAAAGATTCTTTGCATAGACGGTATGCCCGGTTGGTTTTGAGGCTAGAAAGGCAAGATTGACTAAAATCACAGAATCGATCGATAAGCGTTCAAGGTTTTTTTTGCGGTCTTTTCCCAAGAGAACAATTTAGCCTGTTCTCTGCCTTTTTGGACAAGAGAGGAGCGAAATTGTCGATCGCGAATTACTTTCAAAATCGATTCCGCTAATTGTTCAACATTATTTGGGTCTACTAAAATCGCCGCATCTCCCGCAACTTCTGGCAGCGATGAACTATTACTCGTAACAACAGGCGCACCCAAAGTCATAGCCTCTAGTACAGGCATTCCAAAGCCTTCATAGTGCGAGGGATAAACAAAGACATCGGCTTCTTGGTAAAACTGAGCCACTTGATCATCTGGTAGATAGCTGAGATGACGAATTGAGGATTGGAATGTCGATCGAGCAATTTGCTCAAAAATTGGCTCATACAGCCAGCCTTTTTGCCCAATTAGAATCAAGTCATGTTCGATTTGATAGTTTCGTTTCAGATATTCAAATGCGGATATTAGCGATTTGAGATTTTTTCGAGGCTCGATCGTGCTGACGAACAAGATATAAGGCTTTGAAGATTCTGATATTTCACGGACTTGATATCGACTTGCCAAATGCGTCACGCAGATTCGACTCGGATCAACTCCCAAATATTCGACAATATCTTGTTTAGAACTGTGTGAAATAGTTAACACTAAATCTGTCCATTCAAGGCATTTCTTTAATCGATTTGTATATGCTTTAACGGTTGAATTTGAATATTCAGGATATCTAATGAAACTAATATCGTAAATAGTCATTACTTTACGACTTCCGCGCACAGGAAAAACCGTGTAGTTTGTTCCATGCACAATATCTGAATTTTGAGAAAAGCGATCGAACTGTCGAGAAAATAGAGATGGAGCTTCTAAAAATAGATTTGAAACTCTTACTGGAAATGGAAATAAATGCAGATTAGAATACGGTTGTAAATAATCTGGAAAGGATAAGTTTCTTTTGAGCCAATTCTTTAATCCGGGCTGATAAATTAGCTCTAAATCAAACGATTCATGCGACTGTAACTTGGTTAATCCTTGAATTAGATTCGAGACGTAAAGCCCGATTCCGCTTGGTTTTGGCATCCAAGGAGTTACATCGATCGCAATTTTCATGACTGGTTTAGTTCCTTCAAATCATGATCGACCATTAATTCGACTAATTGTTTGAAAGAATACTCTGGCTCCCAGTTCAATTGTTTGCGAATTTTATCGATCGATCCGACTAATTGCACTTCTTCATCTGGTCGATAAAAGCTCGGATCAACTGAAACATAGTTCTCCCAATTCAAGCCCACACAATCAAACGCAGCTTGGACTAATTCACGAACCGAATGTGTTTCACCACTTGCAATAATGTAATCGTCTGGCTGTTCTTGCTGCAACATCATCCACATTGCTCGAACTGCATCCTTGGCATAACACCAATCGCGCTTGGCATCCAAATTTCCAAGCTTCAATTCTTTCGCAAGTCCCATCTTGATCATCGCTGCACCGCGAGTAATTTTGCGGAACACAAACTCAGTTCCACGACGCGGAGATTCGTGCGTATAAGTCACACCGCAACAGCTATACAATCCATACTGCTGACGGTAGTTAATCGTCATCCAGTGAGCATACGCTTTCGCCACTCCATAAGGATTTCGAGGTCGAAAAGCCGTTCGCTCTGTTTGCGGCGATTCATCGGGTTGCCCAAACACCTCACTACTTGAGGCTTGATAAAATCGCGCATCCGACTTACAGCGACGAATTGATTCCAACAATCGCGAAACACCCAACGCAGTGTATTCCGCTGTTAAAGCAGGTTGCGTCCACGACAGCGGCACATAACTTTGAGAAGCCAGATTATAAATTTCATCCGCTTGAGCATACGAAATCGCATCCATTAGCGAACATTGATCGAGCAAATCACCAGACAGAATCTCGACCGTACCGGATAAATGACGTACCCGATCGACATTTCCCGAACTCGATCGCCGCACCAATCCATAGACATAGTAGCCCTGTTCTAGCAAGAATTCCGCTAGGTACGATCCGTCTTGTCCAGTCAGTCCAGTAATCAGCGCTTTTTTCACAATCAATTCGTCGGATGAAATTTACTCGAAAGCCGTCACTGCACTCATAAATCGCTCCGCAATCACTCGCCAATCATAAGTCTGTTGAACGAGATCTTTCGCAGCTTCGATTCGCGCCAGTTTTGCCTCTGAAGTCTCTGATCGTAATTTCCCGATCGCGTCTCCAAATTGCTCCACCTCTGCGACGATACAATGCTTGCCGTGTTCCACACCTAGTCCTCGAATTCCCGCAGGAGTCGAAATGACCGGGATGCCTGCCGCGAAATACTCTAGCATCTTTAAGTTTGTTCCTGATCCAAATGTCACAGGATTCAGCGCTACATCCGCAATTTCTAATACGATCGATTTCGTTTCCTCATCAACTTCGCCCATAAATCCGATATTAGTTGGATGTTTTTTGTCCTGAAATGCCCATCCAACGCTGCCAACGATAAGAAAATTGACATCAGGAAGCGCATCTGCCATTTTCAAGATCGATTCAACGGCTTTAAGATTTGGTTCGTGCCAACTTCCTAAAAAGAAAGCCGTAAAACTGTTCTCTAAACCGAGTTTAGATTTCGTCGATCGGCGTTTTTCTTGAGAAATAAATCGAATCGCTTCTGTATCGACTCCATTTGGGACTTCGATCGTTTTCTTTAGATCAATGCCATAAATTTTGTTCAACAAATCAGCATCATTCCGTGAACAAGTCATAATTAATCGACTCGCATCACAGCACTCAATTTCGACTTTCCTAATTGAATCCAAGATTTTTCGGCTGGTGGAATTGTCAGGCAGAATCTTAGATTTCAAATCAATTTCGACATCTTGCGCCTCGTACCAAAGCGGTTTATTTGTGATCGATCGAATTGCTGGATACAAATAAGGATGGCAAGCAATCACAATATCTGAAGATTCGATCGAGGTTTTCAAAGCTTCAATATATTCAGGAGTCAGCCAAACTAAATCTGGCATGACAACATCTGTAATTGGAACTCGCACCTCTTTCTCAATTTCCTGTTCTTGTTGCTGATGTTTTGTCGATTTTGGAATCCGAATTTCGCGAACATTCTCAGCAATTTCGCCCTCAAACGGAACTTGATCAAAGCCAGTAATTGAAACGAATTCGATATCGAAGTAGTTGGCTAAATGTTTGTACAAGTGAAAGACTCGGCTTTGTCCACCCCCACGCGGAGGAAAAACTGAGAATGTTACTGCGATCGTAATTTTTTGACGTTTCTGAGTTCCATTTACCATCGGTTTTGTTGGCGGTTCACTTAACAATCGGGCGACGGTACTTTCCCAAGTAATTGTTTCAACCAGTTTCCGTCCTGCAAGTCCCATTTGCTTCGTTTCTGCGCGATGCTGATAAAAATAATCCAGCCGTTCGGCTAATGCAGCGGGTTCGGGTGAAACAGAATATCCAGTCTCGCCATTAATCACAAATTCATTCGGTCCACCTGCATCGATCGTGGTTAAAACAGGTTTTCCACTCATCATCGCTTCAATCACAACTAAGCCATAATCTTCGTCATAAGGGAGATACGGAACTGCGATCGCATTTGCATACAGTTGAATCACATCTTCATCGTTCACGAATCCGAGAAATTCAATCCGATCGTCGTCTCCTGCTAATTCTTTTAATAACGATTTATCGGGTCCAATTCCGGCAATTTTTAGCTGTACATTTGATTGTACAAATCGCATTGCTTCAACCAGTAATCGAACTCTTTTCGCACTATCTAAGCGACTAATGGTGAAAAAATATTCGCTTTCTCCCTGCTCGAATCGTCTCAAACTTGAGGGCGGATAGATGACATCGATCGAGCTTCCTTTCGGAAAATAGTCTTGTCGATTCGCTACATTATGAGAAATTGCAGCGTATTTTCTAATCGCTTTAGGATCTAACCCAATTCCATCAAAGTAATGAATGATTTCTCGCGAGAAAGCGCCTGGAAATTGTGTAACTTCCGTGGGCAGGTTCTGCTGCGATCGTAGTTTCTCAAGTT
This sequence comes from Leptolyngbya sp. AN10, assembly GCF_050565645.1. Classification (NCBI taxonomy): domain Bacteria; kingdom Bacillati; phylum Cyanobacteriota; class Cyanophyceae; order Leptolyngbyales; family Leptolyngbyaceae; genus Leptolyngbya; species Leptolyngbya sp. AN10. Next base: position 7,958 of record NZ_JBNXVP010000056.1, read on the forward strand.
GAGCAAAAACTTCAACTAAATCACTTCGTTTGCTCCGCTTAAACTGCTTTTGGAGTCGCTGAATTTCCGTTTGATTTGAGTTGAATTGCTCTGGAAAACCGGTGAAGTGATAAGTATCGTAGAGTCCCCGTAACCGATGCAACATATAGCAAATATGATTCGGATGATCGACCATCCAACTCGGATATTTACCAGAAATAACCAAGTCAAAATGGCTCAGATCCAACCTGGAGAACTGCCAATAACTTCCAATCAAATCTGCGAAATTTCGCTCAGGACTTGGCAGCTTGATTAACTCAGCTTGGTGAGGCGTATTTTGATTAATTTCCTCTTGTAACCCCCACCAAAGTTTCTCTGCTCCACCAATACAAAAAGGAACAGGACTCGGTGCAACGATCGCAATTTGCATGACCTTCACAAACTGGAAACAACAGATCTAAAGACGAGTTGCTGTGAAAGCAAACCGAGCATAAACCGAAGGATCAACTTCGGCTGCATTTTTTAAGTAGAAGAATTCAAATTTGAATTGATTTTGAACCGGGCGAATAATTCGCTGCATGAATGATTGAGGACTGTAGAACCGTCCGTGTCGATTTCCCCAACCCGGAGCGCAATAAATGGTCGCATCTGGATCGAAGGAAACATTAGCAGGAACGCTCACTGTTGGATCAGTTTGAACCGCTTCTCGATCGAAGACATAAAATGGAACGACGCAAATTTTCCCACCCCGTTTTAGAACTCTTGCTAATTCTTGAAACAGGCGAGTATCCCCATCTTGTTCAAAGTGCTCTAAGGAACAAGTGAGTGCTGCTTTTGTCATAAACCCGTCAGAAACAGGCATTGCACAGGCATCACCACCGATTCGATTTCCTTCGATTCCAGCCGGATACATAATATCTTGGCTGTAAGTTGTCGCCCCAGATAAGCGTCCAAAAATCTCTGGAACTGGAGAATGTTCGCTGGCTAAATCGACGAAAATATCGTCCGAATTCATCTCTAACAGTGAATAACAAATAAAATGCTCTAAGGTTTTTTCAGGCTGATTTCCGCGATAGTACTCTGCATAACGTTTCGCATATTCTGCCTGATTGAAATACTGGTTGTAGAGAGGAACATTGATCGAGAATTCGCTGAATTCAATTCCGATTTGTTTACCTAATTCGATCACATTTGCGACAACTTTCGGGCGCGTGTTTTCGACTCCGTGTTCAACAACTGCTCGACCACTAGATTTGAAATGTTTAACTCCTGTGGCAAAGTCGATGTGCGGAACGTCAGGGCGATAGATATAAGGAGTTGCACTGTCTATTGCACTGTCTTCGGACTGTTTTTGATGACCCGACCGCAACGAGTTCAGCAAACCTTTCAGAGAAATCATGGACTCTCTCCACACACAAGTTTCATCATCCTAATACCTTTTGCACACATTACCCGATCAAATGCCACGTGCATTGTATCCATTACAGCCTGATTGTTCACATCTATTGCTGTGGAGTCAAAAACGCTTTTAATGATCCTGCATCGACCACAACATCAGCAGTCAATCCCGCACGACGAAAAATATCAGCATATTCGGGCAGCGTAAAGGTCTGCTCGTTCACACCGCTCAACAAATCCCGCAGCAACTCAGGTGCAATATTCGCACCATAGTAGTGCCCGACAGGTTCGCTCAAGGCGGCGATAAATCCATTGGGCTGGAGTTTGCGAGAGAGCGATCGGAGAAAACCCACGAGATCTGGAAAATGATGCAGAGCACTCACTAGAACGATGGCATCGAACGTTTTATCGGCAAACGGCAAGGCGTGAGCATCCGCACAGATAAATTGAACTTCTCTCTGCCAATGCTGATTTAGCATTGCTCCAATTTGCAATCCATAGATATCGACATCAAGATTGTAGATGTCACCTTCAAAATGAAAAATGATTGGGTGAACATTGCCACCAATTTCTAATAATTTGAGTCGAGATTTTCCAGTTTTTGCTAATCGATCTTTTAGCAGTTCTAGCGATCGATCATGATCTTCGGTATAACTTAAAGCTTGATCCGTCTTCTTCCAATTCGCAGTGTGATCCGGTAAAGGTTCTGCAATCACTTGAATCGGAATTTGCTTTGCGTCTCCATCTAGCCAAGCTTTTCCTTCTTGCAGTAGTGTCAGTTCTAGAATATACTTTCCAGGTTCATCAGGAGTTTGAATCTTGAGTGGGAGAGTGAGTTGTTGACCCGCTGAGAGATCAATCGGAAATGGGGTCCGGCATCCATCGAAAACGCTCATTTCACCTGTTTCCGTGCGCCAATGATAGCTGGATAAAACCGGATCGATCTCTTGAGAACTAATGACAACAGTTCCGATGTTTTCAATTCGGACATTCCCCGTAAATTCGATTCCTGCTTGCATCGTCCGGGGTAAATAATCCAAGACCCATCGATAGCGAAGAGGTGCTTCTTCTGCTTGAGTTTCTGCTGTGGATTCTGATTCGGCAGCCGTAAATAGTCTTTTTATTTTCTTCAAGACTTTCTGTTTTAAGCTCGTCTGAGTATACGGCGCAAACGTGAAAGATTGAATGTCATATTTTTCTGATTCTGCGATGCTGATCCCACAAGCTTTTAAGCGCTGCAAAAACTGATTTTCTGCGTCTAACAAGAAGTCACCAAATCGATAAGTTTCAGAGAAAATCTTCTGAATTTGGGCTGTGGTTTCAGAATTTGTTGGAAGCGACATCGCATCGATTAGTGAAGCTGCAAATGATTCAGACGGCTTTTCATGAATCGATTGAACGATCGCATCAGGGAATAGAATTGGAACCCCATGCAAAATCTGATAAGACGTACCGCAGTGCTCACATCGAATGATCTGAGATTCAATGTTGAGATGACCGTGATTACAGCGAACGCATTGAATATCGTGGAATGCCATTCTATTTCTCACAGAGGATGGGGAAGTTCATCAGCGATTAATGTAGCAACTTTTGCACCACATTATTCCAAGAAATATCAAGCGCATGATAGCGATCGTATCCCGCCACTCCCATTTCTTTCGCGATCGCTTGCTGCTCGTATAACTGATCGATTTTTTCCGCGATCGCTTCCGGTTCTGGTTCAACTACCCAGCCCGTCTGTCCATTCACAACAAACTCAATAGGTTCGCCAGAGTCGGTGCAAGTGATTACAGGTTTTCGAGCCAGCATCGCTTCGAGCGTTACGTAGCCGTAGTCCTCGTTATAAGGTGCAAAAAAAACACCCGAACAGTGGGCATAAAAACTCAGCTTTTCCGCATCGGTGAGCCTGCCGATTAATCGAACTTTTTGCTGGAGTCCGAATTGTTCAATCAATCCTTGCAAATAAGCATGTTGACCGCCTTCACCACCGATGAGAGCAACCATTGGCGAGCGCACGAATCGCATTGCTTGAATGAGTAAATCCTGGCGCTTGAGCGTTTCTAATCGACTTAAGAAGAACATGTAGGGTTCAGCAGGCGCGGTGTAGAACCGTTCAGCATCTTGGGGAGGATGATACAGAGGCGTAGAGGCAATTTGATTGAATTTTTGCAGTCGAGCAGACACCGTTTTCGCATTCGCATAAATGCTCTGGAACGTGCTGAACGCCTTGTTGTCTTGCTCGGTAATCTCATGCTTTAACTGTTTGCCTGCTGCACTTTGAGTTAGCTCAGTAGTAAATTCGGTGCCCCACAAATCATAAACTTCGCGATGCTGATGGAGAACCCAGGCAACTTTATAAGGATGCTGCAAATAAAATGTGGGAAATTTCAAACAAATTACACGATCGCAGTGATAGCCATTGAGGTGTTCAAAATTCTCCGAAGCCCAAACTTTCATACTCCGCTGAATTTCTGAGACCGGGGCAAATCGAAACGGCATCGACACCAGATCGACAGAATGCCCTGCCGCTTGAATCGCTCGAAAAAGTCCTTCTGCGTGAATTTCCGCTCCGCCTCGAATAAAGGGCACTTGAACGGTCGCGATCGCAATTCTCATTCTTTGTTCTCTAATTCTTCAATTCGTAGTTGCAGATTCTGAATTTCTGCCTGGAGTTCCGACATTTTTTTAACCAGACTTTGATTCAGTAATAGAGTTTCTCGAATCGCTTGATTTAGCGAAAAATTGACGGCTCTCTGCTCTTTAAACAAGAAACTATAAATCTTCAATGCTGCTTTTCCGAATCCACCGCCTGCACTCCAAGGAAAGCGTTGTAGCTTAACAGGTAGTTCAGTTCTAATCTGAGATTTTGTGTGTGCGGCATTCAGGAGTGCCTCAATATTATTCGAGCGAATTCGATTTGCAGCATCGATATTTGATGGCGGTTGATGCTTGGCGATCGTTTGTCTTTTGGCAGCTTCTTGGCGAATTTTATCAATGATCGAATCAATATTGACTCTCGTTTGTTCAGCGTCATTCATCGTCGATTCACTCCTTTTTCTGCGACATCACTTCAGCTTGTCCAAATCGCTGCTTTATCTTCCACCATCTGTTTCTCATTTTCCAAAAAGTGCTATTTTCCATCTCTGCGATCGTCTGTTTTAATCTCGATTGTTCAGATACAGCGTTCTGCTGAGTTTCTGATAGTGTTGATTGTGTTTGTTCTAGCGTTGATTGTGTTTGTTCTAGCGTTGATTGCGTTTGTTCTAGCATTGATTGTGTTTGCTCGAAAGCAAGAGACAACTGATGATAGTCCTGCTGGAGTTGAACCAAATGTTGGTAAGCAGTCTGAACTTCTTCTTGAAGAAACTGAGTTGCGTTGAGCGAGTATCTTTTAGATTGAAAATATTCAGGCTGTTCAAAGGGTGAACCTGAGAGCGCAGTTCCTTGTTTCAATTCATCATAGTAGCCACGTCGCATCGCTTGAGTAATAGGAGTACGATCGCTAAACGTCGCAAATGTATAAGGAAATTGTCTTGTTTCCTCATATCCATTCTTCAATAATTTCTCGCGATAAAGTCCTGCCAATTCTGTCCAGGGTGACGCATCTTTTTCTCGATAAAGCGGACTATGTTTCGACACATACTCAGGGTTATGAATATCCCAGCCACTAAAGTGTAAGAACAGAACTGGATTCTGATTTACAATGATTTCGCCTTCTGGGTTGCGTTCAAATTGTCGCTCATAAAAATTCCAGTGCCCAATATTTGCACCCGGATGTTTTACAAACTTAAAATCTGGGAAATAAAGCAGAACGAGATTCAGCCAGCGTTGATCGAGACTTAATCCTCTTGGATCACCGATCGCAGAATCCAAAAAACTATAATTCGTTAATCGATCCTTCCACCAATTCAAGAATTCTCGCGTTTGCTCTGTTCGCCTCAATCCAAGAAATCCAGCATTACTCAGTCCGTGCGTTAAGATACTTAATTCGTGCTCCACATTCTTTACATCTAGCGGAACACTACAGTGCGGTGTTAATAAGATTGAAGTTTCAGATAATGTTTCAAACAGCATTTCTAGGGAATGACCAACCATAATGTCACAGTCTAGAAAAATCCAACTTTCAGCCGCTGTCTGCTTAATAATATACTCGTGTAATAGTCCTCGCAGTGCACAACATAGCTCTAGCGGGGTGTAATAGAAGCACATTTGCTCGATCGTATGCTGATCTGGCAATTCTTCGAGCCGGATTACCTCAAAGGGTTCCGATGCAGGTTGAAAATAATTATCAATACGATCAACAATTAACACATAGAGTTTACTTTCCGGGTGATGCTCGTGCAAGGTTTCAGCCAGTGTTCGAGCATACGCCAAGTAGTTTTTTGTAACAACAGTGCAAAAGATTCTTTCAGGCATTCTAAATAGTTCTACTGTTCAGGAACAATTTTTCAGTTTAAGCTCATTTTTCGCTTGAGTTTGAACCACTGTTTTCGGAGTTGCCAAAACTTGCTACTTTCCATCGCTGAGATTTTCGCGTTTAGTGCTTGAATCTCCTGACTTGCTTGAGCTAATTCTGTTTGAAAATATTGATAGTTCTGATGCAACTGTGTTTCGCTCGTAATAATGCGGTGCATACAATGTTGCATGATTAAGAAGGGGAAACTCAACCCTAATGGGACTTGCAAATCTGCAATAGATAATTGATTCGCGATCGCTTTTTTCAACTCTAATCGCGCTCGTTCTGTCTCATTCAATGTCATCAACACCAGAATTTTTGCGCCCACAATTTGAGACTTTTTCTCTAATGAAACAAGCCGATACGCATCTTCAAAAGCTTGCTCAATTTCGGTTAGGGAATACTCTTCAAGGGCATAAGTCGCTGATAGCAAGTAATCAGGAATTGATGTCTTTAGACGAAATACGTATCCCCAAGCCTTTGGCACATCATAAATCGGTTCAAAATAGTCTCTCAGCCGATACATACTGAGATGAATCCAGAATGCGCCAAAGAATGAGTAATCCTGGTGATAAACGATCGAGCGTCCTGGAATCAGCGAACCAAAATACTGTCGAATAATACTTGTGGTCAGTTCCCAGGATTTCATCGCGTCGATAAATAGAAACTCGATCGCGCCACCTTGCCAGGGAAAATCTCGCAAGTCTCCCTCATATACTTGAACCTGATCTTTCCACGGTTCAATCTGCTTCAAATATTCCTCTAAAAAGCTCTCATCTGATGCAAACTGGAGCGATGTATCGTTGAGAAACATATTCATACTTACATCCCACTTGAATAGATCAAATGAGTGAATTTTGCTGTTTCTTAAATCGGTACGATCGCTCTTTTGTAATCCTTTTGCCAGGGCGATCGTAGAAGCACCCAACCAACAGCCAAGATCAACGATCGCGCCTTCGCCCACATAGTGGTCTTTAGCAAACTGATAGAGATAATTCTGCTCCTCTTCAGTCATCATACTGAGCATTTTATTTGCCTCCGACCTGATGTTTGAGCGCCCACCAGCGCTCTCTCAATTGCCAAAATCGACTCGCTTTCACAAACTCTAATTCATGTGCAGTTGACTCGTATTGATGAAGTAGCTGCTCAATTTTAGTTTCAGCTTCAGTTAATTCAGTTTGTAACTGTTCAATCTGCTTTTCTTTGACGTGATGAACTTGAGAAATGGCAGTGCGATTGTGCGATCGACCTTTGAACCAAAAAGCTTGATCGGGTCCAACTCTTTCCAACACAGGCTTTTCACCGTGTCGCTGGCAAAAATCATAAAACGCTTCCCGGCAACCTTCCCAATAGCCAAAATCATCCAAAATCACACAGCCACCGGGCGCAATTCGTGGATAAAACGTCTCCAAAACAAGCAGGACAGAATCGTACCAATCCGCATCACAGTGTAAGAGTGCCACTTGTTCAGGAAGTGTTTGCTGAAGCGATGTCTCGAACCAGCCAGGAACGATCGTGTAAGCCTTCTCACTTGTTCCCACTGCCTGCATCACCGCTTTGAGATCCGGAATCGTGCCCACGCATTCCCCAATCCACCACTTCGCATCCTCGCCATCTTTCTCGGTCGTCGGGGGTAAGCCTTCAAAGCTGTCATAGAGCCAAAGATGCCGCGATTCCCCCAACCCTTTTGATAAAATTGCCGCTGAGCCACCTTTATACGTCCCGCATTCGACAAAATCGCCCCGGATGTCGTTTTCGTTGAGATACTCACAGAGGGCAGCAAGATTTTCGAGTCGATCGGGGGTGCAAAGGGTATAAGGTTTGACCTGCTCAAGCAGCGAAGAAGGAAGTGGCATTCTGTCTTAACTCAGTGGTTTATCTGGCTCAGTTTAGAGGATGGTTGAACAGGATAGAAAGTTTCTGCCCCATTTCACCGATCGTTTGTTCAACATCGTATCAAAAGGTGTTTCCTACAACGTTGTATGTAAAGTATGAAGTTCAAACTGTGGGGATAGATTCACCATTCCAGCCCAAAGAATTGTATCGGGATTTGGCAATACTTTTAAGGTCATGGTGTCCTGTAGCATCAGGAGTAGTCGTTGAAATTCGTATTTACCGATGCCACCATCCGCAACTCCGAGCGTGATCGTATAGTCTCCAGGCGGCAATGGCACTTTAAATGAAAATCTTGCTTCGATCGCGGTTCCTGCGTCAATTTTTCCAATCGTTTGATCCATACAAAGTGTGTTCGATTCAAACACCACTTCTCCGGTACGATTGCGAATTTTAAATCCGATGTGTGGATCGTTTGCTGTTTCTAAAAATAAAAGTCCGATCGCTAATTTGATCTCGGAATCACTAAATGCCGTGTGAAGAATAGAACCATTCTGATCCAACAGTCGCACATATTCGGCTTTCACCGTGGTAGAAGTAATTGCCACCGATTTTTCATCGCTCATCGTAATCGAAACGCGATCGGGTTCATGATCTTTCTTTTGCAGCAATTTCGCTTCGTACAAATCCACAACGCGACGAGGGGTGGAATCCAAAATGAGTTTGCCGTGATCCATCAAAACAGCGCGATCGCACAATTTGCAAACGGCGCTCGAATCATGAGAAACAAACAACAGAGTCACGCCTGATTCTTTCATTTCTCGTAACCGAGTAAAACACTTTTGTTGAAAGTAAACGTCACCCACCGCAAGCGCTTCATCCACAATCAAAATATCCGGATCAGTGTTGACTGCAACTGCAAACGCTAGTCGAACAAACATCCCACTGGAATACGTTTTAACAGGCTGATCGATGAAGTCTCCAATATCAGCGAACTCAACGATTCTGTCGTATTTCTGTTCGATTTCTTCTTGACTCAATCCTAAGATTCGACCGTTAAAGAATACGTTTTGTTGCCCGGTAAACTCTGGATTAAATCCGCTTCCTAGCTCCAGTAATGCGGAGATTCGACCATTTACAATGACACTTCCGTTCGTTGGAGTGAGCGTTTGAGTAATCACTTGCAGAAGAGTGCTTTTTCCGGCTCCATTTTGTCCAACAATGCCGATCGTTTCTCCACGAAAAATGTCTAAATCAATATTTTGAATCGCCCAAAACGGTTCGGCTCGACTTTTTCCAGGTAACAGAATTTCTTTGAGCCGATCGACGGGACGCGCATATCGTTTAAAACACTTTGAGACATTTTTCAGGGAAATCGCGACCTCGCCCATAGAACTCCTCCCAACTCACTCCATGATCTTAGCGCCCTTAGTTCACACGACATCCGCAAAGGCAGGACGTAGTTTCCGATACACCACAAATCCGATCGCAAACACGATCACCGAAATTCCGTACAACACGCCCAATTCTTGCCAGTGCTGCACTGTTCCAACGAGCGCCAGATCGCGATAGGTTTCTACGATCGTGGTCATCGGATTCAGCCAAAACACCAAAAATCGCCATTGCTCCGGGATTAACGAGGCAGGATACACGATCGGAGTGACATAAAACCAGAGATTTAGCAGAACTGCGATCGTCTGAGGAATGTCCCGCAAAAACACGGTCAATCCCGCAACCAGATACCCTAATCCCGCTGTAAGCAACAATTGAGGCAACCAAATCAGTGGGAACAACCACAATGTTGCGTGAATGGTTTGCGTACTAAACGCGACAAAGGCAATCAGCAGCACAATGCCAAATGTGCTCTCCACGAATGCCGTACAAATCGGAACCAGCGGCAGGAGTGCGACCGGAAAGACGACTTTCTTAATCAAATTCGGCTGGGTAATTACAGAAGCCGCTGCCCCACTAAATCCAGCCGTGAACGCAGTCCAGGGAATTAACCCGGCAAACATCCACAATCCGAACGTGAAATTATTCGCGGGTAATCCAGGAAGATTCAGTTTGACCTGAAGCACGATCGAAAATAAGTACGTATATACTATTAGCTGTGCAAGCTGATTCAGAATTGACCACGCATTGCCTAAAACCGACCCTTTGTACTTCGCTTCTAAATCGCGCTGCACCAGAGTTTTCAGCAAATCGAGTTTGACTCGCCAATGCTGCGGCACAGGCAGTAAATCCAACGCTCTTCCTAATTTCCGCGCCGTCACTTTCACAGGCTTCAGCACAACTCTTCTCACCCAAATACACGCCAAATTAGTCTTCGTCAGGATATCAGTTTAAGAGCGCATATCCGATCGCGTCTAACATCGCCGCTTTCTGTTCCGCGTCATATTTCCAGCGATCGAGAAACTTTTGATAATCCCCGCCACCTTGCTCGATCGTGCTTTTCATCCGCATCAAATGTTCGTCCACTTTAAGCGATCTCATCTGTCGAATGATCGCCGCCGTTCGCTGTCTAGTTCGGGCTGAACTTGCCGCCATGTCTGGGTTTTGATTGCGCGTATGAGTCAAAATCATCGCCGTTGACATCACGAGATTTTTGGTCAACAAGTCCCCGACTGTGCCCTCAGAGTTGAGCAGGGCTTGTACTACTGTCGGCTGCATTTGATCGATAAAATCGCGATCGTCGGTTAAATAACTGACGAAAAATCCTCTTGCGCCATTCTCACTTTGTACTAATGCGGTTATGATTCGTTCAAGTTCAGGTTCCGATACGTGATGTCGTTCGACTTCGGCAAGTAGCGATTGAGTTAACTCGATCGCGCCTTCAAACGAAATCGAATCCGAGACGGAAAAGGTAGACGGAATCTCCATAGAGACCTCTAGGGATGACTGTTCTCGTAAATTATGGCGATCATTTCATCTAAAAAACAGCCCAACGATCGGGATAAATCTCACGCATCCTCTGGCGAGTTGTCGCTAATGGTGCAAGATGTCCCCGCTGGCGAATCCGCGCCATGCAAAAAGTCTCCGGTTCTCCAAGCCGAACCGGAGCCTGAAGAACGCAGCAAGTTAGAGGAGAAAATCCGCCCTCAATCGCTGATGGAATATGTCGGACAGAAGGATCTCAAAGATGTCCTTGATATTGCCATTCGCGCTGCAAAGTCCCGTAAGGAACCGCTCGATCATCTACTGCTGTATGGACCTCCCGGACTCGGCAAAACCACGATGTCGCTAATCCTGGCGCAAGAAATGGGCGTGAAGTGCAAAATTGCCAGCGCTCCTGCCTTGGAACGTCCTCGCGACATTATGGGCTTGCTGATTAGTCTTCAGCCTGGAGATTTTCTCTTTATCGATGAAATCCATCGACTGGCGAAAGTGGCGGAAGAACTGCTTTACCCTGCGATGGAAGATTTTCGCGTTGATATCCCGCTCGGAAAAGGCAAGAGTGCAAAGATTCAATCGATGAAATTGCCGCCGTTCACTTTAGTTGGGGCAACAACGCGAGTAGGTGCTCTCACTTCTCCGTTACGCGATCGCTTCGGATTAATCCAACGCCTCCGCTTTTATGAGATCGACGAACTCTCAAACATCGTCATCCGCACCGCTTCATTGCTCAAAATGAGAATTACTACGGATGGAGCCGAAGAAGTGGCACGCCGCTCCCGTGGAACCCCTCGGATCGCGAATCGGCTGCTGAAACGAGTCCGCGACTACGCCGAAGTGAAAACCATTCGAGATATCGATCGAACAATCGCTGCCGAAGCGCTCGAACTGTTCAACGTCGATCCTTGCGGCTTGGATTGGACTGATCGCCGTCTCTTAAGCTTCATGATCGAACGACACAACGGCGGACCCGTCGGACTCGAAACCCTTGCCGCTTCCACCGGAGAAGATGCCCAAACGATCGAGGAAGTTTACGAACCCTATTTAATGCAAATCGGGTATCTTAGCCGTACTCCCCGTGGTCGCATCGCCACGGCAGCCGCTTGGAAACATCTGGGCTACACCCCACCTGATAGCCAAATGGCACTGCTGTCTTAGAAGTTCTAGAGAGGTTTCATGGTTCGCACTCTGTTCAAACTCCTGCTGATTCTTACGATCGCGCTCAGTGTTGCCGCTGTTCCAGTGTGGGCTGACTCGGAAACAACGTCGGTCAAAACCGTTTTCGAGCAGTTAGCAGATCTACGGCAGCAAGCCTTTGATTCGACGAACAAAGGGGACTTTGTGAGTGCCGAAACGTCTTGGACAGAACTGATCAACCTGATGCCCGACAATCCCGCACTCTGGAGCAATCGCGGCAACGCCAAGGTCAGCCAAAACAAACTCGAAAGCGCGATCGAAGATTTCAATAAAGCGATCGAACTCGATCCCACCGCGCCCGATCCCTATCTCAATCGCGGCACGGCACTCGAAGGACTCGGCAAATGGGAAGAAGCGATCGCGGACTACAACAAAGTTCTCGAACTTGATCCCACCGATCCCGCCGCCTACAATAATCGCGGTAATGCCGAAGCTGGACTCGGACAATGGGAACTTGCCGCAAAAGACTTCCTCAAAGCTGCTGATTCTGCCCCCGATTACGCCTTCGCTCGTGCAAACTATGCCCTAGCCCAATACCAACTCGGACAGACCGAGGAAGCCATCCGCACGATGAGAAACCTCGTTCGCAAATATCCCCGATTCGCGGATATGAGAGCCGCGCTAACCGCAGCCCTTTGGGTTCAAGGCAAACAAGGAGAAGCCGAAAGCCAATGGGTTTCGGCGGTCGGATTGGATAAACGGTACAAGGATCTCAACTGGGTGAAAGATGTCCGCCGTTGGCCCCCCACGATAACCAGCGCTCTAGAGAAATTCCTCAGCCTGAAATCCTAAATTCTGAATCGAAATACGATCGCTATTCCACCCGTGAGATCTCATCTTGCGGGTTTTGTTTTTATGCGATCGTCTCTCCCACAATCACTGATTCTGATATCGCTCAAGCAGCACTTCATAATCGATCGGCTGTCCCTCATACTGAAGCAAATTCTCATCGAGCTTAACCCACGGCTGCTTACTCCGAGTCCAAAGATACCCAACAGGATTGAGCCAAGAGGTATCATCAAGCGTTCCTGGTTTGATATTCATCACATCAGGATTGCGATCGCGCTGATGAAACAACCGTGTCCCACAATCCCCACAAAAGAAACACCTCACACTTCGCCCACTCTCCGCCCCACGAGTCCAGTCTTTCGGCTGCCCTTGTAGAATCACCACTGCCTCACGCAGAACTCTCATCGACATTCCAAACGCACTAGACGACTGTTTCTGACACTCTTTGCAGTGACAGACATACAGCGTTAACGGTTCTGCTCGAAGCTCATATCGAATCTGTCCACATTGACATCCTCCTGTGTAGGGCGCAGGCATACGTATCTCCCTAATGATGTTTTCTTGTCGAAAGATAAGCAAATCAGCAAAAAATCGCGCTTGTCGTCACGTCGGCTTTAATTAAGCTTATGAATTGAACCCTGTCGTAACGAGCGGGCAGTTTTTCGTGTAAAAATCGCGCTTGTCGTCACGAACGGGAGGATTTTTGCGTAAAAATCGCGCTTGTCGTCACGAACAGCCTAACGGATCTAACGACAAGCCTCATCTAAGTTAGATCAAGCGCGTTTTTTGCAATTAATTCTCTGTTTTCGTAAGTTGCGTCACAATCTCTGGCGTTAACGCTTGCACGTTATCAAGCACGATCGATGCTCCCGCTTCTTCCAACGTTTCCCGATAAGCCACTTTCCGCGTCTCAGTCTCCTGAACGTGTGGCGGCAACACTCCCACCCCAATCCACGATCGCTCTGGCTGAATCTCCCTCGCTTGCACGATCGTATACATATCCGCCACCGTATCCCCGACATAAATCACCGCTGGTTCCGCCGCTCCCAACCGTTCCAACGTCAGAAACAACCCCCTCGGATCAGGCTTTCCCGGCGCATCTTCCATCGCAATCAACACCGGAGCCTCTAACCCGATCCGTTTCTCCAACACATACCGAGCCGATCCCTGAGTCGCCCCGCTAAAGAACCCCCACCGAATCCCCGCTGCGGTCAATCCATCCAGATAAGCTTTATCCAACAGCAACGGTTCTTGGCAAATATAACCATTCCAATGAATCGGATCAGTCCCCCGATAGCGCGACTGAAAGAACTGAACGATCGTGGAATATTCCAGATTTAATCGATCGCGCTTTTCTCCTTGCGCCTCAAAATACCGATAAATCAACTCCTGCGACGCTTCCCAATCGTTATTCCAAACCCCTTCACCCTTCAGCCCATCAATCTCCTGCGACGAAGGACGATACTGCCCTGCCGTGAAATGCTCCACCGTATCCGCCAGCGCCCGACGATACGACCCACCCACATCGCGCACGACCCCATCAATATCAAACACCACAGCTACCACGGTACATTTCCCCACTTTTCAGCAAATTCCATCATCTACCGAAACAGTGCGGTAGAATAGCTGATCGTAATATTTCAAGCTTGGGACTGCGCTGGAGGTTAGGATTTGACGAAGTTTATTCTAAAAGTACTGTGGCTCGATGAGAACGTTGCGCTGGCAGTGGATCAGGTTGTGGGCAAGGGAACTAGCCCGCTGACCTCATATTTCTTTTGGCCCCGCAACGATGCCTGGGAACAACTCAAGACCGAATTAGAGAAAAAGCATTGGATCTCAGAAGTCGATCGTGTGGAATTGCTCAACAAAGCCACCGAAGTGATCAACTACTGGCAAGAAGAAGGCAAAAGCCGTCCAATGGCAGAAGCGCAAGCGAAGTTTCCCGAAGTTACGTTCACGGGTAGCGCCTGATCTGTTTAATCTCAACTTAACGGAACTCCCGATCGACGATCGTGCGATTGGGAGTTCTTTTATTTGAAACTGCGCTAAATGTCCCAATTCTGTCTATGATGCACAAAAGCGGTATCGACAAAAGAATTGAGACTTTTACAATGATTTGCTACGGTTTATGACAGAACTTTTACATTTAACGTTCCGACTCTAAATTTATTACACAACCCATTTAAGGTAGGTAGCTTCATGTCGATGACGATCGCCCCAGACCAGATTGAGCGGATTGTAGGCAACCAACACCATGACCCGTTTGAAGTGCTTGGACCCCACTCGATCGAGCAAGATGGCAAAACAGTCTGGGTCGTCCGAGCGTATCAGCCTGAAGCCGATGCCGTCTCCGTCATCCTGCCCGAATCGCGTTCCGAGTACCCGATGCGATCGCTGCATCACCCCCACTTCTTTGAATGCACGATCGACATTCCCGAACTCGCCAACTACCAACTCCGCATCAAACGCGGCGACCACGATCGCGTCATCTACGACCCCTACGCCTTCCAGTCCCCCATCCTGACCGACTTTGACCTCCATCTCTTCACCGAGGGCAACCATCACAGAATTTACGAAAAACTCGGCGCACACCTCACCACCCAAAACGGTGTCTCCGGCGTTTACTTCGCAGTCTGGGCACCCAACGCCCGAAACGTCTCAGTTCTCGGTGACTTCAATCTCTGGGACGGACGACAACACCAAATGCGCCGCCGACCCACCGGAGTGTGGGAACTCTTCATCCCCGAACTCGGCATCGGAACCCACTACAAATACGAAATCAAAAACCACGCCGGACACATCTACGAAAAATCCGACCCCTACGGTTTCCAGCAAGAAGCTCGACCCAAAACTGCCTCGATCGTCACCGATCTCAACGACTACACCTGGAACGATCAAGACTGGCTCGAAAAACGCCGCCACACCGACCAATTAACTCAACCCATTTCCGTTTACGAAGTCCATCTCGGCTCTTGGCTCCATGCCTCTTCTGCCGAACCCGCCAAGCTACCCAACGGCGAAACCTCTCCTCCTGTCCTCGTCTCCGAACTCAAACCCGGAGCGCGTTTCCTCACCTACCGAGAACTCGCCGAAAAACTAATTCCCTACGTCAAAGAACTCGGCTTCACCCATATTGAACTGTTACCGATCGCAGAACATCCCTTCGACGGTTCCTGGGGCTATCAAGTCGTCGGTCACTACGCCTGCACGTCTCGCTATGGCACTCCCCAAGACTTCATGTACTTCGTCGATCAATGCCACCTCAACGGCATTGGTGTGATCGTAGACTGGGTTCCCGGACACTTCCCCAAAGACGGTCACGGACTCGCTTTCTTCGATGGCACTCACCTCTACGAACACGCCGATCCCCGCAAAGGCGAACACAAAGAATGGGGCACACTCGTCTTCAACTACGGACGCAACGAAGTCCGCAACTACCTCGTTGCCAACGCCTTATTCTGGTTCGACAAATACCACATTGACGGAATCCGCGTCGATGCAGTCGCTTCCATGCTCTACCTCGATTACTGCCGCAAAGACGGAGAATGGGTCACTAACCAATACGGCGGACGAGAGAACATCGAAGCAGCCGATTTCCTCCGCCAGATGAACCATCTTGTGTTCAGCTACTTTCCTGGATCGTTGTCGATCGCTGAAGAATCCACGTCTTGGCCAATGGTTTCCTGGCCCACCTACGTTGGCGGCTTAGGCTTCAACCTCAAATGGAACATGGGCTGGATGCACGACATGTTGGACTACTTCCACATGGACCCCTGGTTCCGCCAATTCCACCAAAACAATCTCACTTTCAGCATCTGGTATCACCACAGCGAAAACTTCATGCTGGCACTCTCCCATGATGAAGTGGTTCACGGCAAAAGCAACATGATCGGCAAAATGCCCGGAGACGAATGGCAAAAATTCGCCAATCTCCGCTGCTTATACGGCTACATGTTTGCCCACCCCGGCAAAAAGACTCTCTTCATGAGTATGGAGTTCGGACAGTGGAACGAATGGAATGTCTGGGGCGATCTCGACTGGCATCTCCTCCAATACGAACCTCACCAAAAACTAAAACAATTCCTCACGGTTCTCAACTCGCTCTACCAAACCGAACCCTCCCTATACGCTCAAGATTTCACTGAGGAAGGCTTTGAATGGATCGACTGTAGCGACAATCGCCACAGCGTTGTTTCGTTTATCCGCCGCGACAAAGGTTCAGACAATTTCATCGTTGCTGTCTGTAATTTCACACCCCAACCTCACAGCCACTATCGTGTAGGCGTTCCCGAAGCTGGCTTTTACACCGAATTGCTCAACAGCGATGCCCGCGACTTTGGTGGCAGTAATATGGGAAATCTCGGTGGTAAATGGACCGACGAATGGGCATACCACAACCATTCCTATTCGATCGACCTCTGCCTCCCTCCGCTATCAACTTTGATCTTCAAGCTTGATCGCAAAAAAACTCAAACGGCGAAGCGATGAAACCAATTATTCACAAGGATTGTTTTGCTGGTTAGGTTTATTTTCCCCTTCTCGAATCGTGCCAAGAAGGTTGGACACAATCGCACAGCGTTTCGTCCCACCACCTGACGTAGAGCCAAAAGTCACCTTTCCTAGCTGACCGTTGGTTCCTCCTCGATTATTAAACTGAACCCGATAAACACCATCTCTTCTCGCCATCGTGCTATCTGATTCCAACAATTTCACACCCTCATTCAGGTTCTGCCAGTTTTGCTTCAGTGGGTCTGCACCAACCGGATAGACTGCCCACTGAGCCTGCTGTCCCTGTTGGCGAAAACCTACTTCATAGTTAATATGCTGCTGTTTAGCACGAGTTTTGGCATCATTGAGAGCGCTCACAGCTGCATTTCTTGCTGCATTTAAGCGCTGGCTGTTCAGGTGTGCTTGCCAAGTTGGAGCCGCGATCGCAGCCAGAACACTCATTAAGACTACAGCGCTAATCGCTTCTAAAAGCGTGAATCCTTCAGGCTTGCTCTGATGGGATCTGAGTAAAAGGGCGCGAATGACTTTTGATCGCTCTCGCTCCATCCAAATTTTGCATCTACTGTCGTTCATGAACCTAAGCTAATCATCGAGGAATATGACCAATCTCCCACTCCGGAGTTTGGTGCAGATTTCCATCTTACTCAAATCAGCCTACACTCGATTAAGCGGACACCCATCATTTTCACTCGCTGTCTTATCTGCACCCTCTCTAGTAGCACCCAAAATCGTTTCGACCGCAACACAGCGTCTTGGATTTGAACTGGAAGTTGCTCCGATCGTGATTGTGTAAGGCAACTGATTCGGTAAAGACCTAAGAACCACGCTTCCATAAGAGTCAAAAATTAGGAGCGGCGGGCTATTCGGATCACTGCCTTGATCAACTGACAGACGAATGGTATTAGGCTGAATGCTCCCATCTCCCAGACGTTCCCAGTTACGAATGTCTGCGATGGCAATTCTAGTACTGGAAGAAGGATTATCTGGTGCGGGCACGATTGCATATCGCGGCTGATTGTTGTTGTTATCAAAGACGATCGCACGACTCGATTTTGTGCGTTGTGCTTCGGATTGAGCCGTTCGGATTGCCTGAGCGACTTGATTCCGAGCCGATCCTACTCGTTGCTGATTGATAAATGCAACCCAGTTTGGAGCCGCGATCGCAAACAAAATGCCAATCAGCACTACGGTGACTAGAACTTCAATCAACGTAAATCCGCTTGCGACAGCGTGTGAATTAAAAGAGTTTTGCCTTTTCATAATTTCGGATAGAGTGTAAGGCATTATTGAGTTTTGTTCGTCACACCGCGAGTGAGCACGCGAGTTTCCAAGGAAAGCGGCACTCTAGGTCGATCAGCAGGTGAGTTTGGAATGCCAGGTCTGCCCGCTGCATCACCATGAATCCGAATCACAACCTCCTGATTGAGATCGCCCTCTCGCTCTGCTCCTCTAACATAGACATAAAATCCTCGTGGTGGATCGTCTGTTGCTGAACTCGCATTTGCTGGAGTTAGGACGAGTCCCGCTAAATCCGAGGGTCGCCCTTGGGTCACTCCAGTACCGGACTGATCATACATTCCTCTCCAATCTACAAAATCAGTCAGGGGAGTATTAACAATACTTCCCCCTATGTCCTCTCTTCTACTCACTCCCTGCAATGATTCCAGCGCTGTTGCAGTTAGAGAAGCTCGGTCAACAGGCCAAGCCAAAAAGCCCGTCTCTTTTCCCGTTGACGTTCTTCCTTTTGGATCGACCCATCCAGCAGTCACAGTAGGTGCAGTAGGAGTTGTCCCAGTCGAAATACTTCCAGCAGTAAATTGAGGAAGTTCGTATCGCATGATTCTAGCCCGTCCTCGGTTAACGGCTCCCGTCGTTGATCGATTTAATGAATAGACCACGAGAGTATACATACGACCAGAAAGACATGGGATACCACTAATGGCAACAGGCAGTGGGGGGGGTTGAGTATAGGCATTGCGATTATTAAAGCAAACCTGCCTCAGTGCATCTGGAAGTGGATCAATGCGCCAGAAAGCTAGGACTGGCAGATTTGTCAACGTATTGCCATTTGAGAATCCAGCCCCGCTAGTTCCGGTGATTGATGGTGGCAAGTAATTTCTTAGCCCAGGACATCTTGAGCTATTCGCTCCTGTCGGTCGATCGAGAAGACAGGTCGCATCATAGACATAGACTGCCTCACGAACATCTCGCGCAATATAGTCGATCGCAGCCTGTAAATCTCTTTGTGTATCACTTCGGGCAGCTTCACGTAAGTTCGCCTGAATAAGCTGCACCACCATGAAAAGGAGTCCAGCCGAAATTAGCCCACCCACAATCAACGCAACAAGCAGTTCTACAAGTGTAAACCCACTTGCTTTTGAGGAAAGACGGAGCCTTGAGTTCCGTTTCAACAATGACTTGATCATGTTTTCGTTTGCATAAAGTTGTACAGACATTAACAAGCCCCAGTCTGACTAGATGTTGCTGGACAAAGCTTTCGATAGAGGTCTAGGTTCTGACCATCATTACTACGCACAATTGTGGAATACAAAACCGCCAAGGGACGATTAAGCTGGTTGCCTAATCCACTGGTTCCCCGCAAAGCAGCAGGTTGTGTGCCGCCCCGACTTGCAACCAATTCAGGTCTTGCAACAGCCGAATACACCCGAACTCCCATCACAAACCCTGAAAGCGTCTGGTTAGCAGCACGGGTAAATGGATTGCCATTCTGGTCGAGTCCTTGACTCCGAAATGTTTGCAGTAGATAGTCAGCAACACAATCCCCGTTCGTGTCAATTCCTACAAAGATATTAGTGTTGGCTGGAGGAAAGGAAGCTGTCGCACTACAACTTCGTGTCGACAGCACACCATCTGGGGTCGTAGGAGTATTTGGCGCAGGGACACTGCTTCTAACGTTAGTTGTCGCAGTAACTTCAGGAGGAAGAGAAGCGAGTAAAGTCGTTGTCTCACCACGATCGACGATCGTGCGAACGCGATCAATCTCACCCTGTGCAAGTTTCAAAGCTTGCTCTGCACGTTGTGTTTGCACCCGTGATGCTACTGCCCAAAAGATCGGCGGAGTGATGCTCACCATTGTGATGGAGATGATGACAATTGCCAGCAATCCTTCGATTAAGGTCAAACCTTGGTCTGAACCTCGATCGCACGACATTCTCTGAATTAACCTGAGCAATAGCGTACTCTGCCTGGAAGAAGGTGACTGTTGCTTCATCTGCTTCATCAAGTAAAGAACCATTTTAGCTTCCTCCCCTTCTCGGACAGTTGGTATTCAGACTGAGCGCCGTCTTCGCCGCTTCACAGAGGTTCGCGATGTAAGGATCGTTAGCAGGAGGTTCGACGTAGTATTCACTCCGGTTCTTACTTGCCGTCACAAAACGAGCAGCGGCTGGACTCGCTGGACTGTATTGCAGAGCGACATCATAACCCCATCGGCGAGCAGGTGGGTCATAGTAGATGATGTTTTCCTGAGCTGGGTCAGTCTGTCGCGGAGATGAATTTGCCCCAGGTTCTAGATCCTCAAGTTCAAATGGAGCCGTTGCATAGTTGGTATAACTCAGTTGAATGAACGAACCCAGGAAGTTTAGAGGGATTGGATTGTTGTTGTCAATTTCCCACCGCTCAATAAATCGTGGGAAGTTATGCAAGCCACCATATCCTTGTTGGGGACGGGATGGACTAATTCCACTCACAATAATTGAGTTGACTCGTGTTGCTAAAGACCGCACAAGAGTCTCAAACCGATGATCCACGTTACCAAATGAAGCATTAACACCATTAGTGATGTTAGTACCGTAGTTGTAGTAGACGCGGGGAGTTGCTGCACTCTGACGAAGCGCAATGTTGTAGGGAATGGGTGGTAAAGGCTCACTTCGCGCTGCATCTCCAACCGCAGTTGTAGTATCTCTAGGACGAACAACTAGGGGATGACCAGAGCGTGAGATCTTTACAGGAGCCGTCATATCTACCCAGTGACCTGTAGCAATCCCGAAATTAGCTGTATCTAAAGTATCTGGACGACGGTTTGCAACTGCATCATATCGAGAATTTTCTCGAACCCAGTCCCATCCACTTCTAGTTCCCGCAGTTTTAGTGTTCAGGGATCTAGCAGGGCGATTCTGATTGTGGAAAGAGGTGTAATTTGTTGTTCTATTTGGAATTCCAGCACAGCCTGGATCGAAGAGACCTTCAGCAGGATTGTGATAATAACTGCGGTTACTAGAAGCGCCTCTAATATTAGGATCGCCTGTGTCTGTTGCGACAGTAAGCACGTCTGCGTCAGGAACTGGATAGCGACTGGTTGCAGTTGTCCCTAAACCTTGTGTGATTTCAGTACCCCGATATTGGAGAAACGTGTCCGCGATCGAACCATCACAAAAACCGTTAGACAAGATTGTGATACTGTCTGCAAGGATCTCCGAAGGTCGCCAGCGATCTCGCTCTGGTTTAGCAAAGTCAAGGTTAGTATCACTACGAGTGTAGAAGTTGCTGTAATTGTCTGCAAGTGGGGTTCTAAATTCCTCCAAAATCGTACCCATCGTGTCATCATTTCCATCCTGGTGAAGGTTGAAATTTCCTTGGATGTAGACAGGTTGATCAGTAAAGAAGGATAGTCCTTTGCTGTTATCGGCTTCGTTGATGAAACCGCTGGTTCCTTGGAAACTGCGATTTCGCATGAGTTGAACACCATTGCGGAGGCGGAAACCATGAAGACGGCGTTCAGGATCAGGATAGGGATCGATCGCTTTTGTCGAGATTCCGTTCTGCCCAGCACTGAGCGTTGTAGCAGTCGAGTTTGCAGGTCTAACCCTTGGATCAGTCGGATTCGCTGGGTTTTGGATATTAGTCTCGCAATTTGTCACTGAAGCCGCACAAGTAGGTCTAGAAATGGCATCTTCTCGAACAGCATCTTCTCGAAAGGCGTAGACGATTCCACTCATGGGAAGCCAAACATCATTTGTAGCTCCCAATCTCGTGCTGCGTAGCATTCCCAGATCAATATCTAGAGTGCGTACCAGCATTAGCTGTCGTCCATCAAAGAACGCTCGATCGAGAAATGGTACAGCGATCGGTGTGAGGTCGTCCTTCAGAATCAAGTTGGGCGAGAAATTTGCTTTGTCGTTGGTGTGAACACTTCCAGCCGAATCAGAAGTAGAAGTTCTGAACCCTCTGCCAGCGGTTGTTATATCGTAGGCTTTTGGTTCGTTGAGATAGGGCAGTTTCCATTGGTTCAGAGGTCGAGGCGTGAGCGCAATGCTGCTGACTGAGAGATCTGCAACAGGAAAGACAGCGTTGGAACTCGGTCTTCGGCTCAACTCGTCGTAAGCAGCCTTAGCGGTCGGGTCTGATGGAGCAGGGAATACGGGACTTGGATAGCCTGCTCGTCCTGCTGCTCGTGTTGTGTCGATTCGTTCAAACCGAGCATTGATTAATCCAATGTAGTTATCTTGATTTGGATCGCCAGCAACGTAACGTGCGGTGTAAGGCTCATTATCAGGCTGTTCATGGTCAAAGCCGTCTACACTTGCAGCAGCACCTCTGTAACCATGATCTACTTCTGGAAACAGGTAGTAGAGAGCAGGGAATTTAGGCAACACTTGATTTCCAGAGGCATCGAGTGTACCGCAAAGCCGTGAAAGTGCAAGACGATATTGGGATAAAGCGACTCCAAAACCATTAACATTAGGCTGTTGAGGTCTAGGGAAAATCTCGAAATAATCATTAGGGTTAGCAGGGAGAGGAACGGCAGTTAAACTATTGGAGCTAAGGACAGTTGAAGCTCTAGAGATAGTAGGCTCAGCAAAAGAACCCGCCATATTCGTTGAGAGTACTGCATCTCCCTGTGTTCCTGGGGTGAACACAAACTGGTCGGGATCACACGCGGTTGCCATAGACACAGGGTTAAGCACACCTGCTGGAAAAACAGCATACCGACCAAAACTAGGAGATGGTTTAAAGCCATAGGTACGATCGCGGCGGATTTGATGGTGGAGCATGATCGTCTCCGCCAATCGAATCTCCTCAATAAAGTTAGGGTCATCTGGCTTCAGCCCGCCTCCAGCCTGAGATAACAAATACTGTCTCAATGCGGCAATGAAAGCTTCAGGAGGAACTCTTTCATAGTCTTCCGGACGATATCTGGAGCTATCAGGGGTTGCTGTAGCAGCACTGTAGTTGTAAGTCCTCAGTTGCTCTTTCGGTAAAACTTCTGGGTTCACTGTTCTTCCAGATGTTTCAACCGGATTATTTACCCCATCCATCAGTGCCCACAGATCGCGACCTAGTTTTGCCATCAACCGTCTTTTATTTGCTCCGCTACCTCCCAGGTCTTTATCGTTTGGAGCATTAGTTCCACTGATCGCACTGGGATCGAATTTTTGAATGCGATCGACGTTGTAAGCCAACATTCCCAACGTGCAGGCAGCAGTTTGAAGATAAGTTTTGTCTGCAACACTCAGGGTGCTGAACGATGCACCAGACCGTTCAAGACTACTCAATGCACGTTTCAGGTTGGAATAGTTCCCCCACATTGAAAGGGCTGGGAAAGGGTGAATGACTGTATCGTTTGGCGTGGGTGGAAATGCTCCGCTCTTGAGTGTGCCATTGATACTTTGATGATCGCCTGCAAAATTGGCGAGATTTTTCAGCGCTTTACGTAATGGGCTGGTAGCATCATTTATCTGCCGCTCGAAGTCTAAATAGGTTCCTGCTGGAGGCTCAAACTCCCAGCCATTTGTACCCGTACCTGTGAAGAAGTTAGTTAACAGAGAGGTAGAGTTGATCGTTCCAGCGCTATTTGTTCCTGAGAACTCGAATGGACGGAAAGTAATCGCTTGTCGTAGTGTCCAGAGTGTGCCAGGGTGCGAAGTCGTAGCAAGACACGCGATCGGATAATCTTTCTGGTCATCCGCAGACGCATGATAGACTGCTGTACTCTGAACCGCAGAGAGGTTATCTCTCAGAGTTCGGCGCTGGAGATCAACGTGAGACAGACGCTCTGTTGCCGAAGCGGTGGGATAAGGTTTGACTGTTGGGGGATAAAGGGGATCGCCTTCATACTCGTAGGTGTCTTGGTCAAGCGACGAGGCGGCAGTGCCAGAGTAGCCAACATAATTATCTGTGGCGCTGCTTCTAGTTGGAGCATACCAGGTAAAGAGATTGCCGAGTTCTAGGCGTTGACCCACAAGTAGTCTCAATCCTCTGACTCGTGCACGTCGCTCCCAGTAGCCATCTAAGCCGACACCCGCAGCCTCGGTATCTTCTGGCGGAACGTTATTGTTGATTAGTTCGGTACTGCTCGAAGGAATCGGTTTGCCGAAGTCGGCAGTAGGAACAGTTCCCCCCTCTTTATCGCTGTACTTAGGTTTCGGTCCCCACAAATCATCTGCACGATACAAGTCATCCACATACGGAGCAGGTGCAGGATTTACGTCAATTCGCTGTGGACGACTCTGATTCTTACCAAATGCTTGCAGTTCTCGGTTTGCAGTATCTAAGTTAGCGCCTCGGTTGTTGCGATCGCTGTTTGCTGCGGTTCCGATACGTGGAACAGTTGTGTAACCGTTTTCCAGCAAAATCGTTTCTGGGTCGATTGTGATTGCAAATGGATTGGAGGCAGCACTGGAGTCGTTGTCTGGAGTCAGATTGACGGTCGAAGGAGTACTGCCATGGAGATCGATGACAGCACTGTGCTTATCTGACTCTGCATTCTGATTTTTTACATTTCCCGCTGCGACCAGACCGAGTAAGTTTGTCGTTGCAGTGCCGCGATCGATATTTGTGACCGTAATCTCGGAATTGGAAGGGGGCGGATACAAACATGAGCTTGTGGAGCTAATCAAGTAGGCTCTAACATTTTTGTCACCGAGGATTAAGCTGCCTTCGGTGTGCATAGCTCCATTCCAGTTGAAGGAGCGACCTGGATAGATTTCTAGATCGTGGCGGAACCAAGCTCCCCATTTGTTGCCTCGATCGATCTGGCGGTCTTGAGTGAATTCCAGAGTTGCTTTCGTGCCATTTGGACTACCAGGAATCACCAGTGCATCGACCTGGAAGTTTTTTCTTAAGATTGCAGTTGAATTTTTGTCTTCAAACCAGCCCTCTGGACCTGAATTGCCACCAGCGGCGTTTGTTGCACAGCCTAAAGCACCATCCACACTCAGTGGAGCTTGTCTGACCCATCTATTATTGGCTTTGTCTTCCTCACTGAGAGCCAACAGTCTTGTTGCAATCGACTGTGCTGGGGTGTTGTTAGCGCGATTCGCTGCGGTTGGACGTGGAGTATTGAGCACGATCGAGTAGACAACCGTGGAATCTTGATTGTCGATCGAGCCGTTGCCGTTTGTGTCGGTGCGGAAATACCAAGCGTTGTCATTTCTGGGATTGCCATCTTTGTTGAGGTCAACCCGGCTCTCGTCTGGAAATGTGTAGGCATCGGTTTGATTGCCCTGTGCATCTTTATAAGGCAGTTGTGCAAAGGTTCCACCACTCCGAGTTGCACCGTTGTTGAGCAGCATCGCTTCTAGGATGTCTTGTGACGGGACACCACTGGGTAAGCGAGTATCTTTGGTGGGATCGAATAGGAATTCTAGTTTAGAGCGAGCGCGATCGATGGCAGGGGTGGCAGCGTTGTAGATTACTCGCTGTTGCGCTTCGCCAATCACTTGGATGTTTCGGTTGTACGCTCGGAAGGTGAGTGCGCCGACCGTCAGCACTACGACCAAAATCAGCAGAACTGTGGTCGGCAAGATGAAGCCTGCGGTTGAGAGTTTGCCGCGACGTTGATAGAACAGCGCATAGCGAAGAACCCTGGTGACAAAGGATTTTTTGATCTTGCGGTAGAGTCTTCCGAGTTTTTGGAAGAAGCCCTGGATTGAGAGTTTGCGATTTGACATAGCTGCTGAGTTGGCAGAAACAAAAGTGACGATCGTGCGAGATTCGATCGGAAGGGGATTCACGATCGCAAAGGAGCATTCGCAGGGGCAACTAATGATAAATCGACGAAACCTATTACTAGATATCGTCCGATCTTTGCCCGTGGAATGGTCAAGATAGAGATTCTGAAGTTCATCAAAACTCTATCTTCGCTGGGTTGCTTCTTCTACTGTCTTCACGATTGAAGGCAGGGTCATCCGAGAAGACACGCGCTTGTGATCGGGAGGAGTCAGAAAATGACTCGGTAAGATACGGAAGACGCGATCTGATCTCAGGGGTTTCTGGGAAAGTTACGGCTTCGTCAAGAATTTGAGGGTTTGGAACCGAGAAAATCTGGAGAAGGTGTAATGCAGGTATATTGCCCATCTGGGAGAAGAACACGATCAAGGATGGAAATTTTTGTTGAGATAAACAAAACTGGGGTGAAGCTGTTAGATGGCTTACCCCAGTTTTATAAAGTGTAGACAGCCTGCCGAACCACCTAAGCGATCGGAGAATCAATTCTTGCAGTGTGAAAACGCTGTCTACTGAATTGTGAACGGAAGTTAGAGGCGGCTGAGATCGATGCCTGCTTCTTTCGCAAAAGCTTCAAGGCTCTTGTGCTCTAAGGTTTTGATCGCTTTGGTCGAGAGACGCAGTTTGACAAAGCGTTTGCCACCTTCCCACCAAATGCGCTTGACTTGGAGGTTGACTTCCTGGAGTTTCTTGGTGCGGCGGTGCGAGTGAGACACTGCCATTGCATTATTGGCTTTCTTGCCCGTGAGTTGACATCGACGTGCCATGAGTTGATCTCCGATTCTGTAGATTAGGATTTGTCACAGTCCTCTATTATATGCAATCGAGGACTTTTGGCAAAATATTGGTTAGCTGAGCAGCAATTCTCATTATGACTTTTGACTATCCAAAGCCATGAGAACGCGGTAGGGTAAAAGAGTCAAAAGCCCCTTCAGTGAGTCGAAAACGTTGACCCCGACCCGCAAGTTTGACGGCATCATTGG
>NZ_JBNXVP010000057.1:0-34894 GCF_050565645.1 Leptolyngbya sp. AN10
CTCTGCTTTCATTTCCTAGCACGTACAGAGCCACTTAGTAGAGCAGAAGCGCAGCGATGGCTGCGCCGTTTCTCTGCGCTCATCCATACAATGCTTCTCTGGCTTGCCTAACCCGCAACTTGGGTTAGAAGAGCGAATCCGAGAACGCACGATCGATCTTGAAACGGCGAATCGACGACTTCAAGAAGAAATCGATCGCGCTCAGAAAATTCAAGAGCGACTAGAACTTGCTCAAAAAGCAGGGAAAACCGGAACTTTTGAATGGAATGTGCAAACAAATACAGTGTCTTGGACAGCCGAAGTAGAAGCACTTTACGGACTCGCACCGGGTAGCTTTGACGGACATTACGATGATTGGATTCAAACCCTGCATCCAGACGATCGCAGCCGCATCGAGCAAGAACTTCAACATGCGATCGACAATAAACATGGATTGGAGACTGAGTTTCGGATTCTACACAGCAGTGGTAGCACTCATTGGATCGCAGTTCAAAGTAGTTTATTCTTTGATAGCGATCGACCGTTCCGAATGCTCGGTATTCACATGGATATCACCGAGAAAAAACAACTTGAAGCTCAATTCCTCAGAGCGCAGCGACTTGAAAGCTTAGGTACATTGGCAGGAGGAATTGCTCATGATTTGAACAATATTCTTACGCCGATTCTTGCAGTACTACAGTTACTACCGCTCAAAATTCCTGAGCTAAGTGATCAAAATCGCCATTTACTAAAAACGGCTGAAGCGAGTGCCCGCCGAGGAGCCGATTTAATCAAACAGATCCTAACCTTTGCTCGTGGTGTAGAAGGGCGACGGATCGCTTTACAGTTGAATCATCTACTACTCGAAGTCAAACAAATCATCGAGCAAACATTACCAAAGTCGATCAACATTACCACCAACATCGATCCAAACCTTTGGCTAATTTCCGGGGATGCAACTCAACTCCACCAAGTGCTGATGAATCTCTGTGTGAATGCTCGCGATGCAATGCCTCAAGGCGGAACATTAACACTCAAAGCTGAAAACTTCTCGATCGATAAACAATATGCGCGAATGCACTTAGATGCAAAGGTGGGTGCTTATATCCTTGTGACCGTTGCAGATACAGGAATGGGGATTGCACCCGAACATCTCCATCGTATTTTTGATCCATTCTTCACCACCGAAGAAGTCGGCAAAGGGACAGGTCTAGGACTCTCTGCGCTGCTAGGCATTGTGAAAAGTCATGGTGGATTTGTTGATGTTCAAAGTGAAGTCAACAAAGGCAGTCAATTTAGAATTTTTCTGCCTGCGAGTCGTACCATTGCACCAACGATCGATGAAGAAATAGAACTTCGATCGGGTCAGCAACAATTAATTCTGATTGTGGATGATGAAGTAGCAATCTGTGAAACCATGAGAGAAACGCTAATTGCCCAAGATTATCAGGTTCTAATTGCTCAGGATGGTATTGAAGCCGTTGCATTAATGGCTCAACATCAGCAAAAGATTCGATGTGTGTTAATGGATTTAATGATGCCAACCTTAGACGGGTTTGTGACTTTACCCTTGTTGCGTCGATTTAACCCGGAGCTTTGTGCGATCGCGATGAGTGGTCTCACTGCAACCGAACTCGTAGCCCAAGCGAAAAATCTTGGCTTTGAGGGAGTTTTACAAAAGCCCTTCACCCGAAAAGATCTTCTACGAATGCTCACTACTCAGAACTTCAAAGAACAGATTCAACAATAAGTCTTCTGCACGAATCGAAGATGCCTATCTCAAGATTGTAGGTTGGGCGAATGCTGAGAATGCTAGAGAAATTTCGGGCTTTCTAAAGATAGGTGCAATTTTCACCACTCACCTAGTTTTGATTTCTCACTTCAGGGCGACTCTGTAAATCAGCGACTTTGCTAGGGTGAATCTCGATGCTTGAATACCCTGATAATGCGAACTCTAAACCTTCTCTCTGGACAAACGATTCCGGTTCTCGGCATGGGCACTTGGCAAATGGGCGAAAAGGATCACGATTTTGCGACTGAAGTTGCTGCTCTGCGTCACGGGCTGGATCTAGGACTATCCCTAATTGATACTGCCGAAATGTATGGGGAAGGAGGATCAGAAAAAGTGATTGCTCAAGCGATCGCTCATCGCCGCACAGAAGTGTTTTTAGTCAGCAAAGTCTATCCCCACAATGCCTCAAAACGAGGCGCGATCGCGGCTTGTGAACGAAGTTTAAAACGGCTTAACACAAATTACCTCGATCTTTACCTACTACACTGGCGAGGCTCTATCCCATTAGCAGAAACATTAGAAGCTTTTCAAACGCTGCAACAAGCAGGCAAAATTCGTAGCTATGGTGTGAGTAATTTTGATTCGGAAGATGTGCAGGAAGCCTCTTTACTCAAAGGTGGAACTCGGATCGTCACGAATCAAGTCCTTTACAATCTGACTCGACGCGGCATTGAATTGGATCTCTTACCCTGGTGTTGTCAGCGGCGAATTCCGGTGATGGCATATTCCCCGATCGAGCAAGGACGATTACTAAGCGATCGACGATTACAAGACATGGCTCAAACTCGTGGAGTGACGATCGCGCAAATTGCGATCGCCTGGTTACTGCATCAAGAAAACGTCATCGTCATTCCAAAAGCCAGTCGAATCGAGCATATCGAGCAAAATCGCGCTGCCTTGGACCTCAAACTGAGTCCAGAAGAACTAACCATTTTAGATGCAGCTTTTCCTCCCCCAACTCATCCTGTTCCACTCCAAACGTTGTAGAGCCTGATAAAACACGCAACCATTCGACGGGAATTGCGCGATCGGAAAAGAAGTGATCGATTTACCCTCTGTTTTTCTCTGCTGCGAATCCTTGGGATGCTGGCAGAATGAATTTGAAATGAATTGCGTGATCTCTTCCGACAATTTGTGATACGATTTGATCTACCACGGAAATGGGGCGAAGAAACTGGTCGCAAAAAGCGGTAGAGCCAGTTTTAGACTTCTAAATAAGTGGTATTAGCTGACTGGAATCTCGATCGAGGTTGACCAGGAAGCGCGTCGGGGCGTAGCGCAGCTTGGTAGCGCACTACTTTGGGGTAGTAGGGGTCGTGGGTTCAAATCCCGCCGCTCCGATTAGATGAAAGGGTTGAAGGCTAAGGCTTTCAGCCCTTTCTCTTTTTCGATAGAATCACGGTTGTTGGTGCATCACTTGGTACGAAGCTGGTACGATTTCACTTGATTTGGTAGGTTTACTGGTGCGAAACTGGTGCGAAGATCCACCCCCACACTCCAATTTCCACTTCGCACCATGTCTTCACATACGAACAGCCCCCCAGACGACAGCCCCGAAGAAAAACCCAAACGGCGATCGAGAAGCGATCCGAGAGGAGAGCGTCGCTGGCAGAGAGAACCCGAATGTAGCGTGAAAGTAGAATCGATTGACGATCGCCTCAGACTCAGATGGTCATGGGCAAAATCGCTTGGAGGCACTGGCAAGCGATTTCAATTAGCCTTGGGATTACCCGATACCTTAACAAATCGCAAACTTGCAGAATCGAAGGCGAAGGAGATTGAGTCGGATTTGTTCAATCGCCATTTTGATCCCTCACTGGAAAAATATGCTGGCAAATCCACACGGGGTAGTTCAACATTGAAGGTGGTGGATTTATTCGAGAAATTCATCGATTACAAAGCCAACGTCGAAAAAGTCTACGAAGATACTTTATTTAAGTACCGATCACTGCACAATCATCTGAAAACTTTCTTCAAAAATGCAATCGTGTCATCGGTCACAGAAAACAGGGCAGCAGAATTTCGCGACTATCTAGCCGAACACATCCAACCCATCACGTTACGAGAAAGAATGGCGATGTTGAAGGCGTGTTGGACGTGGGGGATCGAGAAGAAACTGGTTGTCGGAGATACAGCTACGTCTAACCCCTGGACAACGATTCACAAGCGGATTAAAGTCGCACCCTCACAAGGCGCAAAGCCGTTTACGAAAGATGAAATTAAGCAGATTATCGTAGCGTTCAGAACTGATGCTGATTACGCTTTTTATGCAGATTACGTCGAAACGTTATTGTCGATCGGAACCAGGACAGGCGAAATCAATGCGTTGAAGTGGAAGCATCTCAACGAAGACTGTTCGGTTGTGTGGATCGGAGAATCCGTCACTGTCAGGGGCAAGCGCAAAGCGACAAAGGCGAATAATGCCGCTCATGTTCCGATTCCACCCCGAATACAGGAAATTTTGCTCAAACGCAGACCTCCGAACTTTGACCCGGAAGGGTTAGTGTTTCCGAGTCCTAGAGGCAAACATATCAATCAAAAAGATTTTGCGGCTAGAGCGTGGAAGACAATCTTAGGCAAGCTAAATATTGAGTATCGCAAGCCTTATACATCAAGAAAAACATTTGTCAGTCATGCAGTTTATGGTTCGGGGTTGAGTGTTGAAGAAACTGCACGTCTGACTCGGCATGACCCCAAAGTGTTGAAACAGTACTATCTTGACGATGTGGGCGAAATCAGAATGCCTGACATTCTCGATGATTAAGCACTCCGTTTTCGCGGTTGTTTCGATCGTGTTGATGCCGCTCTTGATCGCTGATAACTCTCGACTAGCCGCAAGTGAGCCGATGGATCGTGACGATTCCTGTACCAGTCTGCCAATAGTTCGCGATGGTAAAGAACCTCATAGCCATTGTTAGTCCAGTGAACGCCTTCCATCAGTCCTTTACGATCGTCTTTCGTCCACTTGTACAACGTTTGCCAGTGAACCCCTAGCAACTTCGATGCCTGATGCTTATCAACCCATTCTCCGGTTTGTCCGGGTTGAGGTTGAAGGTACTCGGTTTCGATGCGGTGTAGTAATGATTTGGTTTCTTGTAGCAGTTCGATTGCTTGTTGCAGGATTTCGATCGAATTTGGTAGCTCTGATTCGGGTGTGTGAGGCGTGAGCATTGCTAGTGCGTTTTGGTGCGTTTTAGTACCAGACAAGATTGCCACAAGATCATCCGAGTGCGATCAAATTCATTTCGATTGTATTGAACAAAGTGTTGTCTTTCATCTGTACAAAATTGACCGATAAAGTGTCTCTAAAGACATCGCTAATCGAATTGCACTATGTTTCTTTTTTGGTTGCGATGCCTGAGAATTATGATATCGAGCAGATAATTTTCTTTCAGTCATGCGTAAGTTCAATGTGGAGAGTGCGGTCGAAAAGTTAAACATCCGACTGCGAGAGGCTGGAGTAGCGGTCGCAGTCGAAATCGTTGGCAAGAAACTTGTCTTACGATCGACGTTGCCGAAGAAGCCCGAACATGGCGGAAACGGAGTTATGCGCTATAGAGTATCTCTTGGAATTCCAGCTAACTCCGAAGGCATCAAGCAAGCCGAAGCCAAATCACATGAGCTTCGACGACAAGTTTCGTCAGGAACATTCGATTGGGCGAATTGGCAGAAACATAAACCGACAACTAAGACCACAGAAGACATCGATCAGTTTCTAATTGATGCTGCCGCAATCGCGAAGCGACACAATACGACGATTGAAGCGGTGATCATGGCAAGACACACTCTCGCAATCGAAAAACATAACTCGTCAGAATCAAATTGACCACAAAAATCCCCAGCACTCCGTCATGCACCGGGGAAATAACAGTTGTTGAAGGGAAAAACTAAGCGGCTACATGAAATTGCTTGTACATCCGATCGTACTCGTCAGCTAGATACGCCAGGTTCGGATACAGCTTGAGAAACACGTTCCGGTCGTTAAGCCCGACCAAATTCGTGATGTAGGCATCCACTCGTAAAATCACATCTAGCGGCTTTCTTGAGGCGATTTGGTAGATTCTGAAAAGCTCTTGGTTGAGGATGATTTCGTGCAAGGATTCGTCGGTGAGACGATCACGTTTTTCTTGATTTTGTTTCCAATGAATTGCACGAAGATTTTCGTTTTTCCATATTGCGCGAACTTCATCAATGTTTTCATCATCGATCCATGCAACCGGAACAAGATGATCAACAACGTATGTTTCTCCGGTGATTTTCGATAACGCATCTCTTTGATTGAACTTAGATTTAATCGCTTTGATATCAAACCTCCCGAACCGTTTCAAGTCATCAACCGAAAAAGAACATCGTTTATGAATAGCTGAATACGGACTATCTGAATATCTATCAGACCAAATTCTACGTTGATAGCAATTCGGACATCCAGTTTTCTTACCTCCGAAAATTCTTTCCGGTGTGCAATCCCATTGATAACCACATCCTTCTTTTAAGCATTCAAATTTGTGTTCACTGTCCATTCTTCCGTTACTCATTTCCAACGGTGTGCTGAGAGAACGAATCTGTCGTGATAGTGATTCGTGCTGGTACACTTCGTATTCAATTTCAGTTTTTTTGATCGCTTTTTGTCCTTCTTTCCGATTGCAAGGTTCACAACCAGTTTGACGACTACCAAATACGCATTCGACCGATGCGTACCACTCATTTTCGCAGCACTCATTAAGACATTGGAACCAATACTTCGATGCAGTGTTACCGATACTCATTTCCAATGGTGTACTGAGTGAACGAATATTTCTCAATAACGCTTTAGATTGCTGCTCCTCATACCATTCAAAATCTTTTTTTGCATTAGGGGCGCACTTGGGACATCCCGACATTCTTTCAGTTAAAACACGATTTGGTTTTGAATCCCAAATGTGATTGCATCCGTTAGCGATGTGTTGAAACTTGTACTCCGAATTAAGAGTACCTTCAGACATTGTTAACGGATCAGTCAAGCAAAGAATTCCCCGTTCTAACGCTTCTTGTTGTTTTTGTTCGTACCAATTCACTGATTTTTTATTGGTTCCTCCGCATTCTGGACATCCCGTTTTGTTTTTTCCTCGAAATACGTTACCAATAGCGGCAGTCCACTTGTATTGACATTCAGGAAGCAAACATTGAAACCAATGTGTGTTGTCATTGGTTCCTTTATCTCGCATTTCTTCAGCACTGTCCAGACATTTGAAATTTCTTGTAAGTGCCTCTTCAATTAACTTCTCGTATTCGGATACAGGTAGTTTGTTATTTTCACCTCTGATACGATCTGCACAAGAAGGACATCCAGTTTCAGCATTGAAAATATGATTCGGGGTTGAATCCCAAGTGTTGCCACACTCCACTAACGCACATTCAAATCTATATTTGGTGTTAACGTCATTCTTCGACATTTCCAAAGGTGAAGTCAACGAAATGACACCGCGTTTTAGCGCTTGCTTCTGTCGAACTACATATTCTCCTTCGCTTAATCGATCGCTATCTGCTCGTTTACGAATACTGCAATATTTACAACCACTTTTTCTTTTTCCGAAGACAGCATCCAAAGTCGTTTTCCATTCATAGGAGAAACCATTAGTTTCAAAAAAAGGACAATCTTGAGTCATGCAACGGAAGCTATGTTTTGTGTCAACTGTTCCTTGATTCATTTCCAACGCTGAACTTAGACACAAGACATTTCGAGCAAGCGTTTCTTCCCGAAGCTTTTCATACTCTTCAACCGATTTCTTAAGAGATTGCGCGAACCTCATCGGTTTGCATTTTTTACAACCAGTCGGTCTTTTTCCGTAAACGCTGTAAAATGTCGTTTCCCATTCGTAACGTTTGCCTTCTTTAATAAAATGAGGACAATCATCGAATAAACAGCGAAATTGCGCTTTACCGTCAACACCTTTGACACTCAACTGTAATGGTGTAGTTAGACATTGAACTTTACGATTTAGACCTTCGAGAAGTTTGATTTCATAGAACTCGACACCGTGTTTTCTGGACATTTTTGTAGTTCCTTTTCTGTTAGCGCGTGTGTGGTTATGTTGACGCAAATCTCGTTTGCATAGTTTCAAACTATACACACGCTTTATAAATTTATCTGCGTTTTTACACAATCAAAAATGTCGATAAAGACAACGAAGTGTTTAACAGGAAAATTCTGATTCGTTACCGATTTGCTACTTATTTGTAGTGACCGAAAGCAATACAGTTAGCCCCTAAAATTACCGGAAACTATCTCTTTTAAGTCACTGTAGAACATAAATACACACTTGTTTTAGGGACAATACGATCGTGGCTTCAAGTATTAAGTTAGGAAGTGTCTATTTCGACTCAAGTATTAACCTCAGCGGTGTTGATGAAAGTCTGAAAAAAGCTAGAAAGAAACTTGAAGACCAAAAGTTTGTATTCGCTGTTGAAATCGACACCAAGAACTTTCTCAAGCAATTAGACCGAGCAGAGCGATCTTTTGAGAAAGCGGGACAAAAACACGCTGGACAATACAATCAAGGCTTTACGTCTCGATTAGGCATCACTGACGCAATTGAAAAGAAGCTTGAGAGATTAGATAAAAAAAGTGCATCGGCTGGTGATCGTAGCGGTCGCTCATATTCATCCTCTTTTAATCGTGCGGCTTCTGTGTTACCCCAGATCAATACTTCTGGTAGCGCTGCCGCTGGACGACAAGCAGCAGCAGGATTTAACACTGGATTTAATAATGGAACTAGATCGGGTATTTCAGCGGGTTCGGTTTTTGGCAATATAACTTCGGGTGTGGGTGCAGTTGCTAGGGGAGCAGCTTCGATTTTTTCTGGTGCTTTCCGTGGACTCTTCACCGCAGCAGGAATGTTCGGTAACGTCTTATCTGGAATCGCGGGTGTTGCCGGATCAATCACTTCAGCCATTACATCACCCTTGAGAGCAGGCTTAGAAAACGTCTTCTTGGGGTTTACAGCAACGATCGGTAGCAGCATTACCACATCTATTACGCAAGGTGTTCAATCAGGTTTAAGCGCAGTTAAGGATGCTTACGTCAACACTATCAAAGCGGCAACCAACGAAGCAATTCAGTCCGCAAAGTTGGCTAGTCAAATCGCTATCTCAACTCAGCAAAGCGCACAGTTAGCCTACGCCAACTCAACGGACGCTGAAAAAGCTGGACGCTCACCCGAACAATACAACAAAGCCTTTCTAGACGCAGCGATCGCCGCTGGTGGCGACCCCAATCAAATTATCAGCGCAAAGCAGGCAACCGATATCATTTCCGTACTAAGTAAGGCTCTACCCGGATCGAATGTATTACCTCTACTTAAACCCATTTCGCAACTTGCTTCAAGCTTAAACGAACAAGATCGTGGTAAGGTTGCTACTCAAGTCGCGTCAGCAGTTTCGCCGTTTGATATTCGTGGTGACAAAGCATTAACTAAAGCAACCAACCAGTTATTCGTTGCTAGTACATTAACTAAATCCTCCCTCGAAGATTTAACCACGTCGATTAAGTACATTCGTACTGAAACCGGAGACGGATCAAGCTTTACCGAATACCTTAAGTTGCTGTCCAGGCTTGGAAGATTGGGCATCGATTCTAGTACAGCAGGTGTGGGATTAACGCAATTTTATTCTCGCTCAAATCAAGCGGCGGGTGTGTTAGGCGTTGACGGAAAGCAGTTGCTTGGAAAGTCGATCGAAGAAACGTTAGACATTTTGCTTGGAGCTTATCGCAAAAAGATTCAAGCTTTTGGTGGCGCGAACACACAAGACAGCAAAAACCTCGAATTATCTCTCAGAAAAGCTTTACAAGAAAGAGCTTCAGGAATTTTCTTCAAAGCAAATGTCTCTAGAGAAAGAGAAACTAGGGATCGCGAAGTGATCAACGCACGTTACGGAGCAATTGATCGTGGTGCAAATCCTCTGGATGAAAACAATCGAAAGTTAGCCGCTGGAGTTGCAAGTCAGCTAGAAATTTTGTCGTCGTCTGTAGAGACAATTCGTTTGCAGATTGGACAAGCTACTTTGCCAGTAGTCGCAGGGATAGCGAAAACTCTTAGTACCGGAATCGGTGAACTGTTAAAGCTACCAGGATGGCAGAAGTTT
Organism: Leptolyngbya sp. AN10; assembly: GCF_050565645.1. Taxonomy (NCBI): domain Bacteria; kingdom Bacillati; phylum Cyanobacteriota; class Cyanophyceae; order Leptolyngbyales; family Leptolyngbyaceae; genus Leptolyngbya; species Leptolyngbya sp. AN10. The sequence goes on from NZ_JBNXVP010000057.1 coordinate 9,893, forward strand.
ACCGAGACGGGTACTCGATTTTTTGATGCAGTCTCGAAGGCGATCGCTAACACCAAAGTATTTTCTCCCTTGCTCGAAACTGCGAACCGGATTATCGGGGATGTCACCCGAAATATCGATCGTGTTACTGGGCAGCTACAAAAACCGAATGCACTCGAAGCGGTGGTAACTCGCATCGCTGGTATTGTCGAGATGGCATACGGCATCTTCAAAGGAATCACATCAAGTCTGTTCGAGGTTGCGACAAACACCCCCACAGGTGCGAACTTATTTGATTTGAAATCGGCTCAAGAGTTCCGAGCGAATGCAAGAAAGACAGGTGAAGAGATTGGTTCGGGATTGGTGTCATGGACTGGAAAGCTAATCGATTTCGCCAAGAAAATCCCCGGTTATCTAGAAAAAGGTGAAGGATTACTAAACAAATGGATGCCCCTTCTCGACAAGATTCACAGGACGTTCAGCGGTATTTTTGGTGTTGTAGAAGGTGTGGTGAATTCAACTCGAAATGTTTTCAAGCAGGCTACAGATTTCATCAATTATTCAATATCAAAACTTCCACAACTCGATTACAAAACTCTCGAAGTAAAAGACGGTAAGGTTACAGGGTTGGGTGATGGTCGGGGTAATGCAGTTGACTTCTTGAAATCACAGCTAGGAGCAGCGCTTCAGGTTGCAGATCCAGTTGGTGCGTTCATGACAGGCTTTCGATCAAACGAAACAGGAGCAGGTCAAGAAATCGCGAATCAAGCCAGCTACAAAATGCTGAACGGAATCAGCGATTTGATGATTAGAATCGCACCGATGGCAAATGAATTCTTCAACCAAATCGGTCGTTTCAGCGCAGCAGTTTTACCCCCACTATTAACAACAGCCGAAAAGCTTTTTAATATTGCAGCACCATTGTTTCGTATTTTGGGGTCGGGACTAAACGCAGCGATCGCCGTTCTCACGCCTGTAGCCCAAATTCTTTTACCGATAATTAATACCGGACTTGAAGGTGTTGCGATTGTATTGAATAAGATTGCGGATTATGCCGAATGGTCAAACGGGTTGATCGTGCAAGCAGCAAACAATTTAAGCGATCGTATTCGTCCGTTCGTTGATTACATGAACGTCAACGTCAACAATTTTTTCCCAGCGATCGGTAACGGGTTCAAGTTCGCTGGCGAAGTTGTCGTTGGATTTTTCAGCTTGATTGGTAACTTACTCAGAGACACAACAACACAGATTTTGGGGTTCTTCGGTTGGGTCGGAAAAGGTGTTATCGACATCGGAACCGGAATTTGGAATGGAATCACAGGCGCGTTCAGTTCGATCGGAAACTGGCTGTTCGGAGGCGCGGCTCAAGCAGCAGAAGCACCCGCAACCAGCGCAGGTCAATCAGCAGGATCAGCCCTCGCTACCGGAGTAGAACAAGGAGCATCATCAGCAGGTGGCTCATGGATTAATACTCTGGTCACGAACTTTCAAAACGGGATCGGCTCGATCGGTCAATTCATCATTAATGGCTTCAAGTGGTATTTCAACACGGTAACTGGCTTCTGGATGGACGTATTCAACACAATCTGGAACGGAATTCAATTCATCGGTGGATCGGGTCTGAAGTGGCTTACAGATGCCGTCAAATTCATGTTTGATGGTGTGGTCGGATTCTGGACTAACGTATTCACGACGGTTTGGAATAACATCACATGGCTTGGTGGGACAGGACTGAAATGGCTAACCGACACAGTAAAATTCTTGTTCGATAACGTTACGTCTTTCTGGACGAACGTATTCAATTCCATTTGGGGCGGTATCACTCAGGTTGGAAGTAAGTTACTTCCCTGGTTGCAAGGTGTGTTCGGTGGCGTATTCACCAACGTTCAGAACGCATGGCAAGGTGTTGTCAAATATGTCAGCGAAACGTTTACCTGGCTTGGAAATCGACTTTACGAAGCATTCAAACCAGTTTTGACGTGGTTTGGTGGACAGTTCAAATCCGCATTCGATTATGCAAAAGGTCTTTTAGGACTGAATAAAGACGACAACACCAACGCAGGTGGAAACGGAGGATCTGTTTCCAACCCCAATAGTGAACTCCATAATCTAGCCGCAATTTCGATTCTTGAAGCTGGATATGGCAAGCGTCAAGGACAAGTAGATGTCGCTCAATCGATTCTGAATCGTACCAAAAATAACTTTTCTGGATTTGGTACAACTGTCAAAGATCAAGTCTACGCATCGGGTCAGTATCAACCGTTTTTTGATGTAAAGAAAGGAACTACCGACTCACGGGAAGGCGCGATTAACTTAATTGCAAGTCGTCTTGGCATCAGCAAAGCACAAGCAGCTAAAGAACTTGATGCTTTCTTAGCAGCAGCGACAAATCCCCAGATGGTGAATGCAGCCCGATCGCTTGTTGGGGCACGTACCGATTTCAAGGGTACGACGCAATACCACACGATGTTACCCGGAGACAAGCTTCGTCAGCAAGGAGATAACTTTTTTCATTACGCCCCCGGTACATCAGCTTCACAGTGGAAACAAGGCGATCGCCTTGACAGCTTTGTACAGCAAAATGCCAAAGTCACAGCCGCGAACGCTGGTGCTATGGCGGGTGGTGTCGCAAATGCCGTAAACACCAGAGGATTTCAACTCTGGACTACCGGAGGAGGATCACAGCTTTACTCTGGCACTCTAAGACCGCATCACAACATGAACGGTGCGTACAACACGTCAACCCCTGGAATCACCAAAAATAGCTTGGGTCAAGGTGTGTACGACATGACTTTGGTGACAAGTTCGGGATCTGATGCTGCTCCAGTACCTTCCCCTGTAAGTGGAAGAGTTACATTCGCTGGCATCAAAGGCGGATACGGCAACACTGTAATGATCAACGATGGCAAAGAAGAAATTTTGCTGGCTCATCTACGATCGATTGGCGTGAAGGTCGGTCAACAAGTTCAATTCGGACAGAAGGTTGGAATACAAGGTGGCACTGGTTCTGGAGGGGCACAAGCCTACGCAGTGCATCTTCACTTAGAAGCGAGTCCTGGGGTTGCCAAGCGTTATGCAGATGCAATTAAAAATAATCGCTTTGGTGTCGCGAGTAAAGGTGGTGGTGGCGATCGTCCTGAAGTTCAATTCGATGAGTCTAAATACACTGTCGGTACAGACAGCAAAGTTGTCGGAACACGATCGACTGCTGGAATTGGTAGTGCAGTAACGACAGGTGTTAGTTCTGGTGGGGGTGATGCAAAACCGATCGGCGCTAGTATCGCTTCAAGTGTCATCAGTGGTGGTATTGGGGGAGGTGGTAGTACAGGCACGTTCTTAAAGCTTACCGATACCGGACGCAAGGATTCTAAAGGCTTGAATTTGCTGAAGATGGATTTAGTCGATCGTGCTACCGGAAGAGTTCTAGATTCAGTCTTGACGAACTCAGGAAATCCGAACACGCAAGTCTTCACCCAGTCCAACTCAAGGAACGCATTACCCGGATCAAATGCTCCGATTCCTGTCGGTAGCTATGCCATCGGTAACACCTACCAAGTAAACGACAACCCCGGCATCAATGGAATGTTCGTTGATTTGAAGGGTGCTGGCAACAACGTCAAGGGTCGATCGGACTTCGGGATTCATTTCGACGCTGATCGCCTCTCGAAGCCAGGTAGTTCAGGTTGCATCGTTGTTTTTGATCAAGCCAGTAAATCGAAGGTTGCAGCTTGGTTACAGGGGCAGAACAAGCCCACAGAACTCAAAGTTCAGTATGGTAACGTCCAAAACATTGTTCCGAAACAGAATCAGCCATACAAAATCTCCACGCCTGTAGCTGTCAAGCAATCGAAGAATGTGCCGCAACCAAAAGCAATCACACTCTCATCAACTTCAGCAGCAGCACCTTCAGTATCTTCAGCACAGCAGTCAGCAGCGCAGAAAACGATCGACGATAAGCAATTGCAATTGCAACGCTTATCACAGCAACAGCGCACGTTGATGAACACATTGACTAAGAGAGAACAAGATGCGGTCAATGTAATCGAGCGGCAACTCAACACTGTCTTAAATCTGAAGGCGAAAAGAGATCCCGGATATAACAATGCCGTCTTAGCCTTCGACAGAATCGTAAATGAACAAACCGCAAAAATCTTGACACAAGGGGCTAAAACAAAAGTTGCAACTTTGGTGAATCAGCGATTGAAGTTAGCATTGGACATCGCAGATCGTAAGAGTAAGATTGTTCAACCAAAAGCATCGGGGTTGATCAAATTTTCGGATGACATTGTTGCGGCATCAATTCCGAAAAACAATATTGTACCGAAACCCACGACTACTGGAGTTCAATTAAACGAGAATGAAACGTTGTTGTTGTACGGTGCATCAGACGCGATTAAAAAGCTGTATGATTCTGTCGAAACTCAGCGTGTAGCCCTCACAAAACTGAAAACAGGCACAGAACAGTACGGAAAAGCTCAAGCAGCTTACAACAGGGATTTGGCGTTGTTACCGTTGGGTTTGCAAGATGCTCAACGATCGAAAGCCACTGCAACTGAAAATCTGACAAAGCTCACAAGTTTGGTTCCGGGTTTGACTGGCTTGCCTTTATCCTTGCCTCTAAATTCATTACAAAAAATCGAAAAACAGCAGGATTTAGATAAAGTCGCTGCTGACATCCGAGAAGAGAATGGGAAGTTGAGCGATCGCCGCAAACAGTTGGCAGCAGTCGAAGTCGAATTTAATTCAGTAAGACAGCAAGAAGCGGCATTCGTAAAATCATTGACTGCTTTAGAACAGAAAGCGTATGCAGACCTCGATTTGCAGCGTCAGCAACTTGACAGACTTCCCCAAAATACAAAAGCACAGATCGAACTAAAAGCAAAAGCCGAAGCCATCTACAAGCAGAATTTGGATAACTTAGGTAAGACCGTACTTACAGGGGGCGCGGCTGACAGGCTGAAAAAATTCCAGGAAGATAAAAAGAAAACCAACGATGCAGTCGTCAACGCCAGAAAGGATTTGAAAGCACAATCCGATGACAACGCCAAAGCACAGCGAGATCGCGAACTAGCCCGAAGAAAAGAACAGATTTCAGAAGCAGGTGATGAATTCAACTTATTACGCCGCTATCTCGAAGCTAGAGGAATCGGAGCTACAGATGATGAGTTGCTGAAAATTTTGACGCTTGCCGAACAGATTGATCAAAACGAAAAAGCTATCACCCCTAGTTCATTGAAGGAAAGTACACGTAAAGCACTAGCACAGCTTAATATTTTGCAGGGAGGATCATTCGATGCTTCAAAGCTTGGGGGCTTAGGAGGTAATTTCTTTGGTACAGGAGGTGTATCAGGAATGCTTACCAAAAACAAACCAAACACAGTTCCTGCTACCGCACTTCAAATGCTCTACAACAGCAACTTATCACCTGCGAGTACAATGGCTGATTTTTATAGTCGCGGTAGCTCACAGCCCGATTTAGAGCCGTATCCGAGAATGAGTCGTAAAGACTTGGAAGCGACGTTGCCGTATAGGGATAGCAAGCGATCTGGAGGTGGCGGTTCAAACATGACCGTGAGATACATCACTGATCCAGACGGCAACAAATTTGTGCGTCAGGAAGACTTCGAGAAACTTGCGAACAGTCACGGTGAACTCAGATCGTGGGCTGACTCCCCCTGGTATGTGGATGACATTTCCGATGCAGTGGTGATGAAGTTGCAGAATGACTACATCACCCGGAACAGGTTGGGATTTTAGTTAGGAGAGAAGCGACGATCGCTGATCCTTTTCTGGGGTGATCGCCGCTAAACGTCTTCGCTGGCTGATATGACGTTTTCAAGGTTGAAAGCGGTTCTAGCGACGGTTTCGCTGGGCTGAGAAAGGTTTGCGATTGAAATTCCCCAAAGATGAGCAAACCTGTTCGATCTAGAACGATCGACTATCGGATATGAGCGGTTGGGATACCGGATATGAGCGTTGAGAAAAGTGTAGAGGGTTGTTGTAGAGGGTTGTAGAGGGTTCACGCAAACCCTCTACGTCAATCACAGCAAGGTGTAGAGGGTGTAGAGGGTTGTAGAGGGTATAAATAATTTTTTCTTAGTTTTACCCCTAACATTAGGGGATTATCTTTTATATATAAAGAAAGAATAATTCTCATATTGGATTTAGTATCGTATTTTTTTCTAAACCTCTACGTTGGAAACAACGAATGAAACCCTCTACAACCCTCTACACCCTCTACTCCAGTCATAGCAAGGGATAGAGAGATCGCACCAACCCTCTACAACCCTCTACAGCAACCCTCTACAATTTTTTGTTGGGGCAGTTCGCATGAAAAAAGCGGCATTCGGGATGAACCGTTGCCGCCAGTGGTATTTCAGATTGCGGAATTACGCTTCGAGGAATTTCTTGATTTCCTCGTTGACGTTGATGTTGTACTTTTCTTTTAAGCGCTTTCTGGCATCACCACTGATTTTGCGATTGAAATCTGCTGGTTTAACGCATCCTTCCGATTTCTTTTCTTCAATCCATGCACTCAAGCTTTGGGGATTGGTGAAGATTTGATACCAACGGTCTGAATTTTGCTTTAACGAACGTCCGCTTTCTCGATCGAGTTCGATTTTTTCGTTTTGTTGATTTACTTGGAATTCTTGAAAACGTCGATCTGCAATTGATAACTGAATCAATCTCATTGCGCGATTTGCATCAATCTCTGTGATCTCAATCAGTTCAGGGTGCTTCGTGAAGTGAATTGCTTCATCTACGACCCGAAGCAGTGCGAACCCGTAGCAACACCGAATGAAATTCGCTTCTTGTTTACGTGCGAACGCTCTCCAGGTTGTTGATTCAGGATTTTCTTCAATCAACTTTTGCTTATCGATTTGACTGATGATTTCAGGGTATTTCTCAGCGAGATCAGCATTCCACCAAACGGTTTTTTGATTGAATAACACTTGTTGCACTTGCGGTAGATAGGTGGAGAGACTGTCTTGAATCCGATTTAGATTATGCTTTTCGGCTTTGGCTTTTTCGGTTGTTATGGGTTCGGGTTTAGAATTCTTCAAGTTCTCGCGTACCGCAATTGTGATAGGACGGGCTGAAAATCCGCTTACAACCTGTGATTTTCCTCGTTGGGGCATCTCAAATTGAATTAGCTGTTGAAGCTGGCTGTCGGTCATTGTGAGTGCCATATTGAACACGATGTTCTTGATAGGAGTGAATTCACTATCGGCTTGACGTACTCGATCGACGATTTCGTTATTCCACCAACCTGAGAGCGTTGCTGCCGAATTACCTTTACGTTCAAGCAGGTTGAACATATCAAACACCTGCGATCCTTCAGGAAGGTTGATCGTGATGCCACACGGGATGATTCTGTTTTCGCTGAACTCTGCCCATTCTTCGTGTGCTGCCGCAGTGCTGCTAATCCCCGCGATTGTTGCATCTCCCGCGAACATCGTAGGCATTCGATTGATTAATGCCAGATTAAACGTGACCGGAGGTTTTGATGGTTCTCCGTCTTTTGCTGGTTTGAGCGCGTCTTTTAGCTTTTTTTGCTGTTCTTTCACGTCATAGGTTCGTTTACCGTTAATGTTTCGCATCGCGTCTACGAATTGCTTGATTTTTTTGTTGACCGCACCTTTACCAACACCGGATTCACCTGACCCAAAAAACCAGATGCTAGGGGTTTGTCCATCATCGGTTCCAGGAACCATCAGTTCGACGTTGCTTGGCGAAATCGCTGCTAAATGAGCCATCAGGTATCCCAAAGCAAACGGATAACGATTTTCCAACGTTGCCCAGATGCGATCTCGTCCAATCAAGCTTCGCCAAACTGACTTTTCTCCGAGCCAAAAAATCTCATCATATTTGCTTTCGTCATCAAATCTTGCAGCGTCCAAGTCTTTCAACTTCTGTTTACTTTCCGTCAACGCTTCGAGATTTTCTCGGTATTCTCCAGTTTCAGTTGGGGAAATCGAAGGTGTGTTCTCTTTTTCGTCACCACCAAATTTACCTTTAATGACGTTGGACGGAAATTCGACTTTGCCTTCCATTACATCGGTGAAAACTTCTTCGATGATCTCGTTAGTCGGTTTTGAACTAGGTTCTGATTTTTTTTCGCGTTTCGGTGCAACGATGTTGCAATTAGCCCACACCTCGCTTTCTGGAATATTCTCTCCAAGCAGATTGCGATGTACGCATTGAAGACTCATTTCTGAGATATCAAATTCTTTGGAAATCGCTTGGATCACTTGCTGATGTTGATGGTAATCTAGCCCTGCTTCCATCGCGTGAATTAACAACACATTCAGGCGATCGTTATCAGTTCCAAGATGAACGGTCTTTTTGATAGGTACAAAATCACCAAGCGGGGTTCCCTTGCTTCCCACACGGTTATAAATTTTATTAAAAACATCTTTGGGAAGTTTGAGATATTCCTCAACGGTAAATTCTGTATCTTGGGGCTGGACGGTTGCGTTACTCATCTGTTACATTACTCCTAAGTTTTTTAGAACTGGCGCGGTGATCTTTCCGCGCCTATTTTTTATTTTACAGCATAACCAGTGTTTTGATGATAAATTAGAAAAGTAGTTCATCATGTAAACAATCAATTAATTTATGGCTGAAGCTGAACTTAACCCAATCAAACAAAAGACATTGATGTTGTCTGAACAGACATTGAATGCACTTGACAATAAAATCCGACGATTAAAACAAAGCGGTAAAGGAGTCAATGTCTCTGTGTACATCGAGAATTTGTTGATCACTGATTTGAAAGCAAGTGGCGATCTAGTTCAAGATTATCCTGAGCGTACTGAAGCTAGAGGAGGAGACAGATTGACCGGGGGAAAGGTTGCAAAAAGTCGAAAACCAAAACGTAGTTTTTGCTGAAACATCGATTATAATTGAGTTAACCGGATAAACCAGCAGCAAAAGGAGCCACCATGAGCGATAAAAAAAGGATTACGCCGCATCCAGAAGTACCAGAACTGAGCGAAGAGGAAAGACAAAATTTTGCATTGGCTTGCGCTTTTGTAAAGTTTCGAGTTGCTGATCCGAATGTTAGACCCGGACATTTCCCGGAGGATCAGCGAAAAAATTTAGTGATTGCAAAGCTATCCGTCGATTCGCAACGTCGTTATGCGAAAAAGATTGCCGACGAACTCGATGCTGCTGCGTATGGGTTATTTAATCTCACTCAAGTTGTAGAAGGCGATTACCAACTTCCGAACACGATCGATTTGCTAGATCTTTGCTTTGATTTGCCAGCATCCGAACCAAAAGAAGAGGTTTGTTTTGGGGAATACAAGAGCCGCACCACTGGACTAACACATACGGTTTGGAAAGTAGGAATTGGATCAAACGCAAAGTGGCAGACTCGTAATCATGCCGGGAAGTCAAGGAACTACAAAAGATTTGATTTACTACCGAGTGCTGCTCAAATGATCGTCAACAACAAGTAAATTGTTGGTACTAACGGTTTGAGAACGGGAAGCGATATTGTTCGGTGGCAAGCTTGGTCGCGGCACAAGAAAAAGGCGTTGCCGATTCGGAATCCTGAGTGCTATGCACAACTCGTGACCGTTCGGCAACGCTTCTCCTTTTTCAGCATCCTTGCGATATCGGTTCTTAATTTTCCTTGTTCGGAACGGAATAATTCGATCGAGCGGCGATCGTGTTCGCTGGCTTCTCGATCTCACCTTCTAGATCGGTGTCTATAGAGACAAAACGCGATCTTCTCGAAACAAAATGAACTTCCATACGTTACGGATCGCACTTAAATGATTTTGCTCATCACTTCTTTCATCAACTCGAACCAAAGCTTTTTGAAGTCGTCGCCTTGACACTCGACACCATGAATTTCTAGTTCGGTTTTAAGTGTATCCTTCGCGGTATCGCGAACTCGATCGATAATCTCTTGACGTTTGGCGGATGTCAGGTCTTCGACTGATTTGGGTACAGGCTTGGGCTTTGCTTGTTGGATAGGAAAAAACAAACTACGTTGGTTGAATTTCGGAGTTAAGCCACGCTCGATCAGCATTCTTGAAGCCGCGATTACACGCAAATCTCGATCGTTTATTTGTTCTAATTCTTCGAGTTCGCGATGGCTAAGGTAATCGAAGGCATATCCGCACAAGCACGTAATCCAATTTTTTTTGATGCTCCCGCAGGAATGGAATTCAAACTCGACTGTGGCTGTTTCAAGCTTGGCGTTACATCTTTTACATTTCGCGATTTCGCTCATCCTAAGTCCCCTAATTCCATTCCAAACGGATTTACGGTGGCGGCGGGATCTCCAAATCTGTTTTGGATCGATCGTGCTTCTTGTTCGGCTTGTTGAGTACGCACAAAATCTCGCCATTTCGATAAGCAAAAAAGCAGCGATGCGAATCTGATTTCTCCGAAGTATTCGTCGGTAGCATCCTGCAATAATTTGCGCCATACGATGAACCCAAGCGAAATGTCCTGAGCTACCGAAGCGATCGCTAACTTGAACTCTTCGCTGACAGGTTCCAAAACTTCAATACTTGGGGGTGACATCTGATCTTCACTTTTCTCAGTGTCGATAGGGACTGTGAGAATCAGCTTGCCACGCTCTCGATCGACCGCACCTTCGAGTAACCATGATTCTGAACTGGAGGTTTCCCCTGGCAGTCTGGGATTTTCTGTGAGGACGGTGACGTAATTAATTCGGCTCATAAAGATTCCGCTCCGTAATCCTGAATTCGTTTTGAAGCGTGATTGATGCGAACTTTGCGCGAGGTTTGGATTGGTTGTCTTTTCTGCACAGACTTGGGTTCTGAACCGGGGATTGCGACCCATCCGAATCCAACGTTTAATGTGACCTTAAATCCTGAGTCGGTTAGTCCTACCGCACAGCGCTCGAATTTGTCAGCCGTCCATCCTCTCAAGCTATGCGGTGGATTATCGAAGTTGATTGAACCGCCCGACCGCATCAATGCTTTCTTCAGAGTTTTGCAATCCTGGATGAATTGATCTTCTATTGGGGCAGTAGCGATCGCTTCAGTGTTGAACTCTACCACTAAGAACCTGCGTTTATCACCTTCACGTCTAGCCCATCCTGTCGCAACAACTTCGTCCGCGATTTGTAACATTCGAGATTGCGACCATCCCATAACGATCCAATTAAACAAATCGATGCGTCCTTTCTCGCGGACGGCATTCAATAAAAATGTTGCATCATCGCTTAATCCAGTAACCGGGGGGAACTCGATGTAAAGGATGTGCGATTCACTGTCAAATTGCGCTAGACGCTGCTTGTGCAATCTTTCGGCTAGAAGTTTGAGTGCGCGGGTGTCCACGTCTTTGAGGCTGTCTGGTAGCTTACAGAAGTCGATTTTTCTGTATAGCTTAAGCAAGTCAAGCAATAAGGATTCGTTCATGCTGCTGGTGGTTGAGAAAGAAAAGAGAGAGCTTGAGCAAAAGAAAACCGATCGCCACGGAGATGACGATCGGTTTAGGAGTTGAACATAATCCCCCCAGATAAAGGAATGGTGTTCGATTACACACAAGACTAATTGTTCGGAGTTTAGTGGTTCTAACCTGCACGATGTCAGATTGATCCTAGCTATCACTCGGAATGGAAGTTGTAACTAATCCTCGCTTGTATCGGCTTCTAGCGGTACTTCCAAAGGTCTTCGATACTGTCGATAGCGATCGTGTTCGGATTCGCTGGTGAAGCGGGTATCTGCTGAACTGGCGTTGCGGGTGCGTTTTGGTGAGACACCATATCGAATTTCGCAACGCCAACGGTTTCTGGAACTGCGCCAAACAAAGCTCTAGCTTCAGCAGAGTTGGGGTTGACTGAGATGTGCTTTAACGCCGCTGGATTGTATTGTTCTTGCACTAGAGGGGCTTGGTATCTTTGAGCGATCGCCGTTTGGCTCAAGTAGGCGAAGAGGTCGATCGTTAACTGATCGAGATCTACTTGAGTGAATCTGATGCCTTGTGCATGGAGTCTTTTTGCTAACTCAGCTTGCATGGTCTGGTGAAGGCTGTGAGCGAGTTCACCGAAATTTGAGACTTGGATCATAGTTTTCTGCGGTTCGGGATTTGTGGAGCTTGAACTTTGACTTTGAGAGCGGGAGTTGAAGTCGTCACCGTGGGCACTTCGCGAGGTTCCACCGGAACGATCGGTAAAGGTGCTGTGATCTCGGTGACGGTGGTAGCTGGTACTTCAGGTACTTCGTTTTCTTTGACCAAGTGGCTAAGGTCGATCGGTTTCCCGTTCATAAGATTTTGGTTGGTAATGGTGGGCGTTCGGGTTGATAGTGATGGCGTAGTTCTATTTCGGACTCAGAGATTGCTTCAGGAATGACGGGAGCCGCTACTGGTTCGGTGGCTACTCTGCGTTGATGTTTCTTTTGCTTTGATTTGGACATTGTTTATTGAATGGAGTACTGCGTTTCGAGTGCTGCCCATAGCCAGTGTTGATCAAATCAGTTACAACCGATCTTTTTCGAGGTTGGAGTGTAGGTAGCGATGTCAGTAGCGGTGGCGGTACAAAACGATTGGGAAGGTTAGTCCACGTAGTCTTCGTTGCCGTACTGTTGGTCGGTGCGAAATGAATATTTCGATCGTGTCTCGATACGGCAACGGCTACATCAACAACTATTACATCAACGTTTCGGCTTCAGAATAAAGCGATCGAATCTCATCAACCTTCAAGGCATCACCGATCATTCCTTCAGTTACCGATTCGCTTGGTGACATTTACGTTGATTGAAGAGTGTACGCAATTCAGAACATTTTCATGTTTTGACTCGTGTACCGGGAAATTCTGATTTCGTACCGGGAATCTAAGAAAGATGGTACAATTCCGGCACAAAACCTGACCACACCCTGTCCAATAACGGTACATAATCGGCACAAGGACGGTACACGCTTTTTACAGCTTTTTCGAGCAATTTTAGGTACTTTTAGGGGTATTTACTAACATCAATTATCGAAAACGTAGAACGCAAACTGTTAGAAAATTGAAAACGTCGAAACGAAAACTGTTTCTACCCGATGCTATATCGCACGTCCACTCTACGTCCATCCCGAACAACTGAGTCAACGAGAGTGACTCCATTTGATAAATCGTGTGAACCTGGCACAGAGTCCTTATAGATCACGATCGACGCTGCCGTGTCGCAATGTCTCGCGACCTAAAAATGGGGGTTTACGTCCAGTCTACGTCCACTAAAACAGCCCTACGTCCATGATTTACGTCCACTGAAACAGCTAGATTTACCCCAAAATACAAATTTCAAATGTTAGTAAATAGCGAAACGCAGCAGTAAATTACGCCAAACTAACAGTAACTTGTTTTTCATTGTGGTAGTGTGCCGGGAATCGAGAAAAACCGGGACACGAGGATCAACCTTGTAATTGTTCGTACTAATGGACACTATTCTTGCACTGTTTTAGCTAGGTTAGTGTTGACTTGGGGCTAACCAGCAGCGATTGGTAGCGATTGATTTCGGCTTGTGTTCACCGCTGACAAGGACTGCTACCACTACCACAGAGTTTAGAATCTCGAATAGTATGTTTGCGTCCAGATCATCAGAATTGGTGAGCTTCCGAATTGCCGTTGCTAACTCCACACTCCAACTGAGAAAACACTGTTGGCGTTGTATGTCATTGTTTTTAGTCGAGAAGAATGCTGCGGCTTCCTGCTGCCCCACGATATGTTTCGATACATCCATATTGTTCAACCACTTGAAAGTCACCGCATAAATTCAGAAACAGACTTCCGAACGTCGATCGCTAACACTCTATCCAAAAACAAATCCCCAGATTCAGATTCAGAACCAGGGGATCGAGCGTTTTCATTTTGGTGCAACGGAAATTAGAAGATGATCGTTGTTTATGCTGAATCTTCAGCACTAGAACCAGTGCTAGAACCTAACTGAGCGGCGATCATCGCTAGTACCGCTGCTTCACCGACTCCCATTGCATCAGCCACTTCCGCCACGTCAAACCCTGCTTCACGAGGGTCAATGCCTGCTTGTAGGACTTCAGTGAACTCGCGGGATAGTTTGACTTTGCGATGATAACTAACAACCCCTTCCCGGTATCCACCACGTTTCTCACTCGGTTCGGGGAGGTCTTCGGGCTTTACGTAGTTTTTTGCAATCAGCGATTCTGTGATTAATTCAAGCTGTGCCGCTTGCCAGCTAAATTTTCGATCGATAGCGTACTTTGTAACCGCATCTGCAATCTCGTCTGGGAATCTCAAAGTCTTTTTAACGCTCACGGTAATAGCTCCAGTAAAAAAATTCGTGTAACAACAGTATATCAAAGTGCCAGATCATTAATTGACCTTGTATATCAAAGTGCCATATCAAAGTGCTATACTAATTGCATCGGTACTCAGACCACTCGAAAACAAGCAGTAACACGCGCTTGTCGGTATAGACATCCACTCGCACATCTAACCTATTCAAATGAAAAACAACATGACGAAATTTCGCAAGACCACTAACAAATCCGCTCAAGTGATTCGCGTTCAAATGGCAATCAATTTTCCTAGTCACTTGATTCTGGATGCTATTTGTAGCTCTGAAGGTGCGGTAGATCGTGCTACCACCATCATGCTCAATAAATTTGTCGAGCGTACAGAATCGCGCTACTCCGTTGAAAGCGCTAGAGAAAAGTTCAGAGTTCGAGGGTTGATTGATCAACTTTTACTTGAACCTGACTTCAGCGACAAAATCGTTAATTGGACAGCCGCGCAAGTTCAAGACGATTTCTCTTTTACAGCGTTCGTTGATGTCATCATCACCGATGTTGGTGCTGAATATTCCGAAATTGCTTGTCAATATCTAGTCGTGAAGGATTTATACGGCTTCACGCTGGATGATGTGGAATTCTTGTTCCACAACTATCCCGACCGAGCGGGGTTTTTGGCGAGACTTCCACACGAAGTTGCACCAAATCACAAAGGTTTTGGTACTGTGAAACGTCCAGTGCGACCGCTATCGATGCGAGGTTTCAAAGCAATCTTATCCACGATCGACAATGATCAATGGAAGAAGATTGATCACCTCAATGCACCTGAACGCGATCTGCCTGTTCACAAACTTGAACTTCACGTTGTTGAGTCCAAAGGTCTAAGTGATGCTTCTGCGCGTCAGTATGTCGCGCTACAAATCTATACTTTGCAGCAGGACGTTTCTAACCCTTTCGTCAACCTGACCGATGATCAGCGATTGGTACTGGAATTCAGCATCACTAATGACGATAAACCTTTCATTCGATGGGTGACGCTCGATCGTGTAACACCGTTCGATCGTGCTAAAGATTTCTATCTCTATCAGTACCACGATCCTGAGTTTGGTAAATGTCGCTTCATGATGGAATTGATGCAAGAACAAGACGATCAGCTTGATCATGATGATTCAGAAAAACCAGTTTTTGCGTTTGTTGACCTAACTTAGGTTCAACCGAAAAGCTCGTGGTTTTCAACAACCACCGCTCGACCACTTCAACGCAGTCGAGCGGTTTCTTTGTAATTCCCCAACCAAAATCATGAACCGCAAAATCACACTCAGACTCACGGACGATGAACAGGATCAGCTACAAGAGGGACTTGCAAAACTCAATAAGATAACGGTCAACCGAGTCTCGCTTGATCGACTGTTTCAGATCGTGATGACTTTGGGCTTTGCCCGACAGCTAACAGAACTACCGCGCTCTACATCTGGTAAGACAGCAAAACTCCTTTTCAACGCTCATCCTGACTTCGATGATCGACTGGCTCAACTTCAGAATCGAGCGGGTACGATCGCTGCTTGGTTACGTGGTTGGTTTCAATTGGGGTATCCCTGGTCAAATGATGTTGAAGACGTGAAGATCAAGCGCGGGTGTAGTGGTGGAAATCACAGCCGCACCCGACACGCCGATCACCGGATGCACAAAAATTCCAAAGACATTCTTCTCAAGATCAACAAATCGAAAAAGATGCACTGGCTCGAAACCAAGTTTCCAGAAATTCAAACGGAACACGATTTCACCAAAGAGCAAAACTATCACGTTCACAAGCATTATTTACTAGAACCCGTAGCAGACGTGATTGAAGCAGCGAAAGGTATCATCACAGTCGGGGTATCGTCGCAAGCGCGTCAGTTAACCGATATGCTGCAAGTCAGAGGTTCGGAATGTCCCGACTGCAATCGACAGAATTCGATTCACGTCAAGCACAACCCCCGAACCGATAGCTTGTTCGTACAGTGTTCAAACTGTGATCACCGAGCCGATCTACCTTTGATGACACTAGAAGCTCAAGATTTGGTGGATTTACTACCAAGTGAGATCGCGGATGACCTCAAACGAATCTTTTAGTATTTTGATATGGCAATTTGATATATAAGTGCTAAGATATTGGTACGGGAAAAACGAGAACCCGGTACAAACCCGTACCAAACTCGGTACATCCTCGGACTTTTAACTCTCTCTAATTCACACGCAGAAGGACAAGAAATATGTCGAAATTGAACCTCAAAAAACAACCCGTTTATCGCGTTTTTGGTGATATGGGTAATGGACTACCAAAGCTTGTTCTTAGTGATGGTAGTGTGACCGAACTGATTCTCGATTCAGCATTTGTAGTTGTCGATGAGACTCGTGCGAAAGATAGCTACGACAACTTTCGTGAAGACGTAGTACGATACGTCGAAGGCGATCGTGACCTTCAGCCAGATTGGAAAAAGAACTGGGCATACGGCAAGCACTTGATCATCGGTGAAGGTGCTAAGTTTTTCGGCTTGCATCGTCGGGTGTCGCAGTCGGATTTGTACAAAGCCGAAATGCTGCTTCCGTTCCTGGCATACGCGATTGCCACTCACGCTAAAGAAAAGTGCCAAACTTACAAAGTGATTTTAGGGGCAAGCACCCCGGAAATGGGTTTTCTACCTGGTGAAATGGCGCGGCTGACCAAAGGGGTTCATCGTATGCAAGTAGGCGCAAACGTTCTCGATCTTCGCGTTCATCTTGAAGCGATCGTGCCTGAAGGTTCAAAAGTCAGAGTTGGCGATGCTGTCACACGCTATTTATTGCTTGATTTAGGAGATCTTACAGCGATTCTCAGATTGTTCTTGGACGGCAAAGCTGGAAAGCCCGTTGTGCAGCGATTTGGTGTAACCACGTTCCTTGATCTATTGGGTGAAAACATTCAGCATAAGTTTGCAAACGGTGTTGATCTTGCTGGATTGCGCGAAGTAATTCGCAGTTGGAAAATGACGACAAAAGAACGCACTGTACGATTGAAAGGTGACGAACTCAAAACGACTAAAGCTTTCAACGAGAAAGAACCTGATGCGACGAAACATCTAGCGCTCACTAAAAAAGAAAGCTATCAGGAATTTCCAGCTTTGATGTTAAACGGAGTTGACATCACCGCAGAGTACAAATCAACGCTGGAAGCATGGATCGATAATATCTGGACAAAGGTTGTTGAACCAATGCTCAGAAAGATCCCGGTGCAAGTACCAATTTACGGGTTGGGTGGAGGTGTGCAATTACCGTTCTCTCGCGAAATGATGGAAAAGCGAGGTGTGAAAGTGCTTGATGATCCGGTGCTGCAAAATGCACGATCTGGCTTTCAAGCGGTTGTCCAATCGGTCAACGCTGACAAAGTTGAATTCCCTGATTGGAAAAAGGTTGAACCCGTAAAAGCTGAGGAATCTGATGCAAGTAAATCTGATGTAACCGAGCCAACATCTGCTGAATCGGAAGTTACCGAAGCAGCAATCGCGTAAGGGAGGAATCGAGCCATGACCCACACAACCAAGCACATCGATGGCTCATCCTCTCCTACGGATGAGTCCGAACCTGCCACCACAACTACCAAATCAAAAGATACCGCTCCGCGCTGCCGATTTACAAAGGCGATGCTGCGTTCTAACGATTCTCTAGTCAAGTCGTTAGGATGGGTTGAAACTGAGGCGAAAGACGTTCTAGATCGCGTCTACGCTGAGGTTATTCCTTCGGCAACAACACTTCAAAGTATTGAAGAAGTATGTGAAGCTTTCGAGTGGACAGGACTACCGCTGAACGAAAAAATTGCTTTGATTGTCGAAAACTTTCAAGCCTTGATGGGTTTGAACCGCCGCTTGAAAGCACTCAACAGTCCACAGATTCGACGGGTGTTGGCGCAATATCCAATTCAAGAAGAGTTGGATGCTGCCTTGAACGGTAACAGTCGCGCTGCCTTTCCTCCAGTAACACCCAAAGCAGAGGGTAATATAGCTACAACACCGATTTCAACACCGATTTCAACTGTCACGGTACAAACCGATTGCGACAAAGAACCGGAACCTGAAGCTGAAGCTGAAGAAGAATCGATTTCTCTCGAAGCTTGGGGTTTTGAGGCGGAAGAAGCAGACTACAGTAAATGATCACGAAACCGCTCTCAACCAGGGCGGTTTTTTTTTTGAGTTGGTTTTGATACGGCACTTTGATATCAGCGTATAATGGTAATAGGCAACGCCAACGCTGTCAAGTGATTTCAAGTGGGAAAAAGTTATGATTCCGAACTCGATCGATAAATCCCAGGAAACGATTAGGGCTGTGATTCCGATGTCGTTTCAATTAAAGCTGCAAATCCGCGAATACTGTGACGAGCAGGGACTAACAATTGAAAACTTGACAATTCTCGTTTTCAACTGGGGCTTTCGATTTGCGGGTGAATTCGATCGTGTATTAGATCGTAACTGTATCAAACGCGAAACTGATTTGCGACCCCGCATTGCAGAAAATGTTTATATGTACATTAAGAATACCGCCGCTAGTCACGATATTACACCTCCTGATTTGTTGGGGTTTTACTTCCTACGTTGGGCGGAATCGAATCTAAACGATTCGCAACAGAATGATTCTTGCGTCAGCATTTCCGAAACCAATCAGAAAAGTGTTCAAAAAGCAGTGAATGACTTAGAGGATGAGCTAAAAGACCTCGAAGAACAGTACAGCGCTTTAGAGGTGGAATTCCAGGTTGTACACCACGAAAAAGAGCGCTTGCAAACTGAACTAAAGCAGATGCAAGACGCTTATGCTCAAACATTTGACAAGTTAAAAGCTGAGTATGATCTCAAACTCACCGAGTTCAAAGAACAGCTACGCCATGAACAGATTCAAACAATCGAACGGGCGGTACAAACTGCTTTACAAAACTTGCCGCAACAACAGATTTCACGGTCGATTGGAGCAGTCCAACCTCCGACCCGAATTGAGATGCGACCTGCTTCTACTCCAGTTCCACGCAACCCATACGCTAACGACTGGAAATTAGTAAAGCAGCCAGAGTTCAATGCTAATGACCTATGTTAACTATCTTGTTTAGGCTTCAGGTGCTTTTCTAACCATTGGAGCTATGCGGCGATCGATAGTTCTTCAATAAGCAATCGTCGTTGCCGTGATGTTCAACTCTAGGTGCTTCAAGCACTCCACGCAGAAAGTTACGGCAACGACGATTGCTACGGTTATTAGTTCGATTCAGTTGACTTTCTTTTGGGGACTTACGTTCGTCAACCTTAATCCAACCGATCAAATTCCAAAAATATCTCGTGAGATTCGTCTTGCACGATCGTTTTCAGGTTGAGTTCGTTGTATTTCGAGATCAATTCGTCGGATTGCTTGTGGAGCATAACTCGGATTGTACCGAGTCCGTATCTCTTCTTCTCGCGAAATCTTTTCCAACCGTGAAATTCGATCATGTTGTCGCATTAGATCAGCAATGTATGAATCCCAATTCATAGTTAAATTCCTTGATAGTTTTAGAAATCGTTTAACAATTTTCCCTGTTGCCACTTCTCAAGCTGGGGACAATGCTGATGCAAGTCGCTCATGATTGCAAAATGTTTTTCCGGTGGCACGAGTTCGGCAAGCTTTTCGATTGCAAGAAGTAGTTCTTCTACAAGATTTTGATGCGCGAAGACTTCATGATTCATTGCGGCGATCGTGTTTAGCAATCCGACCGTTAAATCTCGGTCGATCTTGATTGTGCCATCAACGACGGCTTTGGTCACTTCATAGTTCAATCGTGACATCTCAACCGGATCAACAGCTTGATCATCGGTTACGTTCTTGTGCATTAGAAAAGCCCCCAAAACAATGTTCTAGGGGCTATTTTACGCTGAATTTCATGGAGCGTAACGGTCTGGTGACTGATTTGCTACCGCGAGAAGCAGTCTGCCAACTTATCGACTGACACGGTGAGCGAGGAAAGATTTTCATCGGTGTACCCTAACTCCCCTAAAATCAATCTGAACTGTTCGGAAATACCAAGTTCTCTGGCTTCGTCATTCAGTTCCATGATCGAGTCCAACAGCAGATCTAAATTTTCTAGTTGGGGCATGATCATATCGAGCGCTACATCAATTTCAACGGGTGCGGTAGTAAAAGGTGCTGCGTACATTGTTGTTGGTTCCTTTAGTTGTTGAGGTTTGCAATTTTAGATTTGATGCGATCTAAAAGCTCGATCGCTCGGTCGGACATCTCGGAATTTTCGCGCTCCTCGCGACTGGTGGCATCGCAGAACTCATCCACCACACTGTCAAGTCCCTTCAATAAGCCAATCAAGCTCATCCAGTAAGCTTGTGACTCGATTGTGTTGTTGATCTTCAATTCGGTTTCTGGCGTTACTACTAACTCGGTGCTATTCAGTTCTTCTTCCGGTAATGATGCGAGATCATCATCGGTCATGTCCTCGATCGTCGCGTCATCCAAATCGACAACCGGAACAGCAGTCGTATTCACCGGGAACATCGTTGGTGATGACATCAACGCTCTCATATATTTCATAGGGTCTGATTGACCTTCAGCTAATAAAGCGTTGCGACGGTCACGATGTTCTTTGAGCGATTGCACTCTGCGTTCACGGTCAACCCGGTTCTGCACATTGTTATCGAAGTCTTGCTTGTGATCTGCTGCGGACTTCCGTTGTCCACCTTTACCTTGATCATCGGGATTTGCTGACTTCATGTTGTTTTCCTGTTAGTTCTGAACGTGATGGTTGAAATGCTGGTTAAAGCCTGTAATTTGGCAACGACGACACATAGTTCGATTCCTTTAGTTGACGGGAAACTCAGTCGGGAATTCTGGATAAAGAATCGACAATAACCGCATCACGATTGGATCTGCGGAGTAGTGCCAATGAATCGCATCAAAATCACGCTCTCGATCGTTTGTTTCGGTAATCCCCAGATGACGCAGCATCATAGACAAAGTGTGATTGTCGGGTACGCCATCGTTGTTAACGCATTGATAGTAGATTTCTCCGAGCGGTTCAGGAAGTGAAGCGTAGCTGATCGAGCAAGTGTCCGTATCGACAACTTTAGAAGCACTTTTTTCTGATTCGAGAACAATGTTCATGGTGTAAAATCGATTGAGTAATTGTTTCGGATGAGCGGTTGCAACCTTTGTTTCTAGGGGGTTTGCTGCCGCTCTTTCTCTGTCCCCCTTATGCAATTCATACTAACACAAAGGAAACGAATTAGACACCAAAAAACGTCAAAAAAGACAACAGAATCGATTATAATCTAGTGTTATACACACAAATAAAACTTTGCCGCTCGACTAGCACTAGCTAACAAGGATGGACAGTAAAGTACACACACAACAATCAGAGAGGTTATACATTTTGGAAATTCGTGTTCCGTACCTAATGCTCAAGTCAACGCAACAAACTCAGATTAAGTTAGTTGCAGGAGTGCTAGATCGAAGTGTTCCTGATTTGGTCAGGGGAATGGTTGAAAGATTCTTGGTAGAAGAAAAGAACAGAATCGATGCTTACTTCCGAACGGCGATCGACGAGCTTGGTATCACGCTCGAAGCGGCAAGAGGAAAAATAGACCACGACCCGAAAAGTTTGCAGACTGAAGCGAAATCACCCCTAGCAGGAGTGGATTATCCGAGTAACACAAGACTTGTAATCAACCGAATGCGTCTGTCAGTTGCCGAATACGAGCGGATACAGTTGCTTGCTCTATTTGAGGGGAAAACAGTGACAAATGTTGTGGGTCGTATCGTGATTCTAGACTTGGAGAAATACTACACCGGGGAGTATCTACCCCAAATTAAATTCCACGCCGATCGTGTCCGAATAACGGTGGAAGACTTGGAAGATTTGGTACGGGATGGTGAGAAAATCCCCCAACCTGAAAAATAACCGTCGATCTCGCTTGTGAGTGGAGCGGCGATCGACGGCTTCTATGTGTCACCATTTTGATTTACTTGTTGTTAATTTTTCTCGATTGTTTTGGTTGGCGGTATCGTGCAGCTTTCGGCTTTTTGCGGTTGCAGTAACCGCACAGCTTTTGATAAGTTGCATTCGCTCGGTGAAATTCTTGCCATTGTTCTGCGAAATCACGATCAGTAAAACGCTTTTCCCCGACAATCGAGGGATGGTCAGTCATTGCAATCACTTGTTCTTGAATTCCTTGAAAAAGCTCGAAATCGTTCACGATGACGATGAAATCTTTGACGTGATCAATCTGAATTTTTTCGGTCGATCCGCAACACGCACAAACGTCTTTACCTCTACCTTTCTGCTTGTCGATTTGGGCTTGAATCTCGCATCGGTAAGCGATGAGATGGTCTTTGACATGGTTGTATCCACCACGCTTGCCAGAAACGCATTTCTTGTATGAAATGTCTTCTTTTGTTCCGTCTGACCGGACGATGAAGAAACCTGGAAATGCAGGAAATTGCGGCTTGGGTCTATGCGTAATAACTTCGATAGCAACCATGTCAACTGTCTTGATATCGTACTTTGGATGGCGTTTTAAGAACTCGTTGACAAACTCAAATTCTTCACCTTCAATCTGCCGATCTCCAGAGTACAGAATTTCTCGAATTCCATTCTGAACGTCAACCCAAGTTGGAAATTCACGGTTAGCAAGGATATACATGATGTTGATTAGAATGTTATTTTTGGTTGAATGTTGATGGTTGGGGAATCCACGATCGCTAAATCTGATCCCCCTAACCAAAAGAACTATCTAGCAAACGAAGATTCGGCAAATCGGTAGCCTTCACCAACCCGATCACGTTGGAAATAACTTTCATCAATTCCAAACGGGAATTCTTCAAAGGAAATGTGGTGATACTTGTGGTCGATCGACTCGTCGTAGCCCACGAGTAGCAACACCTGACAGCGAACTTTCAAACCAAAACAAGGACGGTTGCGAATTCCGGTTGTGGTACTGTATTGGGCATAATCCAAGCTCATGCCAACAATCGGAAAATTGTTCAACTGGGGTGAAAAGATGCGGTCACGCAGAAAACATTCAGAATTCCGAAGACGGTTATCCAACGAAAACTTGCGACTTGGCGGAATCACCACCCGATTTTCAGAGTTTCGACGGATTGGATACGGCTGAAACTTTTGTCGATTCTGGCAATCGAAATAACCGATTTCGCCCAAGTCAACAATTACGAGCTTGGCATGGCGTAACGATAAAGGATCGACAAAAAGCTTGCTTCCCCAATAAGGATCTGCGTCGCTATCGTAGTCGCAAATTTCAGACAGACTATTTGCATCGAAAGCACATTCTTTTTGATGCAGTCGAACCAACTCGTATTTACCTTGTTCGACTTGAATTTGCATCAATAACGCACGTTCATTTGTCGCAGTGGGTAGACATTTAGTAACGGACTGATCAATTGTTTTGGTTGCTTTTTTAGTTGCCATTTTTCCTTGTTAGCTTGTGTACTGATTGAGAGTGCCTTACGGCTTTATCTAGCACTGAGTTGTTACTAATCGGTGCTTTTTGAGTGTAGGCTGTACCGAAATTGTGCTGTACTTTCGCTTTACGAGATGTGCAGCGGATCGCCTTCTGATTACTAGAAAGAAGAACGATCGCTGCAATCTTTAAGCGGAAAGATAGTTAGCTGTGATTTCGAGGTCTACACGGACTTTTCTTACTGCTGCCCCTACACTCAAACCTCTGAGATGCCAACGCAACACTTTTGCTAAATCTGCTTCGGTGAACACGACTTCTCTAGCACGATCGCTACTGTTGCATGACTGCCAGCGATCCTGAACCTGGACGACGATCGAATCGGCATCCGCACCTAACTCAGCAAGTAGCTTGGGGAGGCGCATTGCAGTGAATCGATCACGTCCACCCGGAACCTTGAGACTTGCAAACTGGGCGAATTTTGCATCTTCAGGAAGGTTGACCGTCACTACCGAGGAACTGTCCGATTTTGCAGTTAAAGCTCCACGGAGTAGCTTTAGCAGATACTTTATTTCCTTCGATGGCTGAGGATCACTATCTCCGTCCTTCATCGCGTGGAATAGCTCATCATCCCGATACTCTTCTAGCTTCTCAATCCCCCGCTGAATCTTATGCCGGGGCACTTCTGCATCGTTCTCTGACGCAATCGCAAGTTGAGCAATCGTGCTGTTCGGATCAAGCGTTCCGAAATAGCGTTCTGCACACTGGGCAAAGCTCGACGGGATTTTGTGGGTGGATTGTTGTTTCTGCGAGTTGTAGCCTGTTCCACGTTTGTTCTGATGTTTCTTTGACATGGTGGTATCCCCGGTGTGTGTGTTAGTTACTGGAATCGAGTTCAAGGCATGAGTTGAGAAATTCACGATCGTCTGTTAGCTGCTGCTTCTGGACGCGACAACGAGCGGTACGTCTTCGTTTAGCAACCGTCTTCAACTCGTCGATTCTTCGAGCAAATTTCGAGCGTTCTCGCAATGTCATCGCTTCACGATGCTGTTCGTTTAGCATTTCAATTCTGATCTGAAGTTCGATATCACTCAGGTCATTCGGATCATTTTCTGGACTAGCGAGTGTGGTCATGATGGTATTTCCTTTGTTGTTTTGTGTTTGTTGGGAGAAGTGGCGACCTGACACGATCGCCCCTGTTGAGCTACTCTACCGTGTATACACATCTCGATTGAAACTCCATCCAGTAAAAAAGGAGTCAAACTGCTGTAGTCCACGCAGTATCGTTGCAATTCCTGGAGGACGCTGACTGCTGTAGCCCGTCCATCCACCTAAA
>NZ_JBNXVP010000058.1:0-33985 GCF_050565645.1 Leptolyngbya sp. AN10
AGCTTTGCTGCTTGCTGTTCTCGTCATCTCTGTCTCATTTTGATCTCATTTCTGCAATCTCATTTCTGCAAATCTAGCTTCTAGTTTCGATGAAAAAATCTGTCCTATGTAATTGACATTTCACACCAGCCGCTCCAACTCCCGATGCCAAATCTGCACCGCACTCAGTCCTAACGGAAATCCACGCTCGGCATCCACCGCTAAAGTCGGATGCAGCCAAAAGCCCAATCCATCGTTATTCCCCACGCTCCCTAAGTCCTCTGGCTTCACCCGTCCCACATGAGCCTGTAAGTTGATTTCGCTGCTGTCGCTGATTGCCAGAATATGCCGCCCTTCCACCTGAGTCTGGCAATGTCGCGCCAAACTCAGGGCAAGTTCCGTTGCCGTCACCTCCTCGTTGTTCAAAAAGCGGTAGTATCCCATCTGCTCTGCCCAATTGCGACTAATCGCACGAATACTCACCGACTGATGCTGGCACATCGCTTCGTACAATGCTGCCCCCTTTTTTCCAGGCGCTTATCCCCAAAAGCCGCGCCCTTGAGCGCTTGAGCATGAATCAATATCGGATTGTCCATCATTGGGCTGACCTCCTCTCACACTGCATCCAGCTTACAATCGACTTGTGTATACACGGTAGGGGGAGAAGGGTTGGGGATGAGGGCAGAACGGCTGAATTGGAGCAGAAAAAACCATCTGATTAGAATGAATCAGCCCTACCTGAAACTAAGGAGCGCAACTTGCAGCCAAAACCTAGTCACTAAAACAGGTCTAGCTATTTCTGCGTAATGGATAGATTTCAATCGAGGGCGGGATAGAGTGGTGAACAAAACGTCCAGGAAGAGTCTTGTTGAGAGTAGTCCAAGATTTGAATTAACCTGGGTAGGTGAGATGCTCACCCAAGAGCTAACCTACTCTGCACCCTCGATCGGTGCAAATCCCTGGCGCTGAACATTCTCTGTCACTACTCGCGGCTCAAGAAACTGAAGCAGATAATCCACTCCACCCGCTTTAGAACCGACTCCAGAGAGCTTAAATCCTCCGAATGGTTGACGAGCTACGATCGCGCCTGTAATTCCCCGATTGATGTACAAGTTCCCGACTTCAAATTCTGCTTGTGCTTGCTCGATATGTGATGGAGTCCGCGAATACAATCCGCCTGTTAACGCATACGGAGTTCCATTCGCTAAATCCAAAGCTTCCTGGAACGAACTCGCTCTCATCACTGCTAAGACTGGACCAAAAATCTCTTCTTGAGCAATCTTGGCATCTGGAGCAACATTCGTGAAGATGATTGGACTCACATAGTACCCACCCTCAGGAGAGGGAAGCTCGATCGCAACTTCGGCTTCTGTTCGTCCTTTCTCAATGTATTCTCGAATCCGCTGCTGAGCTTCTCCATCAATTACAGGACCGACTTTGGTACTCGGCAATTCTGCTTCTCCGATGTTGAGCGATCGAGTCGCTTCAACCAATCGCGCTAAGAATGTCTCGTACACAGGTTCAAGTACGATCGCACGAGAACAAGCCGAACATTTCTGTCCACTATATCCAAATGCCGATTGCACCACACCTTGAACCGCTTGATCCAAATCTGCACTTTCATCAATGATGACAGCATTCTTACCGCCCATTTCAGCTACAACTCGCTTGAGATGTTTCTGTCCCGGTTGCAAAGTTGCAGCCTCTTTGTAGATTTGGCAGCCGACCGCTTGCGATCCAGTAAATACGATCATGTGTACATCAGGATGCTTCACTAAATGTGCTCCAACACTGTGCCCTTCACCAGGAATAAATTGGAACACACCACGAGGAATCCCTGCTTCAATCAAGACTTCTGCAATCTTGGCAGCAATCACCGAAGACGTTTCCGCAGGTTTTAACAATGTACAGTTACCTGTGACTAATGCTGCAACGGTCATTCCTACAGGAATTGCTAACGGAAAGTTCCACGGAGAAATGACTAGAACAATACCGCGTGGATGATAGCGATAGTGATTCGTTTCGCCTGGAAAATCATAGTCCACACCTCGATCGAGTCTTTCCATTTCATCAGCGTAGTAGTTACAGAAATCGATCGCTTCTGAAACTTCGCCATCTCCTTCTTTCACAGGCTTGCCTACTTCGTAAGTCATCCAAGCAATCAATTCTTCGCGTCGTTGTTCAAACAGATTGGCAGCTTTGCGAAGAATTTGGGCGCGTTCTTTAGCGGGAGTGCGTCGCCATGCGGGAAAAGCAGATTTAGCAGACTCGATCGCTTGATTCGCTTGTTCAATGTTAATCATGCCGATCGTGCCAATTGTCTCACTAAACCGAGAAGGATTCTCAGACTTTAGCTTGTCAGCAGTTTCGACAAATTCACCATTAATCAGCGGTAAATAAGTCTGTCCGAACTGTTGTCGCACTGATTTGAGCGCTGCTTGAATACGATCGCGTTTTGCACTATCCGCATAGTCTGTATCGGCTGCATTCTCAAACTTATCTAACGGCTTCAGTTCTGAATGTTCCTCTACTTTCGGAGCCGCGATCAATTCATCGATCGGTCTTTCTTCTAAGTTCTGCCGCAAAAATGAACTATTCGCGGTGTTCTCTAACAATCGACGAATCAGATAAGACATTCCTGGAATCAGTTCGCCATAAGGACAATACACTCGCACTCGATAGCCTTGATCAACAATCGCTTTGGCTAACTTATCACCCATTCCATAGAGTGTTTGGAACTCAATTCGATGTTTGGGAATGTTGAGAGATTTCGCGATCGCTAACGCATGAGCTTGCGATCGCACATTGTGACTCCCGATCGCTGCATTCAGCACCTCATGATTCTCTAGCAGCAATTCCGTCAACTGTTCATAGTTCGCGTCAGTCTCAGCCTTATCATTAAACACAGGCTGTTCCCAATCTTTCTGAACCGCTTTAATTGTTTCTTGATCCCAGTACGCGCCTTTGACCAATCGAACTGTAACCGGAGTACCGCGCTCTTTCGCCCAGTCGATCAGTCCTTGCAAGTCCTCTTTACTATCGCGAAGATAGCCTTGAATCGTCATTCCAATATCAGCACGCGATCGAAACTCTTCCTCTAGCAACAACGCTTTCAAAGTCGCCAAAGTCAAATCTTTGTAAGCATATTGCTCCATGTCAAAGTGAACTGCTGCACCGAGTTCTTGAGCGCGTCTTAACAAAGTTCTAGCTCGATCGGCAACTCGCGCTTTACTCCCTTCCTCATCGAGCGGATCAAACTGTGAATAGAAAGCAGTGAGCTTAACGGAAACCTGAACTTTCGGAAGTGGTTTTCCATCTGCAAGATCAATTTGCTCGACTTTTGACCAAGATTTCGAGGCATCGGTTAACTGCGCCATGAGATCTAAATATCGATCGAGATAAGATTGTGCTTCCGCCTCAGTAATCACTGCTTCACCAAGCAAATCGACCGTAAACGCCATTTTCTCTTTTCTCAGACGCTCGATCGTTTTCAAAACTTGCTTCAGGTTTTCACCCGCAATGTACTTGTGCGCTAAAGTCTCAACCGCAGTCGAAAGCGTGGTTGCCGCCAATTGTCCGGGCATCGATTCCGCATTGGCGAAATTGAGCAAATTCTTCAACGCCGCAGGAAGTTCAACCGTTCGATCGCTCATATATTCCTGCAAATGTCGCGCAATCTCAGGCTTACTTTTAAGCGACGGCAAACAATCAATCAAGCGAAACAACTGCACTCGTAACCCAGGATTGCCCATAGCCCAGCCGAGCAATTTATCATCCCACTGCATCTGATCGCGCATCTGAGCAAACCACGATCGAGACTCACGGGTTGCACTTAATAACTGACGTGCGATCGCTTGTGTCTGAGATTCGTAGCGGTCATCAAATACTTGACTCACCATAACTTGAACTCTCCAATCGATAAATCTGGGAAAAATCGGTAGCCGTCTAGTGTCCTACAGTTCTATTCTCAATTCTGTGAGGATCATCACAGCGAGAATTCGCCACAAAGGTTCACTTCTCGCAACAGAAATCATTCTTCTAATACATCTCTTTATAGTTAAGAATTTTCAGCTTCTAATTCTTTGTTCGCTTGTTGAATCAATTCTTTCACTTCGTCCGCAGGAATGTCTGAGTGATCAGATTTTGAATAGAGTGCAACTAGCAATACTTTTAGCGGTGTAGGGATGTAGTAGATGACTCGATAGCCTCCACTTTTTCCACGTTTTGCATCTCGATTCGGAATGCGAACTTTGTAGACGGTGTACCCAATTCCTGAAATCTGATCACCTGGGGTTTCTCCCTCTTCAAGCTGCTTGATTGTCGGTTCGAGATCAGACCGAATACTCGGATAACGTTTCTTCAGATCCTTCAACTCCCGCTTAAAAGACGAAGCAACAACAACCCCGACAGTCGGCGGTTCATCATTCGTCATCTAATCCGTCCCACAGTTCAGCGATCGGAATTGTTCTTCCGGTCATCGCGTCTTTCCAACCTTCACGAATCGCATCTCTCGCAATCTTGTCAGAAATAATCTGCTCAAATCTGGAAAGAGATTGAACAAGCCGATCTGGTAAATTTTCACTGGGAAGTAAGAGAGAGCAATCGATCAGCCGTAATTGGTCTCTGAACGATTGTTTTTGGCTGTCAGAAAAGCTATCCCACTGTTCTTCAACCAGATGAGTCATTGCATCGACATCATGAATGATCAGGTCGATCTGCTCTGCTATGTTCTTCCAATCAGAGGTGCGATCGTGCGTTCCCGCTGTGAACCGAGAAACCTGCTGAATTGTATCGAGGTGAAGTGTGAGGGTGTCTAACATTCAGCTTCTGGGTTTTGAAAGAACTGCTTATGCTTCAAATCTAACATCAATCTTTTGAAAACCATGTGTACTATAGAGGCTTGTAGCGTGAGACAGATCTGATGAGTTCTTCCGTGCAGTTTGGCATTCTATGCTTTGTTCTGTTTTTTTTGGTGTCTCAAATCTTTCAGTGGGCACAGGAAATTACTTTGCCGCTCCCGTTTTTTATTCTCGGAGGTGCATTGCTCGCGATCGCTTCAAACTTCGATCGACGTGCAGGTTTTCCGTTTAACTTGGTCAACCCTCCCGCTGAAGCTCCGCCTGTCGAACCTCCAGTCATTGCCCAATCTTCCACGCCCAAATTCCCACGAGAAATTTCATTCACGATCCGCAAACCCGAAAAACTGGATCAGTAATCCGTCACAATGGGAAGGAGTGACGTTATTTCTCTGACCCTTATGTTGAATCGTTTCGTATTGGCGTTTGTCGCGCTGTTGATGATTTGTTTGACGATCGCGCAACCCGCTTGGGCAAGTCTCGACGACGATCGCTATGATGGCGAAATTTTTGCGCTGTATGCCGGAAACGGTTCGCTCGTTCCACCGAAAGCGACGTTGGCGGATGCGATGAATAAAAAAAAGCCAGTTTTACTCGTGTTCTATACCGATGACAGCCGCGATTCTAAACAGTTCTCAAATGTGGTATCGCAAACACAGGCGTTCTATGGTCGCGTGATTGATATTTTGCCAATTCGAGTCGATTCGCTTCCAGTCAAAGACAAGTTTGAGCCGACAGAATCAGGGTATTACTACAAAGGTTTTGTGCCTCAGACGGTAATTTTTGATCAAGATGGAAAAGTGCGATTGAACGAAGTGGGATCAATTCCTTATGAATCGATCGATGATGAGTTTCGGAAAATCTTTGATCTCCTTCCGCGATCGGAATCCGTAATCCTCAAACGCCGCCCAGTGAATGAAATTAACTCCGAACTGGTTCCACAAACAAATCCTTAAGAATCACGTCGAGAAATTTCGCGCTTCAGGAATTCCTCGGTAAGATTTCGAGTAAGACCCCTAGCCCCCATTCCTGAGATGCCGCAAATCTATAGCACTGAGGAACTGATCCAAATTCTGTCACAAGAGCGGCAAGCCTGCATGAATGGGCAACGCTTGAATCTTGCTGCGATGCCGTCTGGGATTAACCCATTGCTCGATCGCTTTGTGAATTCAGACGGCATTCAGCGATTTACGGCTTACCGAGATTTCCGTAGCGCGATTCATCAATATCAGATTGAACATCAAGTTTCCGGTCTAGTCTGGACGCTGCTGAATATTCAAGGGAAAACGTTTCGCTGTCCTCGAATTCATGAACAGTTGATTAGTTTGCCATCAGATTTGACGATTTTGAAAGCTGAGAAAAGCTCGATCGTAGATTTTTGGCGTTCTGTAACGATCGGATTCGAGTTCTACCTCAGCATGAACAGCGGCAAGCTGCATCAACTCATTGGCGCGGATGATATTGAGCGGATTTTGCAGCGATCGGAATGGGCAGCGTTGAGCCATCAAGGAAAAGGCGACGCGATCGAGATTATTTTGCAATTGGGTTGGGGCAAACCCGAAGAAGCCGTTTACCGTCGAGGATTTCCAGAGTCGGGGAGTGAATATATCCATGCAGTCCGACCCGGAAGAATGCCGATCGGGTAATGGCGCAATCTTCGATTCGAGTGGCAATTATCGATATGCACTGTGGCGAAGTTGGAACAATTCGCCGCGTGTTGGATTTGTCATGCTCAATCCCAATCAAGCCGATGCAGAGTTGAACGATCCGACGATTCGACGCTGTATCGGGTTTGCGTCATCTTGGGGATTTGGCGGCTTAGAAGTGGTGAACTTATTCGCGTATCGGGCAAAAACACCGCAGTTATTGAAACAGGCAGTAGAACCGATCGGAAAAGACAACGATCGCTATTTGTTCACCCTTTCTGAGCGGGTTAATTTGATTATTTTAGCCTGGGGCAATTGGGGCAGATTTGGAGGGCGACACCGCGAAGTATTGCCGTTTTTTCAAACAGAAAACATCTACACATTAGGGGTTACGAAATTAGGACATCCGAAACATCCTTTATATTTGCGTCGAGATAGCGATCGCATTCGATGGGTAGAACAAATCTATAAGTAAGACAATACTAATTGTTACTGCGATCGCAAATTTAACCAAGATTTCTGTCATCAGATCTTCCGTATCGAGGTGATTAAGACAGCAAAAGCGGAGTGGGTATTGATGCTAACTTGAGACAGAAACTAGATTGAAAAGAATCCTATTCAGGCAGACAGACTTGATTAAATCTGCATTAGAATGATGTATATTGATGGACTCAAAGAATTGCAGATCTTGCTGCACTGAGGTAAATTTTCTGCTAACATTTTCAAATTCCTTTTATTCACTTACCGAAGTTACATTTCATACTGTGGTGTGCATCGCTTCTTCTAATTCGTGTTGTTCAGCACTTCAGTCTAAACCTTGATTCATCATCCTAATGAGCCTTGTTCCTGAAATAAAACGAGTTAAACGTGGTTACTCAATTTCCGATTTTGTCAGCCTCGCCATCTCGATTGTCTACACGGGTGGGTGAATCAAAAATGGTAGGTGAAAAAATTGCTATTGTTGAAGATGAAGCAGTCGTTGCACTCAGTTTACAATCGCGCTTAGAAGCTGCGAATTATTCTGTCA
The DNA here is from genome assembly GCF_050565645.1 of Leptolyngbya sp. AN10. NCBI lineage: Bacteria > Bacillati > Cyanobacteriota > Cyanophyceae > Leptolyngbyales > Leptolyngbyaceae > Leptolyngbya > Leptolyngbya sp. AN10. Next base: position 7,509 of record NZ_JBNXVP010000058.1, read on the forward strand.
CAGGCATCGCTGATTCCGCACATTCCGCACTCTCTTTAGTCGCAAATACGACACCCGATTTAGTGTTAATGGATGTCGGATTAAAAGGTGAACAAAACGGAATTGAAGTTGCACATACCATTCGCGATCGCTGGAAGATTCCAGTCATTTTTTTAACAGGTTATGCTGATCCAGAAATGATCCATTCGGCTCAACAAACGGATCTATTCGGATATCTAATCAAACCGATTGATCCGATCGAGCTTCAAAGTGCGATCCAAATTGCACTCCAACAACATCAGCATCAACAGCATCTAGAACACCAAATTCAGCAGCAATCCAAAGAACTTGTCACAATTCACGCGCGTTTGCAGCATGAGATCGCAGAGCGGCAACAGACAGAAGCGCAAATCAGTCAAGCTCTAGAAGAATTGCTCGAACTGAAATCGCGCTTCATCACAACGGCATCACACGAGTTTAGAACGCCGTTGTCGATCATTCTGACCTCTACTGAACTGTTAGAGCGACTGGGAGTAGATTGTCCCGAAGATCGTCGATCGCGCTATTTTCAAAAAATTCGGGATGCAGTGCGATCGATGACAACGATTCTGACGAATGCCCTGACGCTGCGAAGAATTGGCACAGATGAAGTCGCGCCGCAACTCGACTGTTTTGATTTACATCGATTTTGCACGAGTCTTGTTTCTGATCTTCAGCAGCACGATCGCATTCAGTTCCAATTTGTAGGCGACGATCAGCAGGTCAGTCTTGATCCCGAATTGCTGAGCTTGATCGTGAATCATCTCGTCGGCAACGCGCTGAAATTTTCCAAGCAGTCGATCGATCTAGAAGTCCGCTCTAGTCATCAGCAGATTTTGATCACGGTGAGCGATCGCGGTTTGGGCATTCCAGAAGAAGATTTACCGATGATTCTTGAGCCATTTCACCGCGCCACAAATGTCGATACGGTTCCGGGAGGCGGCTTAGGATTGTCGATCGTCAAACAATGCGTCGAACTTCAGAATGGAACTCTATCGATTCAGAGTGAACTCGGACAAGGCACGATCGTGCGGGTAGAACTGCCAATCAAAGCCAGATCCTAAATTAGAATTAGGAATGCACAATTTCCTATTTGACTCATGACAGTTCGCGTTCGCATTGCACCCAGTCCGACTGGGAATCTCCACATCGGAACGGCTAGAACTGCGGTTTTTAACTGGCTGTTTGCCCGTCATCACGGTGGAAAATTCATTCTTCGTATCGAAGACACCGATTTAGAGCGATCGAAGCCCGAATTCACTCAGAATATTTTCGAGGGTTTGACCTGGCTGGGTTTGGATTGGGACGAAGAACCCGTTTATCAAACCGCTCGAATGGATTTGTACCGCGAAAAGATCAAGCAACTTCTCGATCGAGGACTTGCTTATCGCGCTTACGATACGCCAGAAGAATTGGATGCGATGCGAGAAACTCAGAAAGCCAAGAACGAAGCGCCTCGCTACAATAATCGCCATCGGAATTTGACTCCAGAACAAGAAGCGGCTTACTTGGCTGAAGGTCGAAAGCCCGTGATTCGGTTCAAGATCGCAGACGATCGAGAAATTTCCTGGACGGATCTTGTTCGCGGAACAGTCACTTGGAAAGGTCGCGATTTGGGCGGCGATATGGTAATTGCTCGTGCCGCAGAAGGTGAAGAAATCGGACAACCACTCTATAACTTTGTAGTGGTCGTTGACGATATCGATATGCAAATCAGCCACGTGATTCGAGGCGAAGATCACATTGGTAACACGCCAAAGCAAATTCTACTCTACGAAGCTCTGGGCGCAAATCTACCAGAATTTGGGCATACGCCGCTCATCTTGAATCAAGCAGGCGCGAAATTGTCGAAACGAGACGGTGTTACTTCGATTTCTGATTTTAAGAATATGGGGTACACATCGGAAGCGATCGCGAATTACATGACGCTTCTTGGCTGGTCGCCACCCGAACCGATGACCGAAATTTTCACACTTCCAGAAGCGGCTGAGAAATTCGGCTTCGATCGTGTGAATAAAGCGGGAGCCAAATTCGACTGGGATAAATTGAACTGGCTCAACGGGCAGTATATTCACGCAATGCCAGTTCCTGAAGCCACTGATTTATTAATTCCTGTTTGGAAATCAGCGGGCTATGTGTTTGATGAAAAGAGCGATCGTGCTTGGCTCGAACAAGTGACAACGCTCGTTGCTCCAAGCCTTTCCCGCCTGAATGAAGCGATCGAGATGACGCGCTACTTATTCCAGCCCGTCGAATTTACAGAAGATGCCAAGGCTCACATGCAGCAAGAAGGCGCAACAACAGCGATTAAGGCAATCTTAGAAGCGATGCCTTCTCCGCTCACTGAGGCTGCAACTCAAGACGTGATTAAACAAGTCGTGAAAGAGCAGAACTTGAAGAAAGGCGTGGTGATGAAATCGCTCAGAGCCGCTTTAACTGGAGCACTTCAAGGACCGGATTTAGTTCAGTCCTGGTTGCTGTTGAATCAGAAAGGACTCGATCGAGAACGGTTTGAGCAGGCTTTGTCGATCGGTGCGTAAGAGTGGGGAGTGGGGGGTAGGGAGTAGATCAATTTAACTCACTCCCCACCCCCTACTCCCCACTCCCCACCTTCTCATTGCCCGAACCCCCAAATTTCTGTTAAATTTAGTTAAGATTCTTCTCATTAAATTCCTGATAGAGAATCCGTAAAAGTACCTGCGCCTCATCCCGGCTTTATTTTTAAGCCAAACCGCACCGTACAAACCCGTATGGAAACTCCATACTTAGATAACGATCGATCTTTACCGTTGTAGCCGTATCGCGAGGTTGCTAGTTTATGAAATCTTCTTGGAGAACCATCCTGCTCTGGGCAATTCCCGCGCTCGTCGTCGGGTTTTTCCTATGGCAAGGATCAATCGCTCCAACCGCACCAAATACGAGTCAGAACACTGCCAGTACCCGTATGACTTATGGACGGTTCTTGGAGTACTTGGATGCTAATCGAATTACTAGCGTTGATTTATATGATGGCGGTCGAACTGCGATCGTAGAAGCAGTCGATCCAGATTTGGATAATCGGCTACAACGCTTACGAGTCGATCTTCCTGGCAATACTCCCGAACTCGTGACCCGTCTCCGTTCAGCAGGTGTTAACCTCGATTCCCATCCGATTCGCAACGATGGAGCCGTCTGGAACCTACTCGGAAACTTGATTTTCCCAATTCTTTTGTTGGGTGGATTGTTCTTCTTGTTCCGCCGCTCCGGAAACGTTCCCGGCGGTCCTGGACAAGCGATGAACTTCGGTAAGTCCCGCGCTCGTTTTCAAATGGAAGCCAAAACTGGCGTTCTGTTTGATGATGTCGCAGGCATCGAAGAAGCAAAAGAAGAATTGCAAGAAGTTGTCACCTTCCTGAAAAAGCCTGAACGCTTTACCGCAGTCGGCGCAAAAATTCCCAAGGGTGTTCTTTTAGTTGGACCTCCGGGAACAGGTAAGACTTTGTTGGCAAAAGCGATCGCAGGTGAAGCGGGTGTTCCGTTCTTCTCGATCTCTGGCTCTGAATTCGTCGAAATGTTCGTCGGTGTCGGTGCTTCCCGCGTCCGTGACCTCTTCAAGAAAGCGAAAGAAAATGCACCTTGTATCATCTTCATTGATGAAATTGATGCAGTCGGTCGTCAGCGTGGAGCAGGTATCGGTGGCGGAAATGATGAACGGGAACAAACTCTGAACCAACTCCTAACCGAGATGGATGGATTTGAAGGTAACACCGGAATCATCATCATCGCGGCTACGAACCGCCCAGACGTGCTTGACTCTGCTTTATTACGTCCAGGTCGCTTCGATCGACAAGTTACTGTCGATGTTCCCGATATCAAAGGTCGCCTCGAAGTTCTGAACGTTCACGCTCGCAACAAAAAGATTTCGGAAGAAGTCTCACTCGAAGCGATCGCTCGTCGGACTCCTGGATTCTCTGGAGCAGACTTAGCGAACTTGCTCAATGAAGCAGCAATCCTAACCGCTCGTCGTCGTAAAGATGCCATCACAATGCTCGAAATTGATGATGCCGTCGATCGCGTGGTTGCCGGAATGGAAGGGACACCGCTGACCGATAGTAAGAGCAAGCGTTTGATCGCTTATCACGAAATCGGACACGCGATCGTTGGAACCTTAGTGAAAGAGCACGATCCAGTGCAGAAAGTCACGCTCGTTCCGCGTGGTCAGGCTCGTGGTTTAACCTGGTTTATGCCGAGTGAAGATCAAGGACTGATTTCGCGATCGCAAATTCTGGCACGAATCAAAGGTGCTTTAGGTGGACGTGCTGCTGAAGAAGTGATCTTCGGAGATGCGGAAGTCACCACAGGTGCAGGCGGTGATATTCAACAAGTCACCGGAATGGCGCGTCAGATGGTAACTCGCTACGGGATGTCTGATTTAGGTCCGTTGTCGCTCGAAAGTCAACAAGGCGAAGTGTTCTTGGGTGCAGGTTGGACGACGCGATCGGAATATTCCGAGGAAATCGCGGCTCGAATCGATGCTCAAGTCCGTTCTATCGTTGAACATTGCTTGGAAGATACTCGTCGTATCATTCGCGAAAATCGTGAAGTCATCGATCGCTTAGTCGATCTGTTGGTCGAAAAAGAAACGATCGATGGCGATGAGTTCCGTCAAATCGTTGCAGAGTACACGGCGGTTCCTGAGAAAGAACGCTACGTGCCTCAACTGTAATGTTTGAAATTGATTAGTGCGATCGGGGTGGTGAGAACTGCCCCGATTTTTTATGATTAGATTAACTGAAGCAATTGGACCAAATCTATGCAAGTCACAATTAATCTCTCTGATGAAGTCGCAACTGAGCTTCAGCAGCGATGGAACGATTTACCGCGTAAAGCTCTAGAACTTTTAGTAGTGCAGGCATATCGTGAAGAAGTGATTACTCGTGCCCAAGTGGGTCAAATTTTAGGATTGGAATCAAGATTTGCGGTTGATGCCTTCCTCAAACAAGCAGATGCTCCTTTGCACTATGATGAAACGGACCTGGAAGACGATCGACAAACCTTAAGACAACTCCGACAAGAAGGACAACTAAGAATTTAATGTTAGTTGTTTCTGACACATCACCGATTTGTTACTTGGCTCTAATTGAGCAAATTGATTTGCTACCTCGGCTTTATGGTCAAATCTTTATCCCAGATGTTGTACGGGATGAATTAGCCAATCAAGATGCGCCTGATATTGTTCAGGCTTGGATCAGTTCCCCACCGGAATGGTTAACAATCTCAACCACAACGAAATCTTCTGATTCAGAATTGATGGAGCTAGATCGAGGTGAGCAAGCTGCGATTCTTTTAGCAGAAGAGTTAGAAGCAACGTTAGTCTTAATCGATGAGCGAAAAGGACGATCAATTTCACGATCGCGAGGACTAAGGATCACTGGATTGCTCGGAGTTCTAGACGATGCAGCGACCTTAAAATTAATTGATCTTCCAACTACGATCGCGAAGTTACAAACGACTAATTTTCACGTTTCTTCTCGTCTTATCAAAGCCTTATTGAACAAGAATTCTCAAGATTAATCGGGAATCAATTCAACAATAATGTTGCCGATCGCAGTTCCACTTTCCATTAGTTCATGTGCCTCAGCGATTTGATCGAGCGAAAATCGTTCTGCAATTTGGTGTTTCAAAACTCCTTCCTGCAAGCAAGTTGTAATATCCATTGCTGCTTGTTGATGGGCAGCTTTAGACATTGCATACACAAGAACATAATGCACAGTAAGATTTTTATAAATCAGCGAATAGATTGGAACTTGTGGTGTCACATTAGAATCTGTTGCATAAGTCGCAATCACACCATCACGATTTAGAATCTTCAAATTCGTTTCTAAATTTGCTGCAAAATCAACTTCGATGACTCGATCGACACCTTTCGCAATCTGTTTAATCGCTGCACTGACATCTTCAGTTTTATAGTTAATGACATGATCTGCACCTATCGATTTAGCAATCTCAGCTTTCTTCTCAGAGCTAACAGTCGTAATCACCGTAGCCTTTCCCCATTTCGCCAGTTGAATCGCGTAAGCTCCAACTGCTCCGGCTCCACCTGTGACTAAAATCGTTTGTCCTGCGATACTTCCATCTTTGAACAAACAATGATGAGCAGTCATCGCAGGCACACCCAGACAAGCTCCTTCTGCAAACGAAGTCGAATCCGGAAGTGCGATCGCATTTTCACCTGCGACTGTGACAAATTCCGCTGCTGTTCCGAATCCTTGCGTTAAAGTCGCTTCGTAGATCCAAACTCGTTCACCCACTCGATCGGGACTCACCCCTTCCCCGACTTCGACAATTACACCTGCACCATCGTTGTGTGGAATCACACGCGGAAATCGCATCGTTAAGCCACCCCAGCCACTTCGCTGTTTGACATCAGATGGATTAATCCCAGAGGCAAAAACTTTGACGCGCACCTGTCCTGATCCCAATTCTGGTGAATCGAGATTACCGATCGACAAAACCGTTTTTGCTGCACCAAGTTGCTCGTACCACGCTGCCCGCATTTTTCAATCTCCTATAGATAAATCAAAATTTTCTCTAGATGTAGGGCATTCTAGTCACGTGTCCTTGCCCCCATATCTCTCGTGAAACTTCTCCACAGATTACCAAAGCTATCTCTCAGCTATCTGCTCGTCGTTCCGTTTGTCACACAAATTTTTATCGCTGTTGGACTAACTGGATATTGGTCGCTTCGTCATGGACAAATGGCGATCGAACAATTAGTCAATCAGCTTGGCAGCGAGTCGAGTAAACGAGTCGATCAGCATCTCAATACCTATCTCGCTAAGCCTCACAAGGTAAATCAAGTCAATGCACGAGGTCTCGAAGCTGGAATTCTGCCGCGTGATCTGCGGACATTAGGACACTATTTTTGGGAGCAAATGCAGGCTTATCCCGATTTTGCCTTTATTAATTTTGGCGATCGAGACGGCAGATTCATTGGCATTAATCGAGACCATCGAAGTGATCTCCAGATGGACATCATCGAGCCTCCGCACATTGGTACTTATTACCGCTACGATATCGAGCGAGGCAAGCCGACGAATTTAACACTCAAAGTTCCTTATGAGCCGCGTCGAGAGATTTGGTATACCGATGCGGTGAATGCTAGAAAGCCGCTTTGGACAAGGATTTATTTTTGGAATGATGACAAAGTGATGGCGGTTTCAGCGAGTCATCCGGTGTTTGACGATCGACAAAAAATCATCGGCGTTGTTGGCGTAGATTATTTACTCGATCGGATCAGTACATTTCTAGAACAACTGCGTCCGAGTCCGTCAGCATCAGTATTTATTTTGGAACGCGATGGCTTCTTAGTTGGAAATTCTAATGGTGAAAAAACTTACACAGTCGAAAATAATCAACCGAGGCGGATTAAAGCATCAAATAGCAATAATCGATTAATTCGGGAAACAACACAATATTTGGTTAAAAAGTACGGCGATCTGAATCAAATTCGCGAAAAGAGATGGATCAAAACGTCAATTGGTAATCACAATACTTTTGTTCAAGTAAATCCCTGGCGTGATCAATACGGTTTAGATTGGCTAGTCGTGATCGCGATGCCAGAATCAGACTTTACTGAGCAGATTAATCGCAATACGCAAACAACGATTTTACTATGTGCGATCGCGCTTTTAGTCACAACTGCTTTAGGGCTAATTACGGCGCGTTGGATTGCTCGATCGATTGATCGGTTGAACATTGCATCTTCCGCGATCGCTCAAGGTGATTTGAATCAAACTGTACAACTCTCGCGAATTGAAGAATTAGCAACATTAGCTCAATCCTTCAATACTATGGTGACGCAGCTAAGAGCATCATTTATCGCACTAGAGCAAACGAATGCAGAACTCGAATTGCGAGTCGATGAACGAACTGAGAAACTATCGAATGCACTGCAAAGTTTACAAACTGCACAAGCTCAAATGCTGCAATCTGAAAAGATGTCAAGCTTGGGGCAAATGGTCGCGGGAATTGCTCATGAAATTAACAATCCAGTAACTTTCATTTCAGGTAACTTATCTCACGCGAACACCTATGTGAGCGACTTAATGGAGTTAGTAACGCTCTATCAAAAACACGTTCCAGACACGATCGAAGAAATCCAGAATTATCTCGAAGACTGCGATTTTGAATTTGTTTCTACCGACTTACCCAAGCTATTGAAGTCAATGCAGGAAGGAGCCGATCGTATTCAATCGATCGTGCTCAGTCTGCGAAATTTCTCGCGCCTTGATGAAGCTCAACTTAAAGTCGTTGATCTACACGAAGGCTTAGAAAATACATTGCTCTTATTGCAACATCGACTTAAACATATATCAAAGCGGCGAGAAATTCAGATTGTCAGAAACTTTCAGACTTTACCGAAAATTGAATGTTATGCGGGACAACTGAATCAAGTGTTTCTCAATCTAATCGGAAATGCGATCGATGCTTTAGAAAACATTAGCGATCGTCCTTTAACGATTTGGATTACCACCGAAGCGACCGATTCCAGCGCGATCGTCAAAATTCGCGATAACGGTCAAGGGATTCCAGAGTCAGTTAAATCTAAAATTTTCGACCCATTTTTCACGACAAAACCTGTTGGACAAGGAACCGGATTGGGATTATCGATCGCTTACCAAATCATTGTTGGACAACATCACGGTGCTTTGACCTGCACCTCTGAAGCTGGCAAAGGAACGGAATTCACGATCGAAATCCCTATCCTGCTTAACTAACTCCCGGTTCTGCGTATCCTTGCAAACTCTCAGGATCAAACGCTCTCAAGCTCCGTGTCGCCTGTCGAACCAGCGTATCCGATCCGTTAACGACAATCAAATACTTTCCAGCATTCAAGCGATTTCGGTAAGGGAGTGCATCGCCGCCACCCACGACTAGTCCAACGCCACCTCCGACAAATACACTACCCAACAATCCAGATAATCCCCCCAGAATTCCTGCAATCAGCGGACTCCCAATTTCGCCCGCCCAAGCAAACGTATCCAACCCAGTAATCACATTAAATGCGGCTCCGCCCACAAATCCAAACGGAACTAGCCACGAAGCCATCAATCGCACTTGTTTTCTCGCTGTTTCATTCGGATCAATCAAGCCATACTCATCTGCACTTTTATAACCGCGTCCCAAAATCGAAACCTTATCCATCGGCAACCCTTCTTTTTCGAGTGCCGAATACGCTTCTTCTGCTTTAATACGATCGCTTAATACTGCAACTAAATAACTCATTTTTTATGCCTCAATTCTTTCTCAGCGGTCAATTGCAGTTCAGACTGGAATCTCTAAACTCTCTAATTTCTATATCACGTTGTGCCTCTAGCTGAGGGACGATGACGGCTCTCCATCGCCAACTATTCCTTAATACTGGTAAATTAGGAGTCCGTTTAAGTCATACTTTAAGTTCGATAAAATAAAGTTTTGCATCTCTAATCGTTATGTTACCAAGGGAAGACCTCCTCAAAGGCGTAGAAAATCGAGAGACGATCGCACGAGTGATCGACCAAGCCGAAAAAGCGATCAAAACCTGGGAAGTTGTGACCAGTGACTTTCTCTCTCCGCCAGAGTTGGCAGAAGTCCAGCGATCGTTTTCCCGCCTCACAGAAGTTCAATTAATCGCTTGGGGTGGCTATCCGCAGGCAGAACGGCAGCGAGTCGCGATCGCTCGATCCGAAATTCCGCTCGATGCTTCCCAAGTCGAACTCGCAGCACTCGATATTGCAGGAAACTTTCTCTTTGATCAAGCCACGCACCGGGATTTTTTAGGAGCGCTGCTTGGAACTGGAATTGTACGGGAAAAAGTCGGAGACATTATTGTGCTCGGAGAACGGGGCGCACAAGCGATCGTCATTCCCGAACTGGTTGATTTCCTGCAAACGTCGCTCAACCAAGTGCGATCGGTTCCGGTAAAAATTGAACCGATTCCATTTGAGGAGTTAAAGATCCGAGAGCCGAAGAAGAAGGAAATCACAACCGTCGAAGCATCAATGCGACTCGATGCGATCGCGTCTGCGGGTTTCGGAATGTCACGCAGCAAAATGGCGGAAATGATTTCGGCTGGAGATGTTCGGGTGAACTGGAAAGAAACGACTTCTACGAGCTATTCGGTAAAATCTGGTGACTTGATTGCAATTCGTGGAAAAGGACGAGTCGAAGTCGGAGAAGTCATGGTCACAAAGAAAGACCGCTACCGAGTTCAACTCACCCGTTTCGTCTAGTTAAGCGACCCGATCGCGTTTCTCACTTGTCCTGCATCCAGTGCTTGGAGTGCCATCATCGCAGATTGTAATCGTCGATCGAGCGTCGTTTCTGTCATCCACAAGAGCCAATCGACAAAAGCAGGACTCAGATCGACTACAGATTCTAAATCAAATCGATTGCCTTTTCGCGGCAGTTGAGAAGGCTGCATCCCAGTCAGGCTCGTTATAACCGTGAGTCCAAGACTGTACAAATCGGATGCCGTTACCGATCGTCCACTGTACTGTTCGGGTGGCGTGAAATCGTGCGTGTTCACGAGCGTAAAAGCAGAGGTTCCATCTTGCCGATTCAGGATCGTTTTCACAGAGCCAAAATCAACTAGGTGAACTTTACGATCGCCGAGCAGAATGTTGCTCGGCTTGATGTCACGATGCACGATCGAGGGATTTCGCCCTTGCAAGTAGATCAGAATGTACAGCACTGATTTGGCAATTTGTCTGGCTTCGGCTTCATCAAAAGTCCGTCCTCGCTCCAGACAATCCGCCAGCGATCGACCTGCCACATAAGTTTGCACTAAAGCCAGCGCACGACCCCCCGGAAGCCGATGCTGAAAATAACCCAAGTATTTTGGAATACACGGATGAGACAGAGATTTCAGTGTTTCTACTTCACGCTCGAACAGCTTCAAATCATCCGATCGTAAATCTTCGTCTGAACACAGTAATTTCACTACAACCCGTTCTTTGGCGTGTAAATCGTGCGCCAACAGCGTCCAACGTCCTGCGTGTTTGCCCAATTCTCGTTCAACTTGATACCGATCGCCCAGGATTTGCCCTGCCATATTTTTAACCAATTCTAGAGCCGTTATAACTTCGATAATTTGCCAGTCGCAAGCTGATATCCTGATGAAGTGGGGGAATTTAAGCAAAAGTTCATCGTCTTACCTCGTTCTTTACCCCGGATTTAACATGACCTCGATTTCAACCTCGCTTCGTCAACAGCAACATCCCTTAATTCGCAATTTAGCCAACATGATCGAACGGGTTTGGCAACAGCATTTAGACCTGTCGCCTTATCAGTTACCCGAAGATTTAGGCTACGTAGAAGGACGGATGGAAGGCGAAAAACTGGTGATTGAGAACAGATGCTATCAGTCGCCGCAATTTCGGAAACTACACTTAGAACTTGCAAAACTTGGAACCTCGCTCGACATCTTGCACTGTGTGATGTTTCCCCGTCCAGAATATGCGTTACCGATGTTTGGAGCCGATTTGGTGGGGGGGAAAACTGGACAGATTAGTTTAGCGATCGCAGATCTTTCTCCGACAAGCAGCGATCGACAATTGCCCGAAGATTATCAAACTGCACTCAAAGCCATTCCTGAAACTGAATTCGTCCAGCGTCGAGCCGTTCCAGAATGGGGCGATATCTTCTCGGATTTCTGTTTGCTCGTGCGTCCAGGCAGCCAAGAAGAAGAAGCGGCATTTTTAGAGCAAGTTCGATCGTATTTGGAAATCCATTGTCAGATTGCGATCGCAACTGATCCAACTCCCGAAAGAACTCCTGAGATTCTTGCCGGACAACGCTACTATTGTTCTCAACAACAACAGAATGATAAAACCCGTCGCGTTTTGGAAAAAGCATTCGGAGAAGCTTGGGCAGAACGATACATCAGCACCGTTTTGTTTGATATGCCTGAGTGATGCGTTCGGAGTACGGGAATCTTAAGCACAAAGATCTTCGTGTTCAGTGGTGTCACTATGCCAAAGGCTAAACCGACTTTACCGTGGGAATGTTCGACCAAAGCAAGTTATGTGCCACTCTCGCATGAAGGCACGATCGTGGGATTTTGTGATCCAAAATATGCGGGCGCGATCGCGAAATCCCTGAACGAATCAGAACTGCTTGAAAAAGCGCTCTATCATGCCTGTTACGATCTAATCGCCAGAACAGGCGGATCGTCGGATTCAGTCATGGAATTAGTGCAGCGATATCGATCGAAAGTAGAGCGACCGTTACAAGGAAGTGCGCTGATTGCGGTTCTGCTACGGGAGCGGCAAATCGATCTCGATTTGACCGAAGAGGAATTCCTTAAATTCTGTGATTCCTATCGATTATCACGGGCAGAACTGCGAGAAATTTATCGCGGCGAAGAGGTAGAAAGTCATCAATTAATCCCGATCGCACGAATTCTAGGAAAGAGCGTCGATGAAGTCATGGAAGCGTGGAAAGGAGACGAATAATCGGATCTAATTGCTGCCATTAACGTGGTAGGGTGATTTTAGATATTTGTCGAGACTAACTATCAAGGTGGGCTATGGCACAGCGGACTCGATTGGGAGACATTCTCAAACCTTTAAATTCAGAATACGGTAAAGTCGTTCCCGGATGGGGCACTACGCCTTTGATGGGCATTTTTATGGGGCTGTTTTTGGTGTTTCTGCTGATTATTCTGCAAATTTATAACCAAGAACTGATTTTGAACGGCTTCGATGTGGATTGGGGCGGTTAAGACTCAAACCATCGTTAGCGTTCTTCCCGGAGATGTCCGGGATTTTTTTTGATCACGGTGAGGAACGATCGTGTTACTCCGCTGACTGACGCTCTAAAATGAGATCTACCCTTTACGGAGATTGGTATGAACTTTTTCGGAATTGGCTTACCCGAAATGGTCTTGATTCTAGTGGTTGCGCTGCTGGTATTTGGTCCGAAGAAACTTCCCGAAGTCGGACGCAGCATGGGAAAAGCAATTCGCAGTTTCCAAGATGCCTCTAAGGAATTCGAGAATGAATTCAAACGGGAAGCGGAAAAAGTAACCGAATCGATCCCGCAGCCGATGGAAGCCAAACTCGAAGAAAAGCCGACCTTGGCTCCTGCGGAAACGTCTTCAGAAACCGATGAACCGATCACGGCAACAACGATCGAGAAAGAATAGTTTTTTATGCCCGAAGCACCCGTGACTCCTCAGTTGATTGTCGGATTGGGAAATCCTGGCAGTAAGTACGAAAACACCCGCCATAATGTCGGATTTCTCGCCGTCGATCGCTTAGCCAAAGTTTGGCAAATTAGCTTATCTGAAACCAAAAAATTCCACGGGTTCTTTGGGGAAGGCACGAGTCCAGCAGGTAAAATTCGCCTGCTCAAGCCGACAACCTACATGAATCTGTCTGGTCAATCCATTCGATCGGTGATCGACTGGTACAAACTGCCACCAGAATCCGTGATGGTGATTTACGACGATATGGATTTGCCTGTGGGACGATTGCGAATTCGATTGTCTGGCTCGGCAGGCGGGCAAAATGGAATGAAATCTGCGATCGCGCATCTCGGAACGCAAAATTTCCCGCGTTTGCGAATTGGTATCGGAAGTGCCAAAGCAAACGAGAAAGATGCGGTATCTCATGTATTGGGAACTTTCGCGCCGGATGAAAAAAGTGCGATCGACGAAGTTTTAGACTTAACGGTGAATGCGGTTGAACTCAGTCTGAAGCAAGGGGTTGAAAAAGCGATGAGTCTCTATAACAATCGGATGGTAGAGCCGAAATCATAAGTTGTGAGCAAACGTTTACCAGAAACCACTGCCCATGTCCGCATTCTCCGCCAGTCCTGGCAACAGGGCAGTATTGAGGGCGAGGTCAGGGCGAATGAGTATGAATGGCAGTTTCACTGGCATTTTAGACGCGGATTGTTGAGTATTCAGCCTTCGTTGGGACGGGCGTTGATTAAGGAACCGCTAGGAAGATTTCTTGAGGCGAAGGATTATCAGCTTGAACCGGGCGGGGATTACTCGTTTACGATTCGAGCGGAATTGTAGGGGTATGGTTGGGTTTGACTGAGATCGATCGCGGATAAGCCAACTCTTTCTCTGGTCGATCATGGAAAGACATCGTTTTGAAATATAAACTTGGCTGTACGGTGCAGCTTGAGCAAGCATGAAATCTGAGAAGTCACCTTAGCGAGTAATGATTGTAGTTAGGAAAAATCGATATTTTGAATACTTTGAATGACAGTATTCAAGTTCGCTTTAGTTTCAGCCAACAGGTCAAATGATGGTTGAATTGCGGTTTCTTGCAAGTTGGCTGAAAATTCATTGAGCTTTTGAAGGTTGTGATCTGTATCCTTAGTGATGTAGAAAACTTTTTGCAGTCTCAAGATGAGAATGTAGTGATTTTAGAGAACTGAATGCGCCGCTCTAAACGAACACGTTTACTTTCGGAGGCACAAGCGGCAGGCGGACTACGACGTGGCAATGGTTGAAATTGAGGCAACGGTTGCCCTAGATACCGCAGTTGTTTGAGATAACGCAAGCCCAATTGCAGAAAACTCAACCCGCGCTCTGGATGAGAATCGAGCCATTTGCGCTGACCGCAACGAACGAGCAAGAAGCCTAAGAGGGTGTTTGAAAAGACAATCAAGGGTGTAAAAAAGCTCTCCGGTTATAGGCTGTAGATACATAAAAAACACAGCACCGAGAGAGCCACATGAGTAAATCATATCCGAGTAACCTGAGCCATGCTCAATATGAACTGCTGAGAGATCTGCTGCCCGAAGCAAAACCGGGCGGTCGACCGCGAGAAGTCGATTTATGGGAAGTCCTAAATGCGATCTTCTACATCTTGGTCGAAGGCGTGCGTTGGCGAGCGTTACCGGGTGACTTTCCGGCATGGCAGACGGTCTATACCTACTTTCGCAATTGGCGCAAAGACGGAACATGGGTGAACGTTCATGATTGTTTGTATCGGTGCAGTCGGATTGAGCAGGAACGGCTTCCCAGTCCATCGGAAGCGGTGCTGGATAGTCAGTCGGTGAAAAGTGCTGCGGGTGTGCATCAGGCCGTGGGCTTTGATGCTGGCAAAGTGATCAAAGGACGCAAGCGATTTCTCACGGTCGATACGCTGGGACTGGTTCTGCGCGTGTTTGTGACTGCCGCTAGCACTGGAGAACGCGAAGGCGGCAAAACGGTGCTGCAACGAGTCCGAAAACAGGGCAAAGCTGTGTCTCGTCTTCATACCATTTGGGTCGATGGCGGCTTTGATGGCGCACCCTTCATGCAGTGGGTCATTGGTGTTTGCTATTGGCTTGTCCAAGTCGTCTTGCGTCCTGAGCAAACCAAAGGTTTCGTCTTGCTCAAAAAGCGGTGGGTCGTCGAACGAACAAACGGCTGGAGCATGCATTGTCGTGTCGTCGCCTCGTGCGGGATTATGAGCTACTCCCCGAAACGTCAGAGACACTTATCTATCTGGCGATGATTCGGATTATGGTGAGGCGCTTGGCATAAAATTTGACCGACTACGACTTTTCAAACGCCCTCTTAGCAACCGATCGATCGTGAACTTCGGTTGCCCCTAGAAGTTTCAGCATTGTCAATTGAGCTTCCGTTAAGCCCTGGATGTTCTGAATGTTCATGCTTTCGTAAGGTCGCAAAATCCTAATTGTTTTCTGGCACTCGCCTGTTTGTAAATGCCACAACTTGATTGTTTCATCTTGGCTACAACTCATCAGAAGAGGCTGGTCGGGACAGTAAGCTAGGAATCTAACCCATCTTTCGTGTCCGATCAGGACTTTGGGTATCCACACTGAACTACGCTTGTCATCTTCATCGCTATTTGAGTAAGCTTGGTTGGTCTTCAAAGACCAAACCCGAACGGTACCATCTATTCCACTGCTAGACAATGTTGTGCCATCAGGACTGAAGGTAACGCAAAGAATCGCGCTACTATGTGCTTGAACAGTTTTAACTAATTTCCCAGTTTCAACGCTCCATAACTTCAGAACACCATCAGCACTTGCACTCGCTAGTAGCCTTCCATCAGGGCTGAAGGCAACGCTACGAACCCAGCTTGTGTGACCTGAAAGGGTTTTCAGCAATTTTGGAGGATTACCCGATAACGCACTAACATCCCAGAGTCTGATCGTCTGATCGAGACTACCACTCGCGAGTAAAGTACCTTGACTGTTAAATGCTACTGACCAGACACCACCACTATGCCCTTGTAAGGTATATAGACAATTTCCGGTATGAACATTCCACAGCCGCACTGTGCTATCTAAGCTGCCACTTGCAAGCAGAGACTGAGTTTTCCAGAGCGAATCGGGGCTAAAAGCGATCGAATAAACTTGGTCGGTATGTCCTTGCAGTACCGTTAAACAATTTCCGTTCGTGTTCCAGATGCGAATCGTCCGATCGTCGCTGCTGCTTGCGAGAACGCTACCATCTGAGCTAAATCCAACTGACCAGACCCAGCTTTGATGACCCCGCATGACTCGCAAGCATTCCCCAGTCACACTATCCCACAAGCGAACTAAGCGATCTTGCCCACCGCTAACAAACTGCGATCGGTGCGGATTGCAAGCGATCGACCAAATGCCATTGCTGTACCCCTGAAGGCTCTGTAGGCAAGCAGCGGTGCGACTATCCCAGAGCCGGATTGATTGGTCTTCGCTCCCACTTGCAAGCAAATACTCTTCCCCAGATGTCGCAAAACACAATGCTGAAATCCAGCTTGTATGTCCATAGAGCGTTCGGAGGCATTCGCCTGTCTTTAGGCTCCAGATGCGAATCGTATGATCATTGCTACCACTCGCGAAATAGTCGCCATTGGCACAAACGGCGATCGATCGGATCGGTGCGGTGTGACCTTGAAGGGTTTGCTGTAGAAACAGTGAGCAACAGTAATTCAGTCGGTCTGGTTCTGTCGATCGCGCAAGCATGACTGTCCAGATTTGAATTGCCCGATCGCTACTACTAATCAACTGCTCACCGTTTGGACTGAACGCAATCGAATGCAGTGTCGCGTCTTGTGCTTCGGTCTTACCTAAACATTGTCCACTCACAATGTCCCATAAGCGAATCGTACGATCGCATCCTGCACTCGCAAACCATTGTCCACTCGGATGAACAGTGATCGATCTCACCTCGTCGGTGTGTCCCTTGAGGCAGTGCAGCAACTGTCCGGTTTCAACATTCCAAATGCGGATTAACTGATCTTCACTCCCGCTAATTAGTCGAGTTCCATCCGGACTGAAAGCGATCGAAAAGATTCGGCTGGCGTATCCTTGCAGCGATCGCACACACTGTCCCGTCTGCACATCCCATAAACACACCGATCGGCTCGCGCTACTAGCAAGAATCTGATTACTGGGGCTGAAGGCGACCGACCACACCCAACCATCTGCTTTTAAGGTTAAGACAGGTTGTTGAGTTCCAACCTGCCAAACATGAATATCGTGGCTGACATCTCCGGCTGCAAGCAAACCTCTATCAGCGCTAAATGCTACAGACAGTACGGGACTAAAGGATTCTGTAAAGACGGACTGACTTAAATTTGCACCTGCAAAGTTGACTCGATGCAAATTAACGCGCTTGAGATATGCCTGCAAAATGGTGAGGTCGGAAAAATCACGATCGCTTAAGTCAACTTGCATCTGACAGAGCAAGTTAATTACATTTCCAGCAAGGTAGCCTGTTTGCTGTCTACCTTTGCCGCGAAAATGTGACAATAGTTGCATCAATTGCTGATCGAGTTCGCTACGATCGATCATGCTAAGTAGTCGATCAGCAAGCGGTTGCAGAATCAGCCGTACTTGAGTTTCGCGGATGTAGTCTTTGGTCTGCGCTTTGATCAAAGCGTGGGTTTTCAGTAGCAAACTGGTTTGAGGGGCAGCTTTGGCACGATTCATAATTTCATCAAAAGCTTGATCAATGAACTGCTCGGTCACGTATTCTAAGACCACAGGCTGTAGCGTAAACAAGGCAATTCGCTGTGCCAAAGGTAGTTCGATCGGAGTTGTCCGTTCAAGAAAACAGCGACGCTCTAGCGAAACTAGCGCCTCTAGTAAGGCGGCAGACTGCGGTTGAGGAATGAAGTCAGCCTGTAGATCAACCAAGGAAACCGGTTCTCGATTGATTGCTAACCAGTAGAGAATTTGCTGTTCTAGTTGCGTCAGACGATGAAATTGACTCGCGAGCAGATCGCGAATATCGGCAAAAATGCAGCCGCTTTGCTGCAAAAACGCCAGAAATTGAGCAATATTGCCATTGAAGAAATCGGCGATCGCGCCCGCTGCAATCTTCAACGCCAATGGATTACCCGAATAGTGAGAAATTAGCGCCTGCCAGTCAGTCTCAGTTGCAAACAACTGTCCGCGCAGGCTGAGGAGATTTTGAACGGCAGAAGTTGAAAGTCCGGCTAACTGAAGCGATCGTACCGGAAGGGAAATTCCCTCTCTTGCCGCAAACCCGGATGGCTTTTCACGACTGGTCAGAATTAAGCAACTTTGATGCTGAGTTTCGCCGATCGTCGCCAGAAGTTCTTTATAGCCTTCGTAACCTGACTGAAAGCTTCCAGTACTATCATGTGGACGCATCACTGACTCTGCATTGTCGAGAATAATCAGACAGCGATGCGCCTTGAGATACCCAATTAGGTCGCGAATCTGCGCTTCTAGAGTTTCAGAAAAAGTTGGGGCTTGGTCTTGAGCGAACACCTGCATCAGACTGGCTAACAAGTCGCGGATCGGCGGTGCGTTTCTGAGCGATCGCCAAATGACGAACTCAAACGGCTGTAATTCGTCGCTTTCTGCAACACGCTGCGCCAACCGAATCGAAAGCGTTGTTTTGCCGATGCCGCCCATTCCGAATAATCCAATCAAACGACAGCGATCGTGAACAATCCATCGCTCCAAAGTTTCAAGCTCTGCAATCCGACCGAGAAAAGCAGGAGTGTCTACGGCTTCTCCCCAGTCGCACTGTGGCGCGATTGAGTGGTTTAGTACAGCAGGCATCTGCTCGGTTCGATCGCGATTCGTATATCGCTTTAATACCGTCTGCACATTGGTTTTATTCACCTTCTCCCCCAGGCGCTGTGACAGCAATTGCCACAACTCAGAGCCAGTTTGCTTAATGTGGCTGAGTCCATAGCCCGAATTCTTGGCGATTTCCAAGTAAGAGCGATCCTCCCAAACTTGCTGAAAGATAGCGACTTGCAGCTTGTTCAGATGAGCATGGGGGAGGAGATTTTCTAAACAGGCAAGTGCTTCTTCAGCGTTCATCAGCGGGCGCGATCGTTCAAGGTTAATAAAGTATTAATTTACAATCGGCTGGATCGCTTACTTGTTACATAAGTCACAGTTCGATCGACTTATTGCGAACTTGCGAGTGAACTTTCTGACGACCTTTGCTGAACTTTTGCTATCGCCTGATTCAGAAGGCTCCTGCTAATCTGACTCTTAACAAAAGTTTTTCCAAAACGAATCGAAATCGATGCCGGGGAGAAAGTCTCTCTCCTGTGGTTGGGTGTGATTTGGAAAGTCTTTGGTGGCAGCCCGAAAAATGACGATCGCGCCTTTTCAAGCGACATTTCTGTAACTGCGATGAGTTTATGAGGTGGAGGAGTTCATGTTCAATCCAAGAATAATCAGGTGGTTTTGGGTTACAGCGCCTGCAATTGCCTGGGCAACGCTGTTCTCGACGAGTTCCGCGATCGCAACCGAGTTGAAGTCTGCAACAGAGCCTCAATCTGCTGCGTTGCAGAACTTTAGCGAACAGACGGTTCAACCGCTGTCTCAACCGTCGATTAACGTCGAAGCACTGCGGTTTACAAGCAGTGACATCGCTGCTCAATCCTCGGACAGAGGCAGTCCGGTAAAGTTGCCAGACGAACGATCGCCGTCGAGCGCTGGCAGCCTGCTCAATTCGACTGCTGCTGAACCTTCAAATGGAATGGCTCAGGTGACTTCTGTTTCACAGCTTTCTGATGTTCGACCAACGGACTGGGCATTTCAAGCCTTGCAATCCCTAGTCGAGCGTTACGGTTGTATTGCAGGATATCCCGGTCGCGAAGCGCTGCCTTCGGCAGAACGCACTTATCGGGGAAATCGCGCCCTGACTCGATATGAATTTGCTGCGGGTTTGAATGCTTGTCTCGATCGCGTCAACGAACTGATCGCCGCTTCCACTAACGATTTAGTCAGAAAAGAAGATTTAACCACGCTGCAAAAACTCCAAGACCAATTTGCGGCTGAATTGGCAACTCTACGCGGTCGGCTCGATACCTTAGAAGCTCGAACAACTACGCTAGAGAAGCAGCAGTTCTCGACCACAACGGTTTTGCGCGGTCTTGCTGTGTTCAACCTATCAGGCGCATTTTTTCGGGATACAGTCACCGCAGAGCGCAATCCTTTTGTGCCAAATGTGCCGTTTGCCGCATCGATTCGACAAGGTGGTGTACCCTCACGAGTCCAGCGTGAGCAGCCGAAAATTGTATCGAACTATCTCGTCTATCTCAACTTGAACACTTCATTTACCGGAAGAGATCAACTCGTGACGCAACTTGCTGCGGGCAACGGTAGCTCTCCAGCAAATCAAATAGTTTCATCGGGCTTCTTCAATACATCGGGAACACCCTTTCTAGAGACTACTCCTGCTCCCAATGGAGCCGCTGGTGCTGTGGTGATTCGGGAATTGTTTTACTCGTTTCCAGCAAGCGAGAACGTCCGGGTATTCGTTGGTCCTAGAATTAATTTCTATCGCCACTTTGACAACAATCGCTTTACGTTCTTCCTCACTGGGGCGACCTCGTTTAATTCAAACGGCAGTACACTCTCGAATGCTGTTGATCGCGGTTCGGGCGCAGTCGTTGCCTGGAACATTAACCCTCAGTTGCGGCTGTCTGTCGGTTATTTGGGACTCAGCAACGAGTTCTTGGCGAACAATAGCGCTGAAGATCCGGCACTTGGGCTATTCGGAGGCACAAACACCCTTGCAACTGAGCTAGTCTACTCGCCCACTCGCAATTTCAACCTGCGCTTGCTCTACACCCGCTCAAACTTGCAGGCAACCAACGGTCTACTCAGTGGTGAACCTGTTCCTTACGGTTTTATCGATGATGGCTTTGGTGGCGCGGTCAACAATGGAACAGCGAATACTTTCATTGCAAACTTTGACTGGTTGATCACACCAAGGTTTGGAATATTTGGGCGCTACGGTTATGGCATCACTAACATTGATCCGATTAACCCCATTCGCGCCAACGGGAATCTGAATACGCAAACGATTCAGTTTGGACTCGCCTTCCCGGATCTCGGCAAGCGGGGCGCATTGGGCGTGTTTTCCTTTTTGGTTCCCCATGACTATTTGAGCGGACGGCGTTTCTTGCGATCGGGCGGAGGCGATGGCGCAACGCAGTACGAATTTGAACTGTCCTACTATTACCCATTGACCAATAACATCGCCATTGTTCCTGCGGTTTATGCGATCGTCAATGCCAACAGTTTCAGCAGCAATCCAACTGTATTTGTGGGGAATCTTCGCACTCAATTTAGTTTCTAAGCGGCGATAATACTGCAACAATGTAGCCGTTTGTCTATTTCAACGTTAGGAGGAAGTTATGCCTGAATCGATTCAAAGTCCCAAAGATTTAGAAGCTTATGTCGAGCAAATGACGATTTTGCTCAATCTGCCACTTCATCCCGATCATCGTCCTGGCGTACTTGAGAACCTATATCGAACACAGATGATCGCTCGTTTTTTCCTGGAGTTTCCCTTATCGGAAACCATTGAATTTGCCCCAGTGTTTCAGCCATGAAGATCAATCAATATGAAAATGCCGTGCAGCTTGCTGAGGCAATCCGGCGACAAGAAGTCACAGCAAAAGCGATCGTATTCGAGACGTTAGAGCGAATTGCTGCGCTCAATCCGGTACTCAACTGTTTTACGACCGTGACCGATGAAGCGGCGATCGCTCAAGCCGAAGCGATTGATCGAGCGATCGCGTCTGGAACTGATCCAGGAGCATTAGCGGGAGTTCCCTTTGCGGTCAAAGATTTGTTTGATATTGAGGGAATAACGACACGGGCAGGCTCAAAGATTAATGCCGAAAACCCTCCAGCGACTCAGGATGCAGCAGCGGTCGCGGCTCTCAAACAAGCGGGAGCGATCTGTGTGGGTGCGCTGAACATGGATGAGTATGCTTATGGCTTCTCGACCGAGAACACCCATTATGGAACCACGCCAAATCCACACGCTTTGGATCGGGTTGCAGGCGGATCGTCCGGTGGGTCAGCAGTCGCAGTCGCGGCAGGTTTAGTGCCATTGACGCTCGGTTCAGATACGAATGGTTCGATCCGAGTGCCTGCCTCGCTCTGTGGTGTATTTGGCTTCAAACCAACCTACGGGCGATTGTCACGCTCAGGAGCAGTTCTATTTTCCGAAAGCCTTGACCACATCGGACCCTTTGCCCGATCGGTACAAGAAATTGCGTTGGCGTATGACAGTTTGCAGCAAGCAGGCGGCAGCGATCCAGCCCACACTGATCGCGCTCCCGAACCCTGTTCACCTCAACTCAATCAAGGCATCGGAGGGTTACGCATTGCGATCGCGGATGGTTACTTTGCCGAGGGCGCTTTACCCGAAGCGATCGCTGCTGTTCAACAGGTAGCTAAGGCACTGAATGTAACTCGAACAGTTAGCCTGCCTGAGTCGCATCGGGCGCGGGCTGCTGCGTTGACAATTACCGCTTGTGAAGGGGCACAGCGACATCTGCACAATTTGCGAACCCGCCCACAAGACTTTGATCCGAGAACCCGCGATCGCTTTTTATCTGGCGCTTTTCTGCCTGCATCCTGGTATATTCAAGCGCAACAGTTTCGGCAATGGTATCGCGATCAAGTGCGGCAGATTTTTCAAGACGTAGACCTGATCCTGGCTCCAGCGACTCCCTATTACGCTCCGTTAATCGAGCAGAATCTGATCGAGATTAATGGCGCAAAACTGCCCTCCCGCCCCAATCTGGGACGCTTTACCCAACCGCTCTCATTTATTGGACTCCCGATCCTCTCAGTGCCCGTCTCCCAGTCTGGGACGCTGCCGATCGGTGTGCAGTTAGTTGCTGCACCATATCGAGAATCCGTCATTTTACGAGTCGCCGCCGCGCTTGAAGCGAACAGAGTCGTAAAAGCCACGATCGCAACCGTAAAAGAATTCTAATCAGGAGGACTGCTATGAGAAGACGTATATTTCTGCAAATCGGAACCGGAACGATGATGGCGATCGCGGCTCACGGCTGTACTCCATCGAACTCACCCCAAGCAACTACCTCGTCTGCGTCTCCCGCTTCGTCTACTGCACCTGCCGCAGAAAATCCCGGAAAAATTGTGATCGCCTATCCGACGATCGCGGCTGGACTGCCCTTTTTCTATGCAGTTGAAAAGGGATTGTTCAAAGATGCCGGACTCGATGTGGAAGCGCAGAAAGTTCCTTCACCTCAGCAAATTGTCGAAGGCATGATTGCAGGTCGCATTCAGGGCTGCTCAAACGGTACGGCTACGGGATCATTAGCGGTTGCAGATGCGGCATCCCCTGGACTGTTTCGCATTATTGCTTCTAATCCAACCAATAGCAAATACGTGCTAGATCAGGTGATTGTGGCAAAAGATAGCCCGATTCAGTCGATCGCAGACCTCAAAGGCAAGAAAGTTGGGTGTGGTCCGGGTCCTCAAAACCAAGCGATCGCCAAAGGTCTGTTAGAGAAGAATGGCGTGACTGATGCGGAAGTCATTCAACTGGATATTAGCCAACATCCCAATGCGGTTGCATCGGGGCAACTCGCGGCAGCCTACACCCTAGAACCAATTGGAACACTCGGTCAACTCAAAGGATTGACTCGCACCCTAGAATCTGGTGTTGTTGCCAAGTACATTTTGGGTGATCCGATGGCTCCTTGGTTTGGTGGTTCTGCGGCTCTGACCACGAAGTTTATCCAGGCTTATCCCGAAACGACGAAGAAGTACATTAATGTTTATCGTCAAGCCGTTGATGTCGTCCGCAAAACTCCTGATGCTGCCCGACCTTTCTTAGAGAAGTACACGCCGATTAAAGGGAATCTAATTCAGTCGGTTCCGATCCCCAACTACCAGATGTATGATGAGCTTTCAGCATCGGATCTGGAGTACTTTCAGAAGTTCTTTGATTTTCTGCAACAGTCAGGAGTGTTATCGAAAAAAGTTGAAGCTGCACCCTTGATTTACAAGCCTGCCTGAGAAACAGTGAGGGAAAACTCCCTCACTCCCATAATCCACAACACTGCTTTATGCTGAACACCATTTCGGGTCGGACTATGACTACCTCATCAGCCTTTATTAAAGTGGAAGGATTGTGTAAATCCTTTGGCGGTCAGGTGCTTTACCAAGACTTTGATCTGTCATTGCCGCGAGGGAAGGTAATTTCGATTTTTGGTCCCAACGGCTGTGGTAAATCGACTTTGATCAACATGATGAGTGGACTCATCCCGATCGACCGAGGGCAGATTACGATCGCGGGCAAACCGCTTCGGCGATCGCGCATCGGCTATGTGTTTCAGAACTATCGCGACACTTTGTTTCCCTGGATTAGCGCCCTCGACAATATTTCTTATCCGCTCAAGGTACAGGGTATTTCTGAAAAAGAGCGTCAGGTCAGAGTTGAAAAGCTGCTGGCAACATTTGATATCAAGCTTGACTTGCGGCGCTATCCCTATCAGTTTTCGGGAGGACAGCAGCAGTTAATTGCAATTTTACGAGCGGTAGTTGCTGATCCAGAGGTGTTGTTTTTGGATGAACCTTTTTCGGCGCTAGATTTTGAGATGACGCTGTACATTCGGGAAAAGCTCCAGCAGGTTCACATGGAGTCTGACTTGACCACCGTAATTGTTTCTCATGACCTCGAAGATGCAGTTTACCTTGCGGACTCGATTCTTCTCTTGAGTAAGCGCCCGACTCATTTAGTCGAAAACGTGGTGTTTAATCTCCCTCGCCCCCGCACACCAGAAACGCTCTCTGAGCCAGAGTTTGTCCAAGTTAAAAGTCATTGTCTCGATATCTTTCGCCAGGAGATGCGGAAATGAAGCTAAAACTGCGGCACCGATCGACCTCTGAACCTCAAAACTGGATGCCCCGCCTCGATCGACTGTTACCCCTGTTCGGAGTCATCGTGCTACTGGCGCTATGGGAATTCGTCTCAAAATCAGGTTGGATCAATCCAGTGCTGTTGCCGACTCCAGTTGATACTGTGACTGAACTATTTAATGTTGCGTTTCGTAGCGAAGATAGTTTATTTACTGACTTCGCAACGACCGTATGGCGAACGACTCAGGCATTTGCGATCGCCACAGTGCTGGGTGTCCCGCTCGGAATTATCTTAGGCAGCAACGAACGACTTTATCGCAGCGTGGAATTTCTGATTGACTTCTTTCGTTCGACTCCTGCGAGTGCCCTGATCCCAATGTTCCTTCTATTTCTGGGTACAAGTGATTGGAATAAAGTTGTGATTCCAGCATTTGCTGGATTTCTAGTGATTGTCTTCAATAGTGCCTACGGTGTGATGAATGCTCGTCAGTCTCGTATTCTGGCAGCAAGAGTCATGGGGGCATCCCAGTGGGATATTTTTAAAGACGTGCTGTTTTGGGAAAGCCTACCTCAAACCTTTATTGGTCTTCGCACTGGCATCAGTATTGCCCTAGTCATGGTGATCGTTGCAGAGATGTTCATCGGGACAGAAAGCGGTTTAGGCAAACGAATCATTGAAACTCAGCAAGTATTGAACGTGAAGGATATGTATGCCTCGGTCTTGATTACTGGAGTGCTGGGCTACAGTCTCAATATGCTGTTTCGTTTCACTGAGAAACGCATTGTTCATTGGAGCGGTAGGTAAATTGATGCTAGAAATAAATCACCCGCAGACGATCGCAGAAGTGACGGCTCTCTACGCTCAGTATGAGACGGCGTTGTGCGACAACGACATCGAAAAACTCGATGCTTTATTTTGGGATTCTCCGCAAGTTGTCCGGTTTGGGCTACTGGAGAACCTCTACGGGAGTGATGCTGTGAAGGCATATCGGCGATCGAGATCTGGTGTTAAGCTCAAGCGCGAACTTTCTAACTTTACTGTGACTGCATTTAGGACTGACACTGCTATTGTTACCCTCGAATTTAGGGGAGGTATTATCGGGAAGCCTGCACGAGAAGGGCGACAAACTCAGGTCTGGCAAAAACTACCTGAGGGCTGGAGAATTGTTTCTGCTCATGTTTCCTGGTTGCCCTCTCAAAACCAGTAGGGCTGTATATGTAGGGCTTGCTGAGGAAGTCTAAGAAGCTTTCTAGGACTGAATTTCAGCG
This sequence comes from Leptolyngbya sp. AN10, assembly GCF_050565645.1. Lineage (NCBI taxonomy): Bacteria > Bacillati > Cyanobacteriota > Cyanophyceae > Leptolyngbyales > Leptolyngbyaceae > Leptolyngbya > Leptolyngbya sp. AN10. The sequence continues at coordinate 33,909 of NZ_JBNXVP010000058.1, forward strand.
GGATAAATTGCTGATAAAATGCAAGATAAAGCACTATAAACCGTGCAAAAACCTTGCATCTGATTTTACTATGTACC
>NZ_JBNXVP010000059.1:0-33006 GCF_050565645.1 Leptolyngbya sp. AN10
GCAGATTCAAGCCCTCATTCGGTACTTCAATTGCACAATGGCAAAGCTGTTCAACTGGAAGTTCCAAGGCTTTGAACCGAAACCCCACTAAGCTGCTGCTTTATTTTCGCCGAACTGCACTAGGTATCTCATCTGCCGCAACCTTTCTTCAATTTGGTATCACAACTGTTCTCAAACTCTAGAGGGCGCACTAATTTTTTAAGTCAACTATTGTTTAGCAGGCAACGTACCAATGCCTTTCTCAACAAAGTAGCGATTCAAGAAAGTCGTTGCAAAGGACAGCACGACTGGACCCAAAATAAACGCCAGGAATCCATGCACAACGAATCCTGGAACAAACAGCGAAGCCAACCAGAAACACAGACCGTTCACAACCAGCGAGAACAATCCCAAAGTCAGAAAATTAATCGGCAAAGACAACACAGAAAGTACAGGCTTCACCGAACCATTGACCAATCCGACCGAGACAGCCGCGATCAATGCAGCGGGAAAAGAAGCGATCGTCACTCCAGGAATTGCCAGATCAACCACCAGAAGACCGAGTGCGGTTGTCAGAGTTGTAATCAAAAAACTTAGCATAACGATTTCTCCATTGTTAATTGGTTAGACAGAATCAGCAGACTGGTTGAGCTTTTCATCGTGCTTCGAGACTGCCCAGAGCGCGTGAATAATGCCAGGAACCCAACCTAACAACGTGAGCGCAATACTAACAATCAACGTGAAGCTAAACCCATAAGTAAAGAACACTGCAACGGGCGGCAGTAAAATCGCGAGAAGGTATCGAAAAAGTTGCATAACATTAACCTCATTGGTGAATAAAACAGTCCTTAGCGTTTTGAAATTGCAGCAGTCAGCAGTTCCTTCACTTGTTGCCGGATTTGCTGTTCCTTGCGGGCAACGATCGTTCCTTGATCTGCAACTCTCAGTTCAATCTCAGCTTGCTTCTGCTCAACGGGAGTCATTCCAACCGTTTCCGCATTTGTTTTGGTGTTGTTGTACCAGGTTTGGAACAATCCGAAGCGTTGTTTGAACGTGGTATAGCGATCGCCATATCGATCGACTAACTTCGCATCCAGAATCTTCACTTGAGCGATCAATCGATTCAGCAGCGATGATTCGGAAGACTCAGAATCGTTGAAAGATTGAGCGATCGAGGAAACACTTTGACTAGCAGTTAATTTGATCTCAGTCGCGCCCTCTTTCAGTTCAGTCAGGGTTTGGGTCGCTGCACTTTGAAGAATTTCGCGGATGCGACTGGTTCGGGTTCCGCCTTCTGCTTTCATCGATTGCAGATCCGTCTTGAGGCGGTCTTTGAGAGAATTAGACATTGTTCACCTTCAGATAAACAGTGGACGATCGATTGTTTAGTAAGCAGTAGCATCTGTTGTTTTTGCTTTCCGCTGCTTCAATTGCTCACCCAGAATTTGAGAGGCTTCAGCAACAAGAATACTCACGACCACACCATCATCAATCCAACCCAGAACCGGAATCATGTCAGTAACAAAATCAATTGGACTCACCAAATAGAGTAAGCTTCCGACAATTACAATCCAGCGATATTTCGAGTTCCGTAACAGTGTGCGATACCAGTTGTAGAGGGGCTGACCGATGAACTTTTTCATTGAGGTGCGCTTTCAATCGACAAGATTATCTTCGCAAATCTGGAAAGCGCTGTCTGGTGTGGGAAACCCCTGAAAGAGTGCGGTTCTACGATGCTGATCCACTGAACCGAACTATCTCCGGATCGGTTCTCTACCCAAGATGTACGGCAGCAAAACTTGATCGATATTTGCACCTACTGTGCTAAATTCCGCTGTGCATCTTTCATACCAAACACTCGTCGAACAATCGGCTTCATCACTCCAGGTACGACATGAAACATTGCTGTCCAGAAGTTTGCTGTGCCTACTAAAACGTCTCTCTTTCGATGCTCGATCGCGTTCCGTAAGGTTTGAGCGACAAACTCCGGTGTTTCCAATACTGGACTATGAAATGCTTTGTACATGAATTCAAATCGATTCTTAGCATCTTCACCCCGGAACAATGCCCGTTCATAAAGCTCCGTCCGAATAAAGCTCGGATAGATGCCACAGACGTGAATTCCTTTCGGCTCTAATTCCGATCGCAGAGATTTCGTCAAACCTGTTAATGCGTGTTTGCTTGTCGTGTACGGCACTTGATAAGGAATTGGATCAAGCCCACCGATCGAGACAACATTGACGATCGTGCCCGCTTTACGCTCCAGAAAATGAGGCAGCAACGCATGAATCGTATGAATATAGCCCCAAAGATTTGTATCAACGATCGTATGCCAATCTTCTAAAGAAGCATCTTCAACAGGTCCCATGTAGTAAACTGCCGCGTTATTTACTAACAGATCGATTTGACCCACTTGAGCGATCGCGCTTTTCACAATCTGATCAATCTGTTTCGGATCTCTTACATCTGCTTGCATCACAAATGCTTTCTGTCCCAAATCTCGCACTTCATTTGCCGCTGCTTCAAGCCGCTCTAGTTCACGCGCCACCAGAACAATATCGTAACCATGCTTTGCAAGTTCTAGAACGGTTGCTTTACCGATTCCCTGTGATGCGCCAGTAATCAGAGCAGTTTTAGCCATTTGAGCGTCTTCTCAGCAGTTCGGTGCTATCTTAATAAATTAGTTTCCCCGAATGCTTGTATCGCTCGGATGACTTGAATTCTCTCATCAGATAGAGCTATTTCTAGTATGCAATATCATTCTCTCGGCGAAAGTGATCTCAAAGTTTCTGAAATCTGTCTAGGAACAATGACTTTCGGACAGCAGAATACGATCGAGGAAGCGCATCAACAACTCGATTATGCGATCGCTCAAGGCGTAAATTTCATTGATACCGCCGAGATGTATCCAGTCCCACCACGCGCTGAGACGTATGGATTCACAGAAGCTTACATCGGTGAATGGTTAAAGCATCAACAGCGCGATCGATTAATTGTTGCAACGAAAATCATTGGAGCAGGACGCGGCTTCAAATGGGTTCGGAGCGGGGTGAACAAAGTCGATCGACAAAACATTCTGCAAGCTGTGGATGATAGTCTAAAACGACTGCAAACCGATTACATTGATCTGTACCAAATTCACTGGTCAGACCGTTATGTGCCGATTTTCGGGCAAACCGTATTTGATCCAAAACAAGAGCGAGAAACAATTCCGATCGCTGAACAATTAGAAGTCTTTGCCGAAGTAATCAAAGCTGGAAAGATTCGTTATCTAGGAGTAAGCAACGAAACGCCTTGGGGCATTACTACTTTTAGCTATCTCGCCAAACAATTAGCATTACCTAAAATCATCACTGTTCAAAATGCTTACAATCTCTTGAATCGTGTGTTTGATTCCGCTTTAGCAGAAGCTTGCTATCGAGAAAAAGTTAGCTTACTCGCTTACAGTCCGCTAGGATTCGGATTGTTATCAGGAAAATATTTACAAGGTGATCCGGGTGAAACTCGAATTACAAAGTTCGATCGCTTTGCTCAACGTTATCTCAAACCAAGAGTGAATGAGGCAGTTACAGCTTATGCGGAAGTCGCTCAGCGGTTTAATCTGAGTCCGGCTCAACTTGCGATCGCATTTGTCAGAAGTCGCTGGTTTGTGGGTAGTACAATCATTGGCGCGACCACATTAGGACAACTCAAAGAGAATTTGGAGTGTGTAAACGTAGAACTCACACCAGAGATTCTTAAAGCGATCGACGAAGTTTACACGCAGTATCCAAATCCTGCACCTTAGTTCCACTGAGACGCGATCGCTTGAATTGTACTAAAGGGAACTTGTGCAAAATACTGTCGATAGAACTGTTCTTCACGCACAGCCGTTAGAAATTGTTCGATCGCAATGTTCGCTCTATCTGAATTGGCATCGCTCATCGTAATTTTGAAACAATGATTCTCATAAGTCACATGAAATCCAAACTGTTCCAAGGCTTGAATTCCAGCTTTCAAAGCGACATTACCGATTTGTAACCGATCGTAGAATTGCTGTCGAGTAGCAGTCTTTCCAGTCCGACTCAAGTATTTTGCAATGCCGACCAAGGTTTGCCAGATTTCAACTGCTGGAATTAGAGTTGGTTGAGAATATGAGATCGCTAAAGGTAACTGTTGATTGATTGCTCGTCTAAACCAAGTTTGAAACTCGATCCAACTTGCGGGAGCGGTTTTAAGCTCGATTGCTTTTTCTTCTGTTCTCTGTGTTCTCCAGTCTAATAACCATTGCAGATTTGCACTCACAGTCACTTCATCACAAGCGCGAACTGCAACTAATCGAACTTCGTACCGTTTGTGATAGGTATTGTTCTCAAGTTCAACGATCGCATCACATCGCCCTGTCGGAAGCTCATAAGCATAATGTCCCCACCAAACCCCGTGAAATCCCTTCTCAACGGTTTCATCCCAAATTGTAAACGGTGTGCGAATGTATTCCACCTTACGTCCACGCAGATCTTGAAGCTTCATATTTCGTCCTGCTTGGAACCAACAATTTTGGATCAATAACTTCGGAATTGGATTGCCCATTCCGCAAGGTTCGATCAATCGAAGCTCTTTGTAGAGTTCTAATCCGAGTTCGTCGATAGTCACACAAAGATCAGCTTGAATCGTTGGAGCGGGCGGATCACTTTGTTGTAGTAAGCGCTGATTAATCGCTTGAGCAAATAATGGGAGATTGTCGATCGCTAAACTCAGTCCCGCTGCAAATGGATGTCCTCCAAACCGATGCAACAGATGTTCCTGATCTTTGACTAATTGATAGAGGTCAATTTGATTGGTCGATCGTGCTGATCCTTTCGCATATTCACCATCAATGGTTAATAAAATTGTCGGCTTCCCATACTCCTGAGCAATCTGACCCGCGACTAATCCCAATACGCCGCCGCTCCATTGTTCATCCCACAACACAATCACACCTGTTGTAGAGAGATCAATCTGAGCTAATTTTGCTTTTGCTTGCTGTAAGACATCTTTTTGCAAGGCTTTTCGACGAGTGTTTGCCAGTTCTGTTTCGTCTGCAAGTTCTCGGCAGCGTTGTACATCCTGACTCGTTAGCAGTTCCACACAAAAATGAGCATCGCCCTGAATTCGGCTCACTGCATTGATTCGAGGACCCAAGCCAAATGAAATATCAGTTGGTCGATCGCCCGATCGCTTACACAGTTCCAACAATCTTGTAATGCCCGGACGAGTCGCTTCTTTAGTGGATTGTTTCTGTAGTTGCTCAATTCCTTTCTGAGCTAGATAGCGACAGTCCCCTTTTAGCTCAACTAAATCAGCAATCAATCCGATCGCAACTAAATCAAGTAAATGCCCGATCGGCTTTTCGGGAATGTCCGGTAATGCTTCATACAAGGCTTCTACAAGCTTATAAGCAACTGCAACTCCAGAGAGTGAAGCGAAAGGATGATTCTTTTCTAACGATCGAGGATTGACGATCGCAATGACAGGCGGGCGCGATTCTGGCAGCGTATGATGATCCGTCACAATCACATCAATTCCCAGACTTTGCGCGTACTGAATTTCTGCTAAGTTCGTACTGCCCGTGTCACAAGTCACAATCACTTGAACGTGTCTGAGTTGATCAATTCCAGTTTTCGACAGTCCATGAGATTCAGTAAACCGATTCGGAATGTAGTAGAACAACTTCTCATTCTGCGTAAAGAACTGTCCCAAACCATCCCAAAGCACAGCCGTTGAAGTCACCCCATCCGCATCAAAATCGCCCCAAATCGCGATCGCTTCCTTTCGCTCGATCGCTTGCCTCAATCGCCGTACCGCCCACTGCATTTCCTGACCGAACTCGATCGCACTCGTCGGCTGATAGTTCGCTGCGAATAAATAGCCCGCTAACTGTTCAATCTCTCGAATTCCCCGGTGCCACAACAATCGAGGCAAATACCGCCCTTCAATTCCAGCAAGTTGCTTGACTGCTTGAATAAAAGTTGCCGGAACATCAGAATCAGCATGAATTTGCCATTGTGCGATCGGGTCAGCCATAACTTAGAAAAACATCAGTACATAGATATTACAGCTATCGAGGAAGAATCTCATCCAGACGAAGCTGCAATCGAGGAAAAGTTGGCGAGACAATCGGTTCACCGAGTCGATACCGGGTCTGAATGTAATCTTCACCGCTCAGTGTGCAAATCGTAATCGTGGGCTGTTTAGGTCTACCAATAAACGCAATGCCACCAAACCCGCGATAGTCAACAATCCAATATTCAGGAATACCGAGCAGAGCGTATTCTTCTACTTTACGAGCGTAATCTGTTTCCCAATTCGTGCTGACGACTTCGACGGCAAGTTTAATCGATCGACCTAATGTAATGACGGGTTCCTGTTCCCATAAAGGCTCATTCACTAGCACCGTTTCATCGAGAACCACAATATCCGGGCGACGCGCAGTAATTTCATCCGAGAAGGGGCGAATCAAACAAGTTCGAGGAATAAACCAAGGTCGCTGATCTGCGAGAATCGCTGCTCCGAGAAACGTTGCCAGCTTGCCGCCTACAGTTTCATGCGGTCCAGTAGGTTCCATATCGATCAATTCTCCATCGGCAAGCTCGTAACGCGGATTGTCGCGATATTCAGCCAAAAACGCTTCAAACGTCAGAACTTTTCTAGGCGTATAAGTCATAGTGGCACTTCCTGAATTTCTGCAAACGAGAGTTCAACAGGTTCTAGCGCTTGAGTCGATCGATAACACCGAATTGCGTAACTACACTCCAAACATTCTGAAGCCGTTTCGGGAAGTTGCGGAAAAAACTCGCCGCGTGTCTCATATCGATCGAGCCATTCACTAAACTGATTTAGCGATCGAGCCAACATTTGCCGAGTTTCCTCATGCTGTTTCGCACTGTAAGGCAGCTTCAAGCTCTGAGCCATTTCCCCATTCGCTTGGAAAAACCAATACGTCATCGAAATCTGTTCAGGCAAATAATCGCTCGTTTCTGCCAATACAAACGGATATAACCGAGACTGCCAACTCTGGGACAAATCGGTTTTCGAGGGCTTCGGGTACGTTTTCCAATCGAGAATCTGCGCCTCTCGCTCGGTCAGAATCAACAAATCATAAATAACAGTCAAAATATGTCCTTGAAATTCCAACATTCGCAAATGTTCGCTTTCTCGGAACATTGGATCGTGAATTTTGAGAATTTGCGGTGCGGCTCCAATAAAAGCATGAAACCATTGTCTCAGTTGCGGATCTTCTTGCAGAAAAGGCTCGATCGGTAAACCCATTTCCCACTGCTGCATCAAAGAGTGAAACCGACTCCCCGCCAAAAGTCGCTCTTGTTGCTCTGGAGAATTCGGTGATCCCAACTGCTCTAAATAAGTGTGCTGAAATTTTCGCGGACACAGTTCTAATAAATTGAGATGACCTTGGGAAAGTCGCATCAGGGTTACTCTTTGGTTAAAACGAATACACTGCCCTCATTCCCACGACCGATCCGCAAATCCTCATCGAGATACGTAATATCGAGCCAACCCTGCTGATCCCGGTTCTCGATACTAAAGTCGATCGCAGTAAACTTCTTACCGGATTCTAGCTGGTGAATAAAGTGAGCGGGGGACTGGTACTCGATTAATCGCTGCAATCCAAGAATCGATCGCTCAAATTTCACATCAACTCGCTTTTCTGAAACCGGACGAAATCTCGCTGCCACCGAAACGATCCCCTCTAAAAACGGCAGTCCTGACACTTCCGCAATATTGTATATTTTCGCTTCCGGTGCGCGAATAGACTGATAAACCTGTCCCAATTTCAGAAAAGGAAATTGATCAATCCCAAGAATTCCGCGACTCGTCGTATAAAGTAGCCGCCAATCGCCATCCAACAGACTCAACGCCTCGATCGGTCTTGGAGTCGGATTGCGATCCTCAAGTTGTGCGATCGCTGCCAGAATCCCCTGTTTCTGAGCCTCATTCGCCAGCAATCCGCGATTTTTTCCAGCAATCACTTCAAGTAAAGCCGCTTTCCCGATCATGATGCTATCCCAGCGTAGATAGAGATCAATCCTAACGGCTCTCCTCCACTCTGTTTCAGGTAAAAAAACATTCTTTATTGAAATTTGGGAATGATTTGCTTGACAATTTCGGGAATCCGTGGAAAATGCTTGAATCCAAATCAAATAGACCGATCTGAAAAATTGCTTCCATTCGAGCAAAAAACATCTTGCAAATGTGCCCCCAGGTGGTACACTTCGGGTGTTTCGGTCGATCTACTATATAGAGTGGATACTTCTATTGCTGGAGTTAGAAACGCTTAATGACTTACAATCCCTCCTTACGTCAAGAAACTCGAAACCAACGTGCAGCGGTCATTCCCATGCAGCAGGAGTCTTCGATTCTCGACTGGCTCGAAAGCTCAGGTCGTCTCCTCGCTCGTGATAATGCAGATTTCGATTACCTCGATGATGAGGAAGAAATTAACGAACTGATGGAAAACGACGGCGGTACGTTTGATACCGACGATGATGACGATAGCGATCTCGGTTTAGACGACGAATAGACAATGCGGGGCTAGAGCAATCTAGTCCCTAATGATCCGGTGTGGTGTAAATGTGCGGAGTGAAGTGAATTCTTGTGGACGCGAAACTTTTTACAGGGCGAGCCTTGAATTTTTCAGGAACCAGACTGTTCCTTTTATTAGCGATCGGAGTCACGATCGCTTCGATCGGTCTCGATCATTTTAGCGGTCGGGTTTGGAGCCAGAGTGCATCGCTGACTTTCCCCTTATGGATGAGCGGACTTGCGACAGCGGGTGTCGGCTATTGGGCAGTTCCCTTTCTCAGAGCGTTGAAAGCGGGACAGATTATTCGCGAAGACGGTCCCCAATCACATCTAAAGAAAGCAGGAACTCCGACGATGGGAGGTGCATTCTTTGTTCCCGTTGCAGTCGCGATCGCGCTTTATCTATCTAATTTCGATGCCAATGTAATCGCGGTTTCTGCGCTGACTCTTTCGTATGCAGGAATCGGTTTTATCGACGATTGGCAAATTATTCGTCGCAAGTCGAACAAAGGCATTTCTCCCAAAACCAAGATGGGACTGCAAATCTCTTTTGCAGTTGCCTTCTGTCTCTGGTTGATGGTAACGAATTCGAGCTTGACGACGATCGATCTTCCGTTCGGTCTGATGTTGCCTTTAGGAGCGGTGTTCTGGGTTCTAGCTTGCTTTGTTCTCGTAGCAGAAAGTAACGCAACTAACTTAACCGATGGCATGGATGGATTAGCTGGAGGAACGGTTGCGATCGCGCTTCTCGGTCTCGGTGCGCTCATCTTCCCTGAACATCCCGATCTTGGTATCTTCTGCTCTGCTCTGAGCGGGGGTTGCCTCGGATTCTTGGTTCACAATCGCAACCCAGCGAAAGTGTTTATGGGCGATACCGGATCGCTGGCACTCGGAGGCGCACTCGCAGCAGTTGGATTACTCACCAATTCATTGTTTGCGCTCTTGATTCTCAGTGGTCTATTCTTCCTCGAAACGTTATCAGTGATTGCTCAAGTAACTTATTACAAAGCCACGAAAGACGCGAATGGGGTTGGTAAGCGCCTATTCAGGATGTCGCCCTTCCACAATCATTTGGAATTGACAGGTTGGACAGAAACGCAAGTTGTCGGCTGGTTTTACGCGATCGCGGCTCTCCTTGCAAGTTTCAGCTTCGTAATTCACTAGACTCCTTCACTTCCGCATAAAAATATGCGATCGAGTCACAAAAGTCTGTTATGATGTGACTCGTCACTCTGGAGAGATGGCTGAGTGGTCGAAAGCGGCAGATTGCTAATCTGTTGTACGGTCTTGAACCGTACCGAGGGTTCGAATCCCTCTCTCTCCGTTCTAAACTAGGTCAATACCCTTTCATCCTGCCTCATCATTTCTGGGCATGAGAGGCATACAGCCATGAGAATCAAAGCTCTTCGTTTGACTAATTTTCGCGGTTTCAAAGATTTTCATCTTGAATTTCCAAAATCTAATATCGCTGTTTTTATCGGAGAGAACGGTTCTGGAAAGTCTTCTCTCCTGAACAGTATGAGCCTTTGCCTAAACGTATTCGTCAACGAACTCACTCAGCAAAAAACCACTAAATCGTTATTCACGGCTGATGATATTCATAAAGCAGCAACAAATTACACCATTGCTTTAACCATCGCTCAGGAAGCAGAAGCAGAAGAGTTAGAAATCTCTTGGAAACGTCCGAGTCACGGTAATATTTTTCAATCTGCTCATCTTCTTAATGCACTACAAAGTCAGCTAAAAGACGAACCAAGCTCATCGATTCCAGTCATGGCAGACTATCCTGCGAATCGGTTGATCTATAACTCTGACTCTAAAGCGAGATTAAAATCTAAAAATTACGATTTTAGCCAGTTCTACGCTTATCAAAATGCGTTTCATAAAGAATTAATTCACTACGAAGACTTTGTAACTTGGTTCAGGCTTGAGGAAGATTTAGAGAACGAAATTATTTCTAGAGAAAATCGTAACTATGTCAGTTCAAACCTAAAGACTATTAGAACGGCACTGGAAATTTTTCTGAGTCAGCTTAACGCGACCCACTTCTCAAATTTGCGCGTTGTTCGAGAAAGACAGGATGCAAATCTTGGTCTCCGAGGCAGTATGAGCAGTTCGTTAGAAATTAGCAAAGACGGAATTGCACTAAAAATTGAGCAGCTTTCAGAGGGCGAAAGAGCGATCGTTCTAATCGTTTGCGACATTGCTCGCCGATTGACGATCGCGAATCCCGCTCTAGATGATCCCAAAACCGGACATGGGATCGTTCTGATTGATGAAATTGACAACCATCTCCATCCTCAATGGCAGCGCCAAATTCTCCCAGCTTTAACGCATACGTTTCCAAACTGCCAATTCATTACCACAACTCATTCCCCTCAAGTGCTCAGTAATCTAAAGCCAGAAGAGATTTTTGTCTTGGACAACGGCAAAATTTCTAACAATATTGCTTACTCTTACGGCAGAGACAGCAATTCCATTCTTTACGAATTTATGGGAGTCGAAAAGCGTCCTGAATGGATGCGCCAACAACTCGATCGCACATTTCATCTGATTGACGCAGGAAATATTGAGGGAGCGAAGACCGCGATCGCAGAACTTCAGAAATCACTCGGACAGAATGATCCTGACATTGTAAAAGCGAATACCTTGCTTCAGTTTTTATACGAGTAGCGATGCGATATGTCAAAAAGAATCGAGAACCCTCTTCGCTCACTCAATATCGAAAGACAGCTGATCCAAAATCTGAAACGATATTTGATGACTATCCAGACAAAGAAACACTGCGTCAATCTTTGTTGAAGGAGCAAGGCTACCTCTGTTGTTATTGCTTACGAAGAGTCACAGGACAACTCAATTATCTCACCGGAAAACCTAATACTCGAATAGAACATTGGGCACCTCAGAGTCTCTACAACGGTAAACGAGACGGACAACCTGATCTACGCCTCAATTACCGCAACTTACTTGCAGCTTGCAGTGGGAATGAAAACAGCGAATCAAAGGACTATCACTGTGATGTGCTGAAGGGCAATCAAGAGATTACGCTCGATCCCACTCAGAAGAACTGTGAAACCAAGGTGTATTACAGTTCCTCCGGAGAAATTCGCTCAAGCGATGCTCAAATTCAACAGGAGTTTGGCACCGTTGATTCACGTGGAATTCTCAATCTCAATTCTCAGACCTTCCGGGAAAATCGCAGTGCAGCACTGATGGCAACAATCGAGAAACTTAGACAACAAGCGCCCACTGGAACTTGGTCAAAGGCACTGATCGAAAAAGCTATTCAGAAGGTCAGTCAACGAGATCGTGATAATGCTCATCTTGAATACTTCCCATATATTGTTTTTCATCTCCAGAAGCGACTTGGAGCTAAGATCCCGTAATCTTATTGCTTAAGATTGTATTGATCACAAGTGCGTTCTCTGCTGACCCAACGGATATGATTAGTTCAATTTTGATGGAACTCTCCGAATGATTGTTTGTCCAAATTGCAATCATCCCAATCCCGATAGTGCAGTTCAGTGTGAAGCTTGTTACACACCCCTGCCGTCTACGATCGCGTGTCCCAATTGCGGTTCATCTGTTCAATCTGATGCCAGTTTTTGCGGGCAATGTGGCTTTAATTTGAAATCTGTGAGTGCTCCTATGCTGTCAACTCCTGAATCTTCGCTACCTGATTCGCAACAACTCCCCGATCCGGTTGTGCCTGATCCTTTAATCGAGCCTGATCCGATCGTGCTTCCGACCCAAGCTGAAGCGACTCCTGCTCCCAAGCAGAATTCGATGACGCAGATTCAGCAATCCTTTGCACGATTATTGAATTTGCAAACGAGTACCGAAATTGAAATTCCGCCAGGATTGCTCGTGATTCATATTGGCAAACCCAACGATCGTATTCCTCCAGATATTGATGTGTCTGGCTTCCCGAATTCCGAAGTCGTTTCGCGGATTCATGCCGATATTCGCATTGAGGGAGACGCTTACTACATTGAGGATGTGGGTAGCTCGAATGGCACTTACATCAACAATTCACCGCTTCCAATGGGCAATCGGCATCGACTGAGAGCAGGCGATCGTATCTCACTCGGAAAAGGTGATAAAGTCTCGTTTTTGTTCCAGATTTAATACGATCGCGGGTCAAGCGCTGATACCCAATTGATCACAAATCCTGCGGCAAATGCGATCGTGGCAACGGTACTCAGAATCATCATCAGTCCCGCTGGCATGAATTTGCGGGTTACTCGCCAGCGGAAACTGAAGAAAATTGCCAATGTAATCGCAATCAGGGCAGCAAAAAGTAAAGCTCCGATTCGATTTCCCAGAGTTGTCGAAGTCACATAAGCCGCAAATAGAAGGGCGACACCGCTACTTAATCCCACCAAGAGCGAATCGCGGCTTCTAGCTTTTGTGTAACCGATGATGCCACCGATCGCGATCAATGCTCCGTACACTGCAATCAGGACTGTCCAAATCATAAGATTTACCAGTTACGCCAACCGCCTTTTGAAGAGTCATTCGATCGAGCCGCGACCAATGTTTGATACTCTTGCGAACTTGCCCATCGATCGATTTCTCGCGCTCTTAACACTGGAACGGGATGCGACAACTGAGCCGTCTGAAGCTGTTTAAGCATTTCACCCATTTCAGTCTTGCTGATGTCATCGTAAGCGCGGGCTTGAGCGATAAACGCATCTAGGCTCAATTGTTTTGCTAACGTTGGTGATCCGCCTGTAAGTTTCATCATCACAGACATGGTGATTCGGGGATCTTGAGTTGCCAAGAGAGCAGCGCGATCGCAGGTAAATTCGGCACAGCGAACCCAGTTCATAATTTGAGCTTGTAAGCCTTGAGTGATTACTCCGCCGATTGGAAAGGGAAGCTGTCCCGCTGCAAGAACGAGCACATTCGCCAGCGTAAGATAAACACTGTGATCACATTTGAGATGTCCCAATTCGTGAGCAATCACCGCTTGGATTTCTTCGGGTGTGAGCAATTCGATCAGCGAAGTGTGCATCACGACAAATGGCTGTCGTCCACGCATCGCAAACGTATAAGCATTGGGAACAGGATGCTGACGAACATAGAGTTGAGGAGCTTCGAGATCCAGAATTCTCGCGGCTTCAACTAATAATTTGTGGAGATCGGGAAGCTGCTGTTCGCTAACCAGAATACTAGAGGCGATGTTTTCTAAATAGAAAAATTGTTCAGCAACCGGACCCAAGAGGGTTCGGATTGCCAAATCTAATCCAGGTAGTTGTCTTAAGGCGTTGGTTGCTTCCAAATCCAACGGGTGGCGGAATTGGTCGGCTTTTAGCCCAATGAGTGCTGACTTTGTAAAAGACATAAATCGTACAGTCTATTGCAGATCCTCAGTATAACGAGTTGCGAGGAAGCTTATGAGTTTAGACACGCCCCGATCGTTGCGACAACCGATCGTCCTAATGCGTCCAAGTCATAGCCCCCTTCTAATCCAAAGACAGTCCGCCGCGTCACACTCAAACAATATTCGGTGAACAATCGGTAATCCTCTGGATTTAGTAAAATTCCTGCTAATGGATCAGCCGCATTTGCATCATATCCAGCACTCACAATCAATAAATCGGGCTGAAATTCGCTGAGAAAGGGGATAACTTTCTGCTCAAATAAGGGTTGATAATCTTCGATCGTACTTCCAGGAGCCATTGGCAAGTTCAAAACATTTTCATAGAAGCCTCTTTCCCCAGGATGACCTGTACGCGGATATTGTGGCGATTCGTGTAGCGAACAAAACCGAATTTTCGGATTCGTCTCTACAATTGCCTGTGTCCCATTCCCGTGATGCACATCCCAATCGAGAATACAGACGCGATCGAGTCCTTTTTCTAACGCATAGTAAGCCGCGATCGCTGCATTGCTAAATAGACAAAATCCCATTCCTTCATCCGCAAGGGCATGATGTCCCGGTGGACGAGCCATGACAAAATTTGGTTCACCGGATGCGATCGCGCAATCGACTCCATCGATCCAAGCATTCACCGCTAACAGTGCCACTTCATAACTACGCGGAGAGATAACCGTTTCGCCATCAATGAACCCACCCCCGCGATTGGCTATCAGTCGAACTTGATTGATGTAAGCTCGATCGTGAATGGCTTCGACTAAAGGTAAGGGCGATCGCGTTTCGACTGGAGTTGGAAGTCGCCAGTCTAGTTGATTTGCCCAAGGTGCGGATTTAAGGGCAGATTTGATTGCAGTGAGTCTTTCTGACTTTTCGGGATGAAAATCGCCTGTATCATGCAGCAGAAATTCATCGGAGTAGATCACCGGGAACATAGGCGCGATCGAAAAAAGAGCAAGATTTTAATATAGCAAGCCCTTCTCAAATCGCAATACAGCCCGATCGTTCAGCGAGTTCAATCTCTAGTTTGTTGTCGGTTCGATGCAGGTTTGCCTTTCCATAAACGAGTTCTAGATCCTTGGTGATATCGATCGACACTTTCGCTGGAGCTGTCCCCACATTCACCGCAACAACGATCGATTGATCCCCTAAAGTTCGAGAGAAAACATACGTGGTTCCCTCAGCATAAAGAACCTTGTAATCGCCCGTTCTCAAAGCGGGATAAGCATGGCGAATTTTGACTAATTGACGATGACATTCATAGATTTCGTAATCCCAATTCGCTTCAAGCGGAAATCCTCGTCTTGAATCTGGATCGATCGCTCCTGGCAATCCTACTTCATCTCCATAGTAAATACTGGGCGCACCGGGAAAGGTCATCAGCAACAAGGTACACAGTTCAATGCTCGGACGATCACTTCCTGCGATCGTCATCAATCGCGCTGTGTCATGACTCGCTAACAGATTCAATTGTGTAAGTTGAATTTCCCAAGGATACAGTTCGATTAATTCCTGCATCTTTCGAGCATATTCACCTGCAAACATCGGCGGATACGGTTGATAGTCGCGGCTCTGAACTTGATCAAGCACTACTCGATCGCCTGCTGCAAATGCGATCGTCGGTCCTGCAAACAGATAATTCATTACGCCATCAAACTGAGTGCCATCAAGCCATTGACGGGAATCTCCCCAGACTTCCCCAACAATGTAGGCTTCGGGATTGAGAGCTTTTACGCGATCGCGAAATTCCTGCCAAAATCCAGGCGTTGTCACCTCGAACGGAACATCTAATCGCCAACCATCAATCCCAAACTTGATCCAATACTCTGCGATTTCCATAATGTACTCTCGCACTTCAGGATTATCGTGATTGAACACAGGTAGAGCGCGATTATCTGCCCATCCTTCATAGCCTGCGGGAAATTCGCCCGTATAGGGATGCAGCGGAAAGCTGTGAATCTTAAACCAATCTAACCAGGGTGAGCTTCCGCCATTTTCTAGCACGTCATGAAAGAAGAAAAACCCTCGACTGGAGTGATTAAACACACCATCTAGCACAACCTTGATCCCTCGTTCATGAGCCGCTTCGAGCAAATCCCGAAACGCCTCATTGCCACCTAACATCGGATCAACTTGATAATAATCGTGCGTGTGATAGCGGTGATTGCTCGCAGATTGAAAGATCGGCGTAAAGTAAATCGCATTCACGCCCAAATCTTGGATATAGTCCAACTTTTCCATCACACCCCAGAGATCGCCACCTTTGTATCCGTGTAGTGTTGGGGTCGCCTCCCAATCCTCCCAGCGCATCGACTTGAGGAGTTTCTTATGAGGCTGTTTTGCACGAGCGAACCGATCGGGAAAAATCTGATAAAAAACGGCGTGTTTTACCCAATCTGGCGTTTGAATCTGCATAGAAATTGAGAAATCACATCACCTAGAAGGGTACTAATCCCTACGTCGATCGCTCTCTAACTCTCGATAGAAGTTTGGAAAAGATCAAAACGGTAGTGTATAATACAGATATGAACGTTCATCCTTGATATGTGTCGAGGACGGAAGTAAGGAGATTTCCTGAAGGAACGCGCCTCATTATCTCACTTCATTTTGATTTTCCGAGGCGACTATGAGACTGATTTACCGTGGTGTCGAATACGACTACGACCCGACTCAAGGCACACGCGACGACCACTTTTCCCGATTCCGTGAGCCGATCACTCTGACCTACCGTGGCAACCGCTATCAACTCGATCCGAATCGTCCTGTTCGATCGACAGTTGCACAACAGCCGCGTGAATTGATTTATCGTGGCAACCGCTATTGGATGGGCTATCCCGATGGCAAGCCGACATTGACTCCGACAACGAGCAAACCAAGACAGGCTGTAAACTTGACTGCTACTCATCGCGAGAACTTACAGCGGAATTTGCAGCGTCGGATTGAAAGTGCTCGTCAGAAAGGCGATAACGCACTCTTGGCACTCCTTGAGGCTGAGCGTCGTCATCTCGTCTAAGAGGGTGTTTGAGAAGTAATCGTTGATCGCATTCACCCGCCCGGAAATGAATCTCCGGGCTAATCGTGGGAAGCCCACTTAACTGGGCTAAGAACTCCGAATTGCGCTCCCAGCCCGCTTCAGCGGGGTTTCTTCCATTAGCCCGGAGATTCATTTCCGGGCGGACTGTCAACGCAGCAAAGCCGCTTTTTATACTTTTCAAACACCCTCTAAGTCTATTTACATTACTCTTCACGCCTGGGAGTCTCATTGAGACCCCCTTTTTTTAATCTAAAACTGCTTACTCGCTGACAACCTGTGCAGTCAGCGGTGAAGTATACACAACTAGCCCTGGAATCTCTCGACCGTTAACGTGCCGCGTGTACAACTTAGAACCTTTGATAGTGTACTGCTGCGAAATCTCTTCTAAAGCGACCAGTAATGAATCAGGGGCTAGATTGCCTAATGCTAATCTCGGCTGCACATAGAGAACTCGATCAACATGCAGCGGCTTGATCAAATAATGCGACTGTTGTGGACTGCTCATTGCATTTTGAGGCGCGATGAGATTGATGCCAAGGAACAGAAGGCAACCGAGTAACACGGTAATCACAGGAGCAAATCGCTGAATTTTCATCATTCTTGTCCGTTAGAGTTTGCTGAGATAAAACAATCAAGCTTTTGTAGATGATGTCGCTCTAGACATCATTGGTTCGTCGTGCCTGATATCGCTGAAGCTTTGATTTATACGATCGATAATGATGTCATCTGTTCACAAACCTTAATCAGTATATTAAGAAAAGTAAAGTATCTTGTCATACTTTCTCTCCAAAGACAGAGATTTCAGAAAGGTTTAGTGAGGATTTCGTAACAAAATGAATCGCGGAATTCTACGTAAATTTCCGATTTATGAGGCTTTCTGCTTATCAATGCTGCTCTCTCTAAGGGCAGAGCGATGAGCCTAGACCTCTGTTGACCTGAGAATTCATGAGTTAGCTTCATAATATTTAATGCTATACTTTAAGTATCTTAATACTTCACCCAATCATATTGCGGAACTTTAATCATGGCGACCTCTCCTCTGGTAACGGCAATTCTGAAGCCGACTGTTACGCCTAACTTCTGGTCACAAACCGCTTGGGCAGTTTTACGAGCCGTTTTGGGCATCATGATGATTCACAACGGACTCGACAAATTTGCTGACATCGAAAGCTTTGCTCACGGCTACGTAGAAGTCATTGGTCTGCCGTTCCCGATCTTCTTCAGCTATCTCGCTGCATTGACTGAAACCACCGCTGCACCCTTATTGGCGATCGGCTTTTTGACTCGCCCCGCTGCATTTGGATTGTTCGGCACGATGTGTGTCGCGATGTACCATCACATCCTGGTTGCTGGTTTGAATCTGCCTTATCTAGAACTATCCGCTATCTATGCGGCTTCCTTCCTTCTCTTCACCGTGAACGGAGCAGGATTGTTCTCGACTGATGCTTTGATTGCAAATTGGCTGGATGCAGGTGCATTATCGTCTCAGGCAAAACAATTGATGCGATTGGAGAAGGCGTACCAAGCTCCTAGCGTTGAAAAGCAGGCGACCGCAGCAAAGTCATAGTTGCGTTGCTTAGATCATTAAGAAGTGGAGACAGTCTTATAGGTTGTCTCCATTTTTTTATTGGAATGGAAAGCTTAACGATTTGAAGCAGTCGATAACTCCGATCGCTCAATCATTTTCTCTAATTCCAGTTTCATCTCTGCTGCTGTCGTTGTCGTTGTTCCAAATCGTCTCACAACAATACTGGCAGCCAAATTTCCTAAAACCACAGCTTCCCAAACCGTTGCACCCGCAATCAGCCCCAAGGTCAAAGCTGCCACAACAGTGTCCCCTGCTCCCGTCACATCAAAGACTTTGGTTCGATTAAATGCAGGAATATGCTGCTCATTGCCAAAGCGATCGAACAATGTCATCCCCTGTTCGCCACGAGTAATCAGAATGTATTGAGCATGAGTAATCCGCAGCAAATCCTGTCCTGCTCTTGATAGCGATTCAGCATCATTGATTGAGTACCCGACTGCCAATTCTGCTTCAGGTAAGTTCGGTGTAAAAATCATTGCATCCTGGTAGCGCGGAATTTGCTTCTGAGAATCCACGATCGTTCTCGGATGTTCTAATGCAGCTTCAATGACAGGTTGCGTTAAGGTTCCATCCCCATAATCGGAACAGACGATCGCATCGACTTGATCAATCTGATCGCGAATGTAAGCGGCTAACTGTTGCTGAAGTTCCAATGCAGGAAGCGCATTCGATTTACGATCGATTCTCACAATCTGCTGTGTTACTGACTGGCGGGAATGTCCAGAGATTCGAGTCTTAGTTACAGTCGGTCGATCGACATCCCAAACAATGCCATTCGTATCAATTCCTGCGGCATCAAACAATCGTGCCAGTGCTTCTCCTTGAATGTCTTTTCCAAGCAATCCCACCGCTTTTACGTTTGCGCCTAACCTTGCAAAGTTATAGATCGCATTCGCTCCACCACCAGGAATTTGTTGAGTTTCCTCATGGCGCAGGATTAAGACTGGAGCTTCACGCGAGACTCGTTCCACCTCACCATTCAGAAACTCATCTAAGGTTAAATCACCAACGACTAGCACAGTCGCTTCAGAAAAACGATCGATGAGTTCAAACAAGCGATCGCGATTCGATCGCAATAATTCTATTCCGTCCGTCATAGTTCAAACATATAGGAATTTGCGTTCTATTATGTCGGAGCTAAAAAATTTCAGAATGCCGCTTAAGACAGATGAAGCGTCTCTGTTCCTACTCAGAAAGGTCTGTAAGCGTCATTGTCCTGCGATAGATGTTTAGTGAGCGGAAGTTAATTGAATGGAGAGCATAAGCATACTCACAAACTCTTACCTAACAATGCAAGACAAATTCAAACTCTCGTTCAAGAGCCTAGCTGACACTGAAAAAGCGATCGCGCTGATTCTCGGTATTATCTTTTTGACGATCGGGATTGCTGGTTTCCTGCCCGCATTCATGTCGTTTCCTGGCTCTGCACCTGTAACAGGCGATGTTTATATTCCTCGCCTCTCGTCTTCAGATGGTTACGGACATCTATTCGGATTGTTCCCAACCAATTATGTGCATAATGCTGTGCATATCGTAGTTGGATTGCTCGGAATTGCAGCCGCAACGAGCTTTAGTGGTTCACTCGTGTACAACCAAGGATTTGCGATCGCATATACCGCGATCGTCTTATTCGGATTGATTCCTGCAACGAACACTACGTTTGGATTGATGCCGATCTACGGTAACAATATCTGGTTCAATGCGCTGACTGCAATCTTGGCTGCTTACGGCGGATTCGTGAAACCTGCGGAACTGGCGAAAGCAACCGAAGCATAGAATTTAATCGCCTTTCTCACTAAATTGCCTTTCTCACAGGCGTTTTCAAAATTCGTTTCACAATGTCAGGAATCTCAGACGGTCTTTCAGCCACTGGGATTCCTGCCCGTTTAAAGGCGGATATCTTGCTTTCTGCCGTTCCTAAATCCGGTCCCAAATTTGCAGTCTGCGAATCAATAATGGCTCCTGCGTGTCCCATTCGTCGATTTCGCGGCGCACTCCGACCTGCAATGTAGGCAATCACAGGTTTATCGATCGCTTCTGCAATGTAATGGGCTGCAATCTCTTCGTAATCCCCGCCAATTTCACCGACGAGCACAATCACATCCGTCTGATCATCTTCATCCAAAATCTGAAGCCACTGCGGAAAGGTCGAACCCGTGATCTGATCCCCACCCAAACTTACCGCGATCGACTGTCCAAATCCCGCTTGCGTTAACGTCCAAGCCACCTCATACGTTAAGGTTCCATTTCGACTTAGAAGCCCGATCGAGCCAGGTCGATAAAAGTCCGGCGGATGAATTCCAAGCAACATCTGTCCGGGTACGATCACGCCTGGACTATTCGGACCGACAATCAACGTATCGGTTGCCTCAGCTTTGCGGATCAGATGTACCATATCAAGAGGGGGAATTCCCTGGCTGATCAGTACAATTTGTCGGATGCCTACTGCGATCGCTTCAAGGGCTGCATCCAAAGCCGCATAAGGAGGAGAAAAAATCACTGTTGTGTCTACTGCTCCAACCTTCGGTAATGCCTGTTCGAGCATATCAAACACAGGAATTCCTGAAAGCGCCTGTCCTCCTTGCCCCGGACTCACTCCTGCAACAATTTGAGTGCCATACTCCTGCATCAGCGGCGCATAAAGTTTTCCCAATGGCTCTAGAATGCCCTGCACAATGACTTTGCTGGCTGGCGTAAAATTCATAAAGTTGGTAAGCACGTATTAAGTGAAAATCATTCCGAAGAACGATGACGATTACTGTTCAAAGTGAGCTTTTTGCTAGAACTATAAACGGTGAACCCAAGCACTACAACCCGTCCCAAAGTCAGTCTGCAAGCTCGGAAGTATTCGGACGATCGTAGGGGCTACAGAACAATGAACAAAATCGACTCAGATTTATCCTTTCTCTAAGTCTTACACAGGTGAAGCTTGCGTCTTCCCTAAATTATAAAGGGGTCAGCTAGAACACAAATCCCCAAATCTGCTAAAGTCACCAAACGTAACTCGAACGCGGGAAAAAAGATCCGTGGAAGTACTTGATTATATTTCAATTAACGCAAGGTTAATACTAGGTTAAGACTCCCTCTTCTTAGTAAGAATGATTAATTGTGCGATCGCGCTATCCAAGTCATCCATCACCAAAGCGGGAGTCGCAGCTAAGTACTCTTTCGCTACCTCTAAATTCGCTCCCAACAACCGCACAACCAATTTCGGCAAAGGAGCACCCCGACTGATTTTCAGTTCTTGGCTCACGGCTCTCGTGGGTGCAGGCGGACGGAGAAATCGCCCGATCGCTTCTGCAATTCGATCGCTCGGAACGGCTCCCGCAACAACATTCACCAAAATCGTTTTGACTTGTTTATTCTTCGCCAACATCGTTAAGCCTTGCTCTAATCGATCGCACAGCGTTTCTGGCTGCCAACTATGATGCGTTTCACTGCCAATATTGAGATAGTGCAGCAACTTCCCGCCCGATTGACTGATCAAATCCATTGTTGCCATTGTCAACGCAGCACCGTTACAGAGAATCGCAATCTGTCCCTCTGGATCGATCGTGTTTAATGAATCGGGTAAGCGATCGATGACAAATTTTCGAGGTCGATTGTCCAATGCTGCCAATGCTGGATGCCGTCCCAATGCTGCATCATTCACGGTAATTTTGCCATCAAGCGCCATGATTTCACCCTTGGCATTCACACCCAAAGGATTAATCTCAACTAAATCCAAATCTTTATCAACAAACAACCAATACATTCGTTCAACAATATCGCTAAACGAATTGATCAGATCTCCTTGCAGTCCCATTTTCAGCGCTAATCGACGCGCATAAAACGGAGAGAAATCTTGATCAATCACCACGTGCTGCATTGCATCGATCGCGGTTTGCACATCAATGCCCCCTTTCGCCGATCCCAAAATCACAGGTCGCCGAATCGACTGATTCAAAACCACTGCCAAATAGAGTTCTTGTTGCGCCTCGTATTTCGCTTCTGCCAATAGCACTTTGGGATATTCACCCATAATTGGCAAATTAAAAATCGAATGAGCCGCCGCGATCGCATCAATCGTATTTGACACGAATCGCACTCCTCCAACCCGACCGCGTTCACCCATATAGACTTGAGACTTGAGCGCGATCGGATAAGGAATCTTTAGCGCCTTCAAATCCGTGGGACGCTCAATACATTGAGAAGGTAGAACCGGGATTCCAACTTCACGAAACAGATCTTTAGCTTGATATTCGAGGAGATCCATTACAGGGAGGGCTGACGTTGACGAGTTTTCCAATCCTTGGCGACGCGATCGATTGCGTAGAATTTTTGCCAAAAAAGATCCACGATCCATGTCGGCAGTACCTTAGTCATCATGAATATGGTCAAGCCTCCAGCGGTGGCTGCGATGTATCGAGGCTGAGGTCGCTTTGCTACGATCGCTTTCACAATCACAGCCGCGACTCGCTCCGAACTCCAAGCCTGACTTCTTGTAAGTCTATCCAAGTTTTCTAGATTCTCAAACGCGGCTCGATATGGCGTATTCTTCCCATCTGGCATCGTGGTATCAACTTCACGCTCGACCACCTCGAAAAATTCCGTAGTCACCGGACCCGGTTCAATCACACTCACCCGAATATTAAACGGTGCTAATTCTCGTCGCAAACTATCACTCAGCGATTCCAGCGCAAATTTAGAAGCACTGTACAATCCGAAAAACGGAAAAGCAATCCGACCGCCAAGCGAACTGACATTAATAATTTTGCCGCCGCCTTGATCGCGCATCACTGGAATTAAGGCTTGAATCAGTCCAATCGCGCCAATCACATTCACCTGAAACTGTCGCTGCACTAAGTCGATCGGGATTAATTCGATCGGTCCCATTTGCCCGTATCCCGCATTATTCACTAAAACATCCACCCGCCCGAACTTGTCGATCGCGATTTGCGCCAGTGCTTTCACTTGTTCTGGCTGTCCCATATCCGTCGCCACCGTCAGCACTTCCGCCCCAGATTCACGAGCACGATCGGCAATTCGATCCAACTTATCAATACTTCGAGCCGCGAGAATCAATCTGACACCGGGAAAGCGATCGGCTAACAGTTGCGCGAGTGCGGCTCCAATTCCAGCCGATGCACCCGTAATTAAAACCACTTGAGAAGACATATGAAAGGAAGAAAAATGATGTTATTTCAAAGCGCCCAGATACGATACCAGAATCAGCGAACGATTTGTTGGCGTGGTGTTGAAAGCAATTGTTCTTTAGACAGAGGTCGGCTTTGAAATACCTTTAAAACTGATCCTTCTGCTAAAAACGTTACACTCGGCTGAAGGGTTCCAAACGCAAAAATAATTTGGTCTTGGTAGCCTTGAGCATTTTCGCATTGCCAGAAAGTTTGCAGTTTCTTTCCGATTAGCGATCGACCCCACTCCGGAGGAGCCATTTCAAGCATCGGAACTGTTTCTGTTTGAATCAACTCAATTTCGTCTGTTTCAGCAACTACTTTTACTGTTAGCGTTTGCGTCTCAAAGATGAATTTCACTTGATCAAGACACAGTTCCGAAGAAGTCATAGTTTGGTCTTCGAGCGCGGAAATATTGAGAAGTGGTGCACCGATCGGGAAATCATTTTCCACCATATTTATCTCGCTTCTTTTTGGCTTGTTTGAGAATCTTAATTGCCGTTTCTGCGTCAGAATCGCCATCCGCTGCTAAGTTTGCCAGTTCTGCAACTGTAAGAGTTTGAATATTAGTAGCGAGTTGATTAATTTGGCTCTGTCCACCGCCACGCTGTCGAATCGCGTCAGAGATAGAAAGATCTTTTAGTTCGACGAGCGTTCCTAATTTCTTTTGTCCTCCTGGTGTCAGTAGAATTCCTTCGGGTTCAGACATTTGCTCACCGTGTTGCTAATCTCATCTTAATCTCAATCAGAGTAGTGGTATCGACAGGCAATATTAAATAGCGATCGCACAATTGAACCTTTTTTAACAGGTGGCAGTCTAAGCAGTATCTTGAATTGAAGGGCACTCCCACCAGTGACAACGGCAGCAATTTCTTGGATTAGTTCCACATTCTCGGTGCAAGCAACTCCCTCATCGAATTCTTCAGATCAATCGGACTACGAATTGATCAAAGACTGCGTTGCAGGAGATACTCACAGTTTTCGCCGTCTCTACAGGCGCTACCAAAATCGCGTCCGGGCATTGCTGTTTCAACTGTGTGATGCCGATGCGATCGATGATCTCGTTCAAGAAGTGTTCCTGCGAGTCTGGAAAGGATTACCCAAATTTCGGCAAAATTCCCAGTTTTCGACTTGGCTGTATCGCATCGTGTGGAATGTCGCATCGGACTATCGACAAGCAGCGGCAAAAGGTCGATCGCGCTTAGAAGTTCTAACCCAACACGCACCGAAACAGCAAGAAGCCCCCGATCTGATTCAGTTGCACTACGAAGATATTGTTATGCGAGGATTAAAGGAATTGAGCTTTGATCACCGCACGATCTTGGTTTTGCATGATCTCGAAGGAGTGCCACAGAAAGAAGTCGCGGAAATTCTAGAAATTCCTGTCGGTACTGTGAAATCAAGATTATTTCATGCTCGTGGGGCAATGCGTCAATTTCTCGATCGTCAAGGAGTCCAATTATGAATCCACACCCAGAAGAGGATGAGGAGCTTACGAGCTTTCTTCGTCGTCATCGATCGTATCCGCCGACCGCTTCACCCGATTTAGAAGATCGAATTATTCAATCTCTGCCGAAACGCTCTCGTCTCTCTCGTCCGATCGTGCTTTGCATGGCGGGAATTGCCGCCTCGTTTATTGGAGTGATCATTGCTCAACCTGTTCGATCGCCATCTGTTGATCCTGCCACTTTAGAAGCGTATCTAGAAAGTAACTGGTCAACCGTGGTCGATGGTACAAGTGAGACCTCTGGAGATTATCTAACCCTTATCGAACCTACTGCCAATTAGGAGTTTGTTATGTTGCGTCGTGTTGCGATCGTGGTTGCGTCTACTGTTCTCATAGTCGTCGGAAGTGCGGCGGTATTACGTGCGATCGACTTCCGACAATCGAATGATGTCATTGCTCAAGCACCCTCACCGAGAGATCGTCCTGGGCGCGGTGAGATGGGATTATTGCGGGAATTGAATTTGTCAGCGGATCAAATGAGTCGAATTCAGCAGATTCGATCGCGCTATCGGGATCAAATGAAAAGCGATCGAGATGCGGCTCGTCAAGCACAACAAGAACTCAGAACTTTGATGGCGGGAAGCGCAAACGATGATCAAATTCGGGAAAAATTCCGTCAGGTCAAAGAACTGAGAACCAAAGTTGCTGATGCTCAGTTCAATAGCATGTTGGAAGTCCGAAATGTGTTGACCCCAGAGCAGCGGCAACGATTTGCACAGCGGATGGAACAGCGCAGAGGAAAAATGCGCGATCGAGTACACCATCAAGCTCCAGGTATCTGAAAAACGTGAATCCTTTAAGCTTTTCATACTGAAATTTGCGGCTATACGGATTCAAGCCGCAAATTCTAGATGCTTCACGACCGAGATAGTAGTCTCGAACCTAAGAGGGTGTTTGGAAAGTATAAAAAGCGGCTTTGCTGCGTTGCGAGTTCGCCCGGAAATGAATCTCCGGGCTAATGGAGGAAACCCCGCTGAAGCGGGCTAAGAGCGTAATACGGAGTTCTTAGAGCATGTTTGAAAAGTATAGGAAGATGCTTCACTTCGATGCCATTTCGCCCGTGATTGGAAATCACGGTCTATCGGAACAAAGTCCACTGAAGGGGACTGAAAGCCAGTTACAGCAAACTCTTCAGTCTGTTTCAACAGACTTCGTTCCGATAGCCCCGAATTCTATTCGAGGGGCGATTGATGCGATGAACGACTACTTTTCAAACACCCTCTTAGCCCAGTTTAGTGGGCTTCCCCCGATCAGCCCGGAGATTCATTTCCGGGCGGGTGAATGCGATCAACGATGACTTCTCAAACACTCTCTAAGCCAAGCTCCGCATATCTGTACTAGCTTCAGTTAGCAATCTAGAAAGCTGTTGAATCTTATCTGCAACATCACCAGAAGTTTCAATGTTCAACTCACCTGAAGTATCGCCTCCCAAACTCATCAGCAAATTAGCGATCGCTTCTGCACTTTTCCCTTTCCGCAGGGCATCTTTCAACTCGCCTAAATCATTCGCGATCGCAAGTCCTCGGAGTTGCTGCTCCCAAGCCTCGATAACTTCCATCGCTTGTTCAACAGGAATCGCAATGACTCCTTCTTGTAATAGCCCGATCGTAGTATCAATATTTGCTTGATCAACGTTTGCCATGATGAAATTTAGCAATACAACTTGTCGATCGTGCTGAATTTCGATCGTCCAGATCGTCTCTCCGAAGTTTGAGACTGTTCAATCAGAGAGTAGTTTGAAGCCGTTGGAGATCTTCGATCGATAGCTCTGTCGATTGCGCGATCACTTCGAGCGGTAATCCCTGAGATAGAAGTTTAAGTGCAATTCCTTGCTTAATTTGCTGTTCAGTTTCCTGTCTCACCCGTTGCTCAACTCGCTGTGTAACAAGTTCCTCATGTTGCCGTTCCCATTCTAAGAAAGCTTCGGATAATGCCATAACTGCCTCCCGATCACTAAAATCTTGAAGTTCACTCAGATCAATTCTAACTTTCCAATTGGATAATAATCTTAAAATCCCATTGCGTCGTGGATGATTCAGAGGCAGCGCCAAGACTTCTCGAATCGCCCTTTCCTGCGTCCCGTCTCGTCCCAAGACTCTTAACCACAGCGTTTCTTCTGTTTCGGGGAGTTGATCAATTGCCACAATTGCGGTTTTGAAAATCGATGGAACAAAGTAGACTCCCATTAGCCAATCTGGTTTGGTGACGCAGCCGGCTTCTTCTAACAAAGGTCGAGAAGTCGTTGTCGCTAAAATCCAGAGCATCGGCAACTCGTCTTCAGAAATTGCGTCCTGCTGTGCTTTGCGCCGTTCGTCTTCTTGAATCCACACCAATTTCATCACCGCAACTCTAATGTCAGTACGAGCAGGTGAATTACGATAAGGTTCGAGCAAGCAGGGTTTCTGAACCATTCGCCCCAACAGGCCCAAATCGTCTGATTGCACCCTTTCAGGATTGGGCACAAACCACACATCCACGAATTTTGATTCGCCTGGGATTTCGTACTGGCGCTGAACCGTTCCAAGTGGAGCTAGAAACTCCTCTAGATATTGCTTGGAGAGTTGATCAAAAGAATTTTGAGCCATCTAGCTATCTTACGATCGACGATATCGATCGAGCAATTCCGCCAAATAATCAAAGCCATCAACCCCAATTTCAACAATTAATCTCGATCGCTGTTCTTCCATGATTTGATCAAATCGCTCTCCAAGTTGTCCTTGCAGAATCGTCAACAACCCTGCTGGAGAACGCCAATCGGTCGTGCCCATCTGTTCAAGTTTGTACATTGCGATCGTCGATGCGTACACAACTTTCCCATAGTCTTTCTCTTGGTAAAAGGCTTCTCCAAAGTTGACCAAACAGAGAGCATGGAGATAGCGATCGCCTGCATCCGCCGCCGCATAACTCGCTTGCTCTAGATATTTCAAAGCTTGATCAACATCATTCAAAGTCACATAAGCACTTCCTAAACTCAGAGCACAGAGCGCTTGGCTTTGTAGATCTTTTAGCTTCACCGAGAGTGCTAAACCTTGTTCCAAATACCCGATCGCTAACTCATACGCATCTGGATCAGATTCAAGTAACTGAGCTTGGAACACTTCTGCATAGCCAAGATTCGCGAGTGCGTTTGCTTCACCCATACGATCGCCCTTCTGACGACTCAGGATCAGAGCGCGTTGGCTGGTACTAATTGCTTCTGCATATTGTTTCTGATTGATGCTGATGCGGCTGAGATGGTTTAAGTTAGCAATCTCGCATCGATAATCGCCTGCTTCTTGAGCAATGTCTTTCGCGATATCATGAATCTCTTTTGCAATGTCAAATGCTCCAAAGACTCGTTGTGCAGCCCCGATTAAAGTTAAAATTCGAGCTTTTTCCTGAGTGCCTTCCGCTTGTTTTAGTGGCTCGCTCAGATAGTTCATCGCCTCTCGGAAATGCCCCCCTGAAAAGGGCGTATAGATCGTTCCGTATAAGGGGAAATAGTCTCGTTGAGCAAAGATTCGGAGAATTTGCAGAGTGACTCGGAAAGACGCATCAGAAAACCGCGATCGATTGATCGAATTCAAAGACGAAGACTGTGCAAATCCATTCGCTAACTCTGACCAAATTAGCGCAAAGGTCAGGAACATCGAGACACACAAGTTTCGTCCTGCTTTGGAACTATAGCTTTGATTTTCTGCCCAATTGACTAAACCCCGTTGTAAGGTCTGAACCACGATCGCGAATTCCACCCAATCGGCAACCGTCAAATCGGGCTGATCCTGTGCCCAATATCTCACCGGATCATTGCGATCGAGGACTGCGAAAAAGGATTGTAATCGGGTTCCAAGTGGTTGTTTTGCCCAAACTTCCCAAGGATTTAGTCCGCGTGATGAACCCTCAAATCCAAGTTGTTCTGGATCATAAATCCAACTGACTAAATGCGGCTGCAAAATGTCCCAAGATCGAAAACCCCGGACAATTCCTTCGCTCAATTGTGCAAGTTCCTGCTGAGTTTCAGGATCAGAAATTGGCTGTTGTCGAAGCGTGAGTGCAACTTGTTTGAGTTGGTCAGCATTCAAACTATCAGGTTGATTTAGATCGCTCAATGCGAGAAAAATAAGTAATCGATCGCTTTTATCCGCCTGATTTAAGCGACGAACTGAAGTTGCGATCGCGCTTCTATTTCGGTTTTCAGATTGCCAGCGGCTCCATTCCCCATCAATGGTTTTGAGTGCCCGCATTGCCCGCATTGCTTTCGCTTGCTTTAATTCGTCGCTTTTATCATTTGCTTGGGTTTCCGTTTGCATGTAGCGATCGCGAAACTTCACTTCAAAAATTTCGCCACTATCCGGTTCAATCTCCTGCGCCAACAGTTGATAGACCTGTTCTTTCGATCGAATATTGCCTTTTAGCGTCATTTGGATAATTTGTTCGATCAAATCAGAATAGCGATCGCCTAATGCGGAATCAGACATATAAAACTCAACGATAGGGGTTTCTCTCATTCTAAAAGTTCTACTGATTCTCATACATTTTTCAATCGAAATTCAAAGAAAAATCGATTTGTTGCACTTGAGAAACGGGCAAACTTGGATATGATTAAAAATAATTCAGCCGATTCGATGTGAGGAGTTGAGCGATGAAAGTTTTAACCAGTTTATTTGGAGCCGCAGTGGTTGGCTTGATCGCGTATCAAGCCCCCGCTTCTGCTCAAGCGGCTTATGGAAGTTATATCGGTGTGGGTCCTGCGATCGGTCTAACCAGCGGCGATGATGGAGATGGAGGTGGCGTTTCGGCTGTGGTGGCTGGACGGTACAAGTTTCTCAGGGCACCGATTTCAATCCGCGCTCAGGCATTTTTAGGCAGCGGAACCGCGATCGTACCCACGATTTCTTACGACTATCCGCTGAATTGGCAGACCGATGTTTACATTGGCGCGGGGGCTTCAATTCCGCTCGGTGGAAATTCGGTGGTGGGCGATCGTACCAGTTTCGCGATTCAGCCTGGAATCGATTACGTCCTGCCCAATAGCAATCTCGTGGTGTTTGGAAATGCGGTAATTGCCTTTGATGGCTACCGAAACGGAGGAGCCGCTGCAACTCTGCAAGGTGGAGTTGGATTACGATTCTAGGTTGACGCAGAGATGCAAGACCCGTCACGATAGAATTCGTTGCGATCGTATCTCTTATGCCCGTTTTAAGCTGGACAGAACTCGAAGCTCTCACTGATTACCAAATCGATCCAGTCAATGGTTCCACGAATGCTCAGTCCTGGTTACGGCTCTTTGGACATTCAGAATCGGATGTGCGAGTGACGTTGTATCGGGACTATCATGCTTGGTGTCCGTATTGTCAGAAAATCTGGCTGTGGCTGGAAGAAAAGCAGATTCCCTACCGGATTGAGAAAGTAACGATGTTCTGCTATGGGGAAAAGGAAGCGTGGTACAAGCGGAAAGTGCCATCGGGAATGCTGCCTGCGATCGAGCTTGAGGGTCGAATCATTACCGAAAGCGATGATATTTTGATTGCGCTTGAACGATCGTTTGGGGTGCTGAAGTTTGGAATGGAAGATCCGCGAGTCAAATCGCTGCGATGGCTGGAGCGGCTTCTGTTCCGGGCGTGGTGTAATTGGCTCTGCTATCCGTCGTATTCTGCCCGCGATGAGCAACAGAAGCGCGAGAAGTTTATCGAAGTCGTATCGAAGGTTGAAGAGGCACTGAGCCAAACTCCTGGAGACTACTTTTTAGAGGAATTCAGTACGGTGGATGTAATTTTCACACCGTATGTTGAGCGGATGAATGCGAGTTTGTACTACTACAAAGGCTATTCGATGCGCGAAGAGAATCCGCGTTTCAAGGCTTGGTTCGATGCAATGGAAGCTCGATCGACGTATCGTGGCACTCAAAGTGATTTCCATACTCATGCTCACGATTTGCCGCCTCAGATGGGCGGATGTTGGGAGAATGGCGAACCGCAGATGTTGATCAATAAAGCACGAGTCGATCAGGGTGATTGGTTTGAGCTACCGGATGTAAACTATCCAGAACCAGAACACTCTCGCAAAGAAGCTTTGTATCGAGTGCTCAAACATCGATCGAACATTATCCGAGTCAATCCCTCAAACGATCGGGTGATGGATGAAGCCTTGCGCTGTGCCCTAACTCGAATGATGACAGATGAGGTTTGTGTTCCGCCAGCGGGATCAGATGTGGCTTTGCGATATTTACGCGATCGGATTAGTGTGCCGCGTGATATGTCGATTTATGCTGCGAAACGCTTTAGAACTGCCCTGGAAGAAACAGCCGCATTAGTGGGAAATAGTCAAGGTACACCGATTCCGCTCAAGCATCGACGCGATCAAGATCCAGCAAATTTTGCGAAGCGGTAAGTCTTGAAGGGAAAGACGGTTCCCTTTTCAATGTGATGCCTAGCTTCCTTGGCTGACCGCAGCGATCGCCAGAATTCGGAGTAGAAGATTGACCCCGACCATAGCTGACCAGAGAACCATGATGTTTTTGATGTTGTATCGATCGACGTTTTGCCAACCCCAAATAAACGTGTAAATGCTACAGAAAATCCCGAAGATTCCCCAACCTACTCCCTTATCTTCAAAGAGTTTAATAAGAACGAGAATGAAACACACCAAACTCGTGATCGCTGCTGCTAAAACGACCAATCCAAGTAAAGCTTCCATGAATGAACCCTCAATAACCTGTAGCTATAAAAACACATCACATTACCCAGTCATAGATTTCCTTTGTAAAAAAGAACAATCGGATTAACCAATAGATTAAGAAACCAATAAGGATCACAATTGTGATTCCGGTTCGCTGCTCAATCTGATCGATACTCCTAGAAAGTTTAAGTCGGTGCGATTTTGGCAGCACGATCGCACTCACAACCAATCCACCCACGAGAACCACGATCGGAGCAAATGCGTGAATTCTAAAGGCATGATCAAAATGACCTTGCAGGAGTTCGATCGTAGCGCGGGAAATTCCACAACCCGGACAAGGCACTCTCAACACTTCTCGAATCGGACATTGCCAACTGGGTAAACCAAGCAAAATCAGCCCAAAATGAACGATCGCAGCGGCAACGAGAATAAGACAAAGTTTTCGCGATCGAATTAATGAAGCAAGCATCATTCACTCAAAGGGGACGGAACCACAATATAGCCTGATGCTCGATCGCCCAATACTAAGTTTTTTTCTGCACCCCAATACCACCAATACGCGGCTACATAAGCACAAATCAAACTATCTAACTGATCTTCGACTGCTTTCAGATCAACGCCTTTGTTAGGAATTTCCGGTAGTGTTTCTAACTTTAATCTCGGTTCGATTTGAGGTAATCGCTCCAGAATGAATTGACGTAGTTTTTCTAATTCTGGTTTACGTTGTGCGATCGTGCCTTTTTTGTATTTCAAAATCTGATTCAATCCGAATAGATGCACCATTGCCGGATGCGGAAACACTTCGATTTGATAGCGTCCTGGATGTTGAGCTTTAATCGTGGGCGCGTGTTCAAATCCTCGTGCTTCCAAACTTAGTCCTACACCGACAGTACGATCGGCAAACGGAAGTCCTAAATTCGCAGGATAGCACCCAGCATGATATCGCCCGAAATGCTTATGAGCTAAACGATCGGGCAATCGCATTCCGGTTTGATTTGGAATAATAACCCAAGTTGCTAGTTAGAAGCGGTCAGGGAGCAAAGCCAATAAAATCTCTTCAAGATGTTGACCCTTGAAGAGAAGAAAAATGCTTGACGAAATTATAGCGATTTATGCAATTACCGACGA